>CAYOIU010000113.1:0-11093 GCA_964404085.1 uncultured Desulfobacteraceae bacterium | reverse complement strand
GAATCACTATCCGTGTCCAGGCCCCGCACGATCTCAGCATCTCAGCTGATGCCGCCCGGATGGCCCAGGTCCTGGCCAATCTCCTGGACAATGCCATCAAGTACAGCCCGGAAGGGGGAGGGTCCATCGAGCTTGGGGCCCGACAGGACAAAGACACCCTCTTGATCTCCGTCGCGGACCAGGGATCAGGCATCCCCGAAGCAGACATCCGAAAGATCTGGGATCGCCTCTACAGGGGTGATCATAGCCGCCATCAAAGGGGGCTGGGCCTTGGTCTTAGCCTGGTCAGAGCGGTCGTAAAAGCCCACGGTGGTAGGATGACAGTTGACAGTGAAGTGGGAAAAGGATCTGTATTCACCATTCATCTTCCCCTGCTGCCGACCGGGCAGCAGGAGGAGATCGAGAGAGGCACATGAAACACACGAGAGCACGCATTTCCCTAATCATCACCCTTTTTTTTCTTTGCCTTTTCGCTTTCCGAGCACAGGCTGCGGAAGGGAACGACATCCTTCGTGCAACCCTCAAGAACGGCCTGAGGGTCGTGATTCTGAAAAACACGCTTGCCCCTGTGGTGACCACCCGCCTCACCTATCTGGTTGGTTCAAATGAGGCACCGGAAGGGTTTCCCGGGATGGCCCATGCCCAGGAACACATGATGTTCCGCGGCAGCAAGGACCTCTCCGCCGAGCAGCTTGCCAGTCTTACGGCGGCCATGGGAGGAAGATCCAACGCCTTCACCCGGCAGAGCGTGACACAGTATTTTTTCACGGTGCCTGCGGACGACCTGGAAACCGCTCTCAGGATAGAGGCCATACGCATGAAAGAGGTACTCGGTAGCGAATCGCTCTGGTCCAAAGAGAGGGGTGCCATAGAACAGGAAGTAGCCCGGGATCTTTCCAGCCCGATGTATGTGTTCTATTCCCGTCTCTTGGCGCGTATGTTCGCTGGCACCCCATATGCGCATGACGCACTCGGGACACGCCCCTCCTTTGACAAAACCACCGGCGCCATGCTCAAACAATTCCACGATACCTGGTACGTGCCCAACAATGCCGTTCTGGTGATTGCCGGCGATGTGCATCCACCAAATGTCCTCACCCTGGTGAAGCGGCTTTTTGGGAACCTGTCTTCACGTCCCTTGCCTCCAAGGCCCGAGACAAACCTTTCTCCGCTCAAGCCCGCACACATTCAGCTTGAATCTGATCTGCCTTATCAGATGGCGATTGTGGCCTACCGACTCCCCGGATACACAAGCCCCGATCTCGCGGCCTCCCAAATCCTGGCGGATGTCCTGGACAGCCAGCGCGCCAAACTCTATGGGCTGGCGGCGGACGGAAAGGTCCTTTTCGCAGGGTTCAACAACAGCCCCTTCAAGGATGTGGGGCTTGGCTATGCCATAGCAGGTTTCCCGAAAGGCAAGGAGGCGAAAACGGTCGTTCAGATGCTGAAAGGCATTATCGACGACTATCTGAAACATGGTATACCCGATGATCTCGTAAAAGCGGCAAAGCGGAAAGAAATCACGGCCGCTGAATTCCGAAAAAACTCCATCGAGGGTCTTGCGGGGGTATGGGCCAGGGCCATCGCTCTTGAAGGGAAAAAGTCTCCTGATGAAAACATCACGGCCATCAGGAGCGTAACGGTTTCAGACGTAAACCGGGTTGCCCGCACCTGTCTCCGGAACCAAAACGCAATCGTCGGCGTGTTGATACCCCATGAATCGGGAAAGCCCGTCCCATCAAAAGGCTTCCAGGGGACAGAGTCTTTCGGCCCGAAACAGACAAAAGCGGTGGCACTACCCTCGTGGGCCACAAAGGCGACCATGCTATCTTCAGTCCCTGCCTCCAGGGTTCATCCCACGGTGATCACCCTGAAAAACGGGCTTCGGCTGATCATCCAGCCTGCAACCATCAGCAACACCGTCACTCTTTACGGACGTGTCAAGAACACGCCGGAATTGCAGGAACCCATCGGGCAGGAAGGTATCACCGAGGTGCTGGACGGCCTTTTTTCTTACGGGACAACCACCCTGAATCGATTGGACTTCCAAAAGGCGGTGGATGATATTGCGGCGGATGTGGACGTGGGAAGGAGCTTCTCTCTGGGCGTGGTGACAGACCATTTCGCACGGGGAGTGGAACTCCTCGCAGACAACCTGCTGCATCCTGCCCTGCCTGGCCGGGCCTTTAAGATCGTCCAGAGCGAGACCGCCGCCCACATTGCAGGCAAGCTCCAAAGCCCTTCATACCTCTCCAGGCGAGCCCTTGTCAAAAGGCTCTACCCTAAGGATGACCCCAGACAGCGGGAGGCGACACCCGGGACCATTAAGGCCCTTACCCTGCAGCAGGTCAGGCAATACTATGGAAGAATCTTTCGTCCGGATCTCGCCACCATCGTCATCATTGGAAAAGTGACCCCTGAAAAGGCAAAGGCCACCATTGAAAAGTACTTCGACACCTGGCATGCTTCAGGACCAAAACCCGAGACGGACCTGCCTCTGGTACCCCCGAACAAGCCTGCAACGGCCATGGTACCGGACAAGAGTCGGGTACAGGACCGAGTGACCCTGGTTGAAACGCTCGGGATTACACGGACCCATCCCGATTACTACCCGCTGAATGTGGGCCTTCACGTGCTCTCTGGAGGCTTCTATGCCACGAGACTTTACCGGGACCTCAGAAAAAGGGCCGGGCTCGTCTATACGGTCCAGGCCTTTCTCCAGGCACGCAAAACCAGATCGGTTTTCGGCGTGGTCTATGGCTGTGACCCGCCCAAAGTATCCAAGGCTCATTCGCTTGTGGTACAAAATCTGAGACAAATGCAGAATGAACTTGTCACTTCCGAAGAACTCAACAGGGCGAAAATGCTCTTGGTCAGACAAATTCCGCTCTCTGAATCGAGCATAAACGACATCGGCGAAACCCTTCTCGGGTTGGCAATAGAAGAGCTGCCCCTGGATGAACCGGTGCGTGGAGCCAAACGCTACCTGAAGATCTCAGCCCGGGAGGTTCAAAGCGCGTTTATTAAATGGATACGGCCCGATGATTTTGTACAGGTCACCCTGGGACCGGTCCCCCGCTGAGAATTGATATTCGTATGAAAATCCTGTCTGTCTCAGATTACGTGGAACCTATCCTTTACGATCGCTTTGAACCGAAGCGTTTCAAAGGGGTGGAACTGATCCTTTCCTGCGGTGATCTGCCGCCGGAATACCTCCGGTTTCTCTCAAATGCCCTCAGGGTCCCCCTTTTCTATGTACACGGAAACCACGATATTCGGCAGACCTCCAAGCCTTCCGGAGATTGCAGGAATATCCACGCCCGGCTGGTTCAATTCAAGGGAATCAAAATCCTGGGCCTGGAAGGTTCCTACTGGTATAATGGCGGTCCTCATCAATATACGGAAAACGAGATGAGAAGGATTGTCTGGAAACTCAGACCCAAGATCTGGCTCAAGGGGGGGATCGATATGGTAATCACGCACGCACCCCCGTTGCATATCCATGACCAGGAAGACCCGTGTCACAGAGGATTCAGGATCTTCAGGTGGCTGATCAAGCGATATGCCCCCGACTATTTCGTCCACGGACATATTCACTTTGATTCTTCAGACACCTCCAAGCGTCAAACCACGGTCAACGGGACCCGGGTCATCAACAGTTGCGGCTACCACCTCTTCGAGATCGAACATGAACAACTTCATTGACAGGTTCAGAAATGCGTGGAAGCACCGTCGGCGCCTGGACGAGGTCAAGGACTTCGAAGAAGAGCAGAGGCATGAAGAGGCCTTCGAACCCGTAGAGAGAGGCATCCGTTCCGTGCCCCTCGATCAGATTGTGGGCAGCGTGGGCCGCTATCATGACTTTGACAGCCGGTTCCGGCCCAAACAACACGTACCCCGGGAAAGGCTTGAGCACATCAGGGATGCCATGCGGAACGGAAAATCTCTACCTCCGGTCAAGCTCTACCAGATCAAGGATGAATTCTTTGCCCTGGACGGCAATCATCGCATCTCCGTGGCAAAAGAATTGGGCCTTTCAGACATCGATGCGCGTATCGTTGAACTGATGCCTTCCAAAGATACCCTGGAGAATATCTTGTACCGTGAACGGATGGATTTCCGGGAAAAGATCGTCCTGCCCGAGGCCATTTCTTTGACGGAGGTGGGGCAATATGGCCATCTCATGGAACAGATCACCCGTCACCTCCACTTTCTGGAAAAGACCGGGAAAACCCCTGTCACGCTTGAAAATGCCTCGTCGGACTGGTACAGGACCATCTACAGGCCCCTGCTGGCCATCATAGAAAGGGAAGACCTGATCAGGTTTTTCCCCGGGCGTACGAGTGCTGATCTCTATACTTATATTTCCTACCATCAGTGGGAAAGGGACCAATCCAGGCGATACGGTATCGGGATTGACCGGCTTATCCCCAAAGATATGGAGGCATTTCGTAAGAACATGGCGAAGATGAAAGAATTTGATTATCCCGAGATGAAACGGGAAATAACGGCCTTTGTGCTCATGCGTGTGAAGCCGAAAGAAGAGTTCCGCATCATGGACAAACTGTTTGCCTTGAACGAAGTGGAAGAAGTCCATTCGGTCCACGGTGACGTTGACCTCCTTGTGAAGATTACTCTTACCAGGGATTTCCTGGCCTCAGACGCAGAGATTATCGGCCAGTTTGTCCATGACGCCATGAGGAATCTTCAAGGGGTCGTCAGTACGCAGACCCTGATCCCCGGGTCCTCCAAGATCAAAGAAGGTTGACATAGTAAGGAGTCTTACGATATTTTTTTCCAGAAAGAAGATGACGAAGGAAAAAAAGCAGGCCCGAGTGATGAACCGCAGGGTTCACATGGCCAACGAACGCACATTTCTGGCCTGGATCCGAACGAGCATCGGCATTATGGCCTTTGGCTTTATCATTGAAAAATTATTGGTTCCTTATGGCGCACAAGGAAGCAAAGCCATCGCTTTTCTGGGAATTCTTGTGGTGATACTGGGCGCGGGAGCAGCTATCCTCGCCACCTATCGATTTCTCAAGACAGAAAGAGAAATCCTGGAGGATACGTACCGTCCATCAAGGACCGCCGATGTGTTATTGGCCCTTTTGTTGGGTGCAATCGGATTGCTTCTGGTCATTTACTTCATTCTCGCCTCGTGAATGCAGCCATTTTCTCCCAAATCCTTTGATGCAAGGAGACCGCATGTACATCCGCAAAATAGGGATGATCAGCAGGACATACCGCCACATGCAGCGGTATCGCCAAATCCTTACCGTCCTGTTCAAATACGGTTTCGGAGACCTGATTGACACCCTCAAGATTGAGCAATACCTGGAGATCGGTCTGCAGATGATCTCCCGCAAGCGCAGAGAAAAGATTGAAACCCTTTCCCGGGCGGAAAGGGTGCGGATGTCCCTGGAGGAATTGGGACCGACCTTCATCAAGATGGGACAGATCCTTTCCACCCGTCCCGACCTCCTGCCGGTGGAATTCACCCGGCAGCTGACCCGGTTACAGGACCATGTTCCTGCCTTTGAATTTAATCTTGTGAAAGAGACCGTTGAGAGGGAGCTGGGCGTTCCCCTTCATGCGGTCTTCGAGGAATTCGAAGAAACGGCCTTTGCTTCCGCCTCCATAGGCCAGGTTCATAAAGCAAGGCTGGTGGAAGGCGACAAGGTCATCGTCAAGGTTCAGCGCCCCGGTATTCAGAAAACCATAGACATTGATCTCGAGATCATGCTGCATCTCGCCATCCTCATGGAAAAACACCTGAAGGCCATGGAAATTCACCGGCCCACGAGGGTCGTTGAGGAATTTGCCCGGACCCTGGAAATGGAGTTGGACTATAACCTGGAAGCCGCCCACACGGAACGATTTGCCATGCAGTTCCTCGGCGAATCGACCCTCTATGTGCCGAAAGTCTACCGCAACTTCACCACCAGGCACCTGCTCACCATGGAGCATATCAGCGGCATCAAGGCCTCGGAGCTGGAGCAGCTGGCCGAGGCGGGTCTTGACCGGCGAACGGTCGCGCACCGGGGTTTCGAACTTGTACTCAAACAGATCTTCACCTATGGATTTTTTCACGCCGATCCCCATCCCGGAAATATCTTTATCCTCCCACAGAACGTCATCTGTTTCCTGGATTTTGGTATGATGGGCAGAATTGGGAGACAGACCCGGGAGGAGTTCACCGAACTCATCCGGGCAATCGTGCTGCGAGATGAGATCAAGGCGACCCGCTCTCTTCTCAGACTCACGACCTCGGATGCGGAGACGGATCGCGTATCACTGGAGCGGGACGTTTCCGAATTTATTGATAAACACTTTTATCGCCCGTTGAAGGAGATCCAGTTGGGCAAGCTCATGCAGCAGTTGGTGGAAATGACCACGAGATACCAGCTGCGCATTCCTCCTGACCTGTTCCTCATGCTCAAGGCCCTGGCCACCGTGGAAGGGCTTGGACGGATCCTCGATCCTGATTTCGACGCGATGCAGAAGGCGGCGCCCTTTATCAGGCGTATCCAGTTGGACCGCTTACGTCCAAAGCGCGTTGCGGGGGATATCTTCGAAACAGGTGCCGAAATCGTCAGCTTGCTTCGTGAGATTCCCGGAGAACTTCGTGAGATCTTGAGGCTTGCCAGGCGCGGCAAAACAAGAATCGCATTCGAGCATCGCGGCCTGGAGCCCATGCTCGCCACCCATGACCGTGTGAGCAACCGCATCGCCTTCGCAATTGTCCTTGCGGCCCTGATCATAGGGTCTTCCCTGATTGTCCTTTCGGGAATCCCTCCCAAATGGCATGAAATACCCGTTATCGGCCTCGCCGGTTTCCTCATAGCGGGCCTCATGGGCTTCTGGCTGCTCATATCCATCATCAGGCGTGGAAGGATGTAAGAAAGGAGTTACATTGTTATGGATTTCCGGCCCCTGTTCAAGCCAAAAACGATGGCGGTCATCGGCGTTTCATTGCAGAACGATCAGCATCCAGCCAATGTCATCTTTAGAAAAAATCATCTGCGGTATCCGGTAAAGGTTTTTCCGATCAACCCAAAGGGTGGATCCCTGCAAGGGGAGAGGGTGTTAAAAAAAATATCGGACATCCCTGAAAAAGTGGATCTTGCCGTGATTGCCGCACGGGCCGAACATGTACCCGAAATCCTCTCTGAATGCATCGAGTCCAAGGCGGGAGGGGCTGTCATCGTATCCGGTGGCTTTGCTGAAATCGGCCGCAATGACCTCCAGGAAACCCTGGTTTCCATAGCGAGAAAGGCTGAATTCCCCTTTATCGGCCCGAACTGTCTGGGGATCTATGCCCCCTCCATTGTTGACTCTTTCTTTCTCCCCAGTGAGCGCATGGTCCGGCCTGATCAGGGAAATGTTGCCGTGGTCAGCCAGAGCGGGGGCATCCTGGTGGACCACATGCTCAAATTCAGGGAAGAGGGTATCGGGCTTTCTCTGGGTGTCAGTATCGGGAATAAGGCCATGATCAGGGAGATAGATCTCCTGGAATACCTGAAGAAAGATCCCGGGACAAAGGTGGTTACCTTTTATGTTGAAGGCTTTGCCAAGGGCGAAGGGCGCGATTTTGTTCTGGCGGCGGCCCGATGCCCGAAACCGGTTATCGTTATCAAGTCCGGAAAGAGCCCTGGAGGGAGCCGGGCCGTGTCGAGCCACACCGCGTCCCTTGCCGGAGACTACGAGGTCTTTTCCCAGGTCCTCGCACAAATGGGCGTGGTAGAAGCCAGAGATGAGGTCGAGTTGATTTCCTTTTGTGAATCCTTGAGCTGCTATCAAACGCCCATCGAAGGCAAGATAGGCATCATCACCGGCAGTGGCGGACATGGTGCCATGGCGGTGGATGGCTGTTCGGCCCACGGTCTTATTGTTCCCAGCCACACAACCCGCGAACAAGAAAGGATCCGGGAAGACCTCTCCAGGAGTGTCCGAGCCATTGCCTCTCTCGGGAATCCCATTGACTTAACCGGCAGCGCCGTGGACGAAGACTTTGTTTCCACTGCAACCCACCTAAGCACCATCTCGGAGATAGACTGTGTCCTGATGCTCCTTCTCCCGTATCTTCCCGGCATCACATCTGATCTTGGAGCCAGACTGAGCAGTATTTACCAAAAAGAGGGCAAGGCGTTGATCGCCTATGTGCCCCACGTGGAAAAATACAGAATGCTCATAGAAGGATTTGAACTGAATGGTGTCCCGGTCTCCCATTCCATTGAAGCGGCAGTGCTTATGGCCGAGGCACTCCGGAGGTGTCAGCCATGCTGAAAAAAGAGATCGCCACACTACTCGAGGCGTCAAGAACCAATGGATGGATCCTTGAACCAGACGCCAAAAGCATATTGCGTTCCTATGGAATCGCTGTTCCCCGGTTTGCGTTGGCCGTGAACCCGGAGGAGGCGTTGCAGTTCGTAAGGCAGCATGGGTTCCCGGTGGTTGCCAAGGTGGTTTCACCAAAAGTCCTACACAAATCGGATGTGGGAGGCGTGGTTACCGGGATTGACAATGATGAATGGCTCCATGACGCCTTCCAGGCATTCAGTCAAATGGAAGAATTCGCCGGCATGCTGGTGGAAGAAATGGTCCCCGGTATCGAATTGATGGTCGGAGCCAAGGTGGACGAGCAGTTCGGCCCGATCATCCTCTTCGGGATGGGGGGCACTGAAGTGGAAATCTACAAGGACACGGTGCTGAGAATGGCCCCCTTGAAAGAACCGGACGTGCCTTCAATGATCAAGAACCTGAAGGCGCATCGCCTGCTGGAAGGGTACCGGGGAGCAGAACCCGTAAACAGGGAAGCATTAACAAAGGTCCTCCTTGCCTTTTCCGACCTGGTCATGGATATCCACGAATCCATTGAATCCATTGACCTGAATCCCGTCCTCTGCTCGACGGAACAATGCGTAGTGGCGGACGCGAGAATCATGTTGAGCAAGGGGTAAGAAGGAACCGCCAGGTAGGCCGGCTAATCTTCCACGACCATGGTCCCGGCCATTTTGTCGCCCAGTCTGATCCCTTTTTCATCGGAAAAAATCCTGACCAGCTCAATGATCACGAGGACAAAACACCCGATCCCGATCAGGATATCGAGGATCCAGCCGAGGACTGGAATGAATAGAAAAAACAGCATAATTGGCCCCAGGGCGAACATCCAGTTCCTCTTGGCAGAAGTGGCATAGTCGATCCTGGCCGGTGGCCCTTCCACTTTTACAACGGACAATTTCAGCAATTTCTTGCCTATACTTTTATATTCAAGGCCCTCGATGGGCAGGGCATCCCGCAGGAGCATATAGAGGGCGCCGATAATTCCCCCCGCAAAGGGAATAAACCCCACGATCATAGCAGCGACACTGTCGATGATGATGGCAATGATGCGCTTTACCGGATCAGCTTTTGCTCGCGTGGTTTCCTGGGGTTTGGTCTTGGGGGGTTCAGGGGGTACGCTTTCCGGCTGGACGTTTCCTTCTTCGTTCATGGCTCTCCTCCCTTTGGTTCAACGAATAGTCTCTGACAATCATTTCTCGAAAACATGGACAAACGGTTGAAAAGTCGGCTTATCTAAGACGGGAAATCCGTCTTTCGGAACGGAAAAAAGGAATAGGAACGAATGAAACAACTTTCTCTTTTGGGACGCAGTATAGAAAAAACCCCTGTGCGTGTCAAGAAGTGAAAACCTTCCCTGATCCACCCTCAATGCATCATCTGTCCCGCGTTTGGCGGGATGGCCTCTGTTCGCCTCTGCACGCATCGATGCGGCTTGCGTTTTAGACATTGAAAGGTTTATGATATCCGGAGGGCCGAGGGCTTTGGCGTGCACCGCACGCCAGGGATGAATAGAAATTCAAGTAGAAAGATGGAGTATCAAAGCCATGCCAAGAAAATATCGCTATCTGTTCGGACCGGTACCTTCTCGCCGATTCGGACGTTCCCTGGGAGTTGACCTCAGCAAACCTAAGACCTGCAGTCTCGACTGCGTCTTCTGCCAGCTCGGGCGCACGGCCAAAGCGTCCGTGAAACGAAAAGAATACGTGCCCACCGGGGACGTGATATCCGAACTCGAGGACTGGTTGAAAACGGATGGGCAGGCTGATTATATCACCCTCTCCGGTTCCGGAGAACCCACGCTCCACTCCCGTTTTGGAGAGATCCTTGAATTTATCCGCAAAAAAAGCAAGATTCCCGCTCTCCTCCTGACCAACGGTACCATGCTCTATCTTCCCGAGGTTCGAAAGGGCGCTTCCCATGCCTCTATTGTCAAGGCATCTCTCAGCGCCTGGGATGACCCATCTTTTACTTTGGTGAACCGCCCCCACCCTTCACTCCGTTTTGACATGTTGGTGGAAGGGGAAAAGGCGTTTCGTGCGCGATATTCGGGGACATTGTTCCTGGAAGTCTTTCTCATCAAGGGGATGAATGCACGGACTGAAGAGGTGGAAAAGATTGCAAACCTGGCACGCGACATAGCCCCTGACCGTGTTCAACTGAATACAGCCGTTCGTCCGCCCGCGGAAGATATCGCCCTTCCCCTCACTCGAGAAGAGATGGAAAGCCTCTCCGGTTTGTTTGATCCAAAAGCGGAGATCATTGCCGAGTTCCGGGCAAAACCCGGAAGCCATTTTAATGCAAGCCAGGATGCCATTCTCGCCATGTTGAAACGGAGGCCGTGCACAGGGGAACAAATCGGAAAGGTTTTCGGGATGCACATGAACGAGGTTTCAAAATACCTGGGCAAGCTGACACGCAGCCAACAGATCGTTTCGGAACGGAGGGATGGGATGATTTACTATGCAACCCCTCCCAATGAGGAGGAAACAACATGAAATTTGTGATCATCGGTGGAGATGCGGCCGGCATGAGTGCGGCAAGCCGGGCAAAGAGAAGAAAACCCCATATGGAGGTGACTGTCCTCGAGCAGACTGGAGATGTCTCATACAGCGCATGCGGAATGCCATACAATATGGCGGATCCTGCGAGGGAAATGGATGACCTCATTGTCAGACGGCCGCAGGTCTTCCGGGAAAAACAGGGGATAGACCTCAGAACGGGCCACCGCGTGGAAGCTATCGATCCTG
>CAYOIU010000112.1:0-11157 GCA_964404085.1 uncultured Desulfobacteraceae bacterium | reverse complement strand
TGCGATCATTCTTGACATAGGGTTTACCTGGTGTCGCCGCAGTTGAAGACATCGTATTGAGCACATGAATGGCACCCTCAATAAACGGGTTGATGATTTTTGCGTCCATATGACCTCCGCAGGATGAGCATATCTTTTTCGCATGGTTATGCTGAAAAGAACTTAACGAGAAACTTTAATTCTGCAACTGTCGTGCCAGTTTGACTTTGTTAAACCCTTGTTAATCCGTTCAATTGCTCTTTCTTTATCTTTTGGCTTCTTGGCCATACACCTTGGTCCTTCCTACTTCCGCCTTTTGCCTTCATTCTTTAGCCTTTATCCTCCCCCCGCCTCATTTTCTTTTTGTTTATTCGATGTTCGATGTTGGACGTTCGATGTTCGACGTTCATCTTTTATTCCTCCGCCTTCCGCATTCTCTTTCTTGCCGGGGAATTCTGAAAAGACGGCAAAATTCCACAATTCAAGAAAATGCTAATTAAGACATTTTTTTGACGCCTGACGAATAATTTTTTGACTGCCAGAGTCAACCACTATCAGCTATAGCCGACGGCTTGAGGGGTCAAGGGCTCAAGGGGCCAAGGGGTGCAGTGGAAGGATCAGCAAGACAACTTCTTTCACTTGGACCCTCGAATCCTCGGCCCCTTGAATCCTTTATTGACATTGGTCAGCGCTCTTGTCACAGCCAGCCGAGTGGCCAGACACCATGGAGGATATGGAAGCCGCTGAGGAGGACCATAATGGTGATCGCCGCGTAATCGACCCTTGTCATTTGCATCTCGTTCATGCTGGTCCTGGGGCCGCTTCTGAAGCCCCTTGCCTCCATGGCAATGACCAGATCGTCGGCTCGTCGAACGAAGGACAGGACCAGCGGAACCAGCAAACCTGCCGCTGCCCTGGTCCTCCTGACAGGTCCTCCGCATCTGAAATCAGCACCCCGGGCTGTCTGGGCCTCCTTGATTCGCTCAAGCTCTTCCAGAAATGCGGGCACAAACCGCAGCGCTATGGAGACCATAAAGGCCAGATCATCGGAAGGAACCCCAATTTTCCGCAAAGGCCTCAACAGCCTTTCCAGCCCTTTCACGAGTCCCGAAGGGAAGGTCGTTGCCGTGAGGATGGAAGATCCCCATATAAGGAGGGAAAACTGCCACACCACGGTCAATCCCTTGTAGAGACCTTCATAGGTAAAGGAAATGGGGCCCCAGGAAAGGGAAGCAATGGATTCAGCCTCTCCAAGGAACAGGTGAAGGAAGAAAAAAAGCAGGAGAAAAAACCGGACGGGCTTGAGGGACGTGACGAGATGGCGAAAAGGCAGACCCGATGCACGGACTGCAAACAGGACCAGGAGGGTGATCAGCATCAGGGAAGGGGTCTCCCCCCAGAGGATGAGGAGACTCATCACGATCGTCGAAACAATTTTGACCCGTGGGTCCAACCGGTGAATCGCCGATTCACCCGGAAGATATTGTCCCAGATGTACCATTCAGATTCACGCTCCCGGTGCCTTTGCCGCAATCAGCGAGAAGAGCTGGGCACAGGCATGGTCCATGGTCAGGGATTCCGTTATGGTGTCGAGGCCCATATCCTTCAGCCTCCACATGAGCTCCGTCACCCTCGGCGCATCCAGACCCAACCCCTTCAGCCAGGCGGTCTTTGTCAAGACATCTGCCGGCTTTCCTCTCTGAACTATCCTGCCGCCGTTCATGACAAAGATATCATCTGCATGGACGATTTCCTCCATGTGGTGTGTCACGTGGATAATGGCAATGCCCTCCTCGTGGAGTCTCCTCAATACCCGGAAAACATTCGTTCTTGCAGCGGGATCCAGATAGGCGGTCGGCTCGTCAAGGGCGATGTATTTGGGCTGCATGGCCAGAACGCCGGCAATGGCCACGAGCTGTTTTTCGCCGCTCGAAAGGGTATGGGGTGGACGCTGTGCATATTTCTTCATGCCCACGAGGTCCAGGGCCCTTTCGACCCGCTTTCTGATGTCCGGGGGAGACAATCCGAGGTTGGAGGGCCCGAAGGAGACATCCTCCTCCACGGTGGTTCCAACGATCTGGGTGTCCGGGTTCTGGAAGACCATGCCCACCAACCGCCTGATCTCCCGGAGGGAAACGTTGTCCCGCGTTCGCAGGCCGTCCACCACCACTTCCCCCTCACCCGGGAGAAGCAGTCCATTAAGGTGCCGAAGCAGGCTGGTCTTCCCGCACCCGTTGGGCCCGATAATGGCCACGTACGAGCCTTTCCGGACCTCCAGACTAATGTCCTTGAGAATCGGTTCACGGCTATCATCGTATTTGAATATCAAACCTTTGGCTTCAATCATCTCTGTGCCCTCAGACCCGGATATATTCACCCAACTTCCTGGAAATCAAGGTTGCAGCGACGATCTTGACGCCGTCACCGATCAGGAACGGGAGAGCGCCCACTGCAACGGCCTTGCCCAATCCCAGTTTGGCCACCAAGGAGAGCTGGAAGACGCCGAAGAGGTAAATGATAAGGGTCCCTGCCACCATGCTGAGCGCAGCCTGTATGAGGGAGGGCTTCTTGAGCATTTCATTCCATTTGCCGATAATGTAAGCCGCAGGAATGAACCCGACGAGATACCCCCCCGTGGGGCCGAAGAGGACCCCCAGGCCCGCTTTGCCCCCTGCAAAGACGGGAAGTCCGATGATCCCGATGGTAATGTAGACCACCTGGCTCAAGGTGGCCAGTCTTGCACCCAGCATGATCGCGGCCAAATAGAGGAACAGGGTCTGCAAGGTGATGGGCACCGGCGGTATGGGCACCATGATGAAGGCGCCCACTGCTGTTCCCGCGCCAAAAAGGGCGGCGTAAACGAGTCCGCGCAAAGAAGACAGGCTTGATTTGCTTTTTTCATTTTCCATGTATTTGAATGTCACCTGAATAGATCCTCCGACGTTTTCCGCTTTTTCCCTGAATGATCAGGGCACCGTCCCCGTCCAGTTCCACCGCCCGCCCCTGACAGGTGGTGTCTATCATGTGAACAGTGACCTCTCTTCCAAGCACGATTGCCAGTTCCCTCCACCGTTTGTCAATAAATCCGAAGCCGGAGCTGAGAAAGTGTTCGTAATTTTTCTCAAAGCAATTCAGGAATTCTCTGAGCAAAACCACCCTGTCGAAAACCTGACCGGTTTCTAAGAATACCGATGTGGCGATTTCCTTGAGCTCATCGGGAAACTTCCTGGTGTTCACATTGATCCCGACTCCCACCACGACGTGGTGGATGGCATCCATCTCCATGCTGGTCTCCGTGAGGATGCCGCAGATCTTCCGGCCGTTGATCAGGATGTCATTGGGCCATTTGATGGCAGGTTTCAAGGGGGTGACCGCCATAAAGGCCTCGGCCACGGTCACACCGGTCAGCAGGGTAATTTTGGGCGCCTCGTTGGGAGGCAGCTTGGGCCTCAGGATAAGGGAGGCATAAATCCCCTCCCTGGATGGAGAAAACCAGCTCCTCCCCCGCCTTCCTCGTCCACCGGTCTGTTTTTCCGCCACCACCAGCGTACCTTCCGGGGCCCCCAGGACGGCCAGGTCCTTGGCCTTGTGGTTGGTGGAATCCAGTTCTCCTTCGTAGACGATGTCCTGCTTGCCGAAGATGCTGGTATCAAGACCTTCTCCGATTTCCGCAGGGAGGAGCAATTCCGAAATGTCAGAGAGTGCATATCCCTTGTTGGGAGATGACCGGATCACATAGCCCTCCTGCCTCAGCCTGGAGACCTGTTTCCAGACAGCAGAGCGTGAAATGGCCATCCGGTTGCTCAGGGTCTCTCCTGATACCCACTCGCCCTGCTGTTCCTTTAGATATTTGAGCACATCCTCTTTTGTTGTCATACGAGACGGTCCCCCGGAGAAGGTCTGTTATCACTTTCGTCGGCTATTGTCAACCTATCCAATCTATCAGGTTCACAATTTTGGCCAACAAAAAAGAGCAGACCGGTTTTCTCCGACTTGCTCTTTTCAATTTTCCTGGTCGGGACGCGGGGATTTGAACCCCGGACCCCCTGAACCCCATTCAGGTGCGCTTCCAGGCTGCGCTACGTCCCGAAGAATGAAGTCTGATATTATAACACTTTGCGCCTATGTCAAGACATAAAATGGAAAATAGAAAACCCCCTTGCCTGTTTCCTGAAATATCGTTATGATTGGTCTTCATTGGCACGCGTTGTCTTAAAAGGATCTACCAAAAGGAGCACTTTTCCCATATCAACCTGAATCTGTTTTTGTCCGGGTCCCTTCTATGAGTCGCCTTGATTGCATCAACAACCGCAATATCAAAATCATTGCAGCCTATGTGAAAGGGAAGACCGGATCCCATGAAAACTTGTTTGAAGATCTCTCTTATCCCTCTGATGTGTTCGAATCAGCGGAGTCCTTTTTCCTTGATGAAGATGAATGGACCACCTACGACAATTTTGCGAAGATTTTCCGGCGTGCCAGAGAACGAATCGGGGGACCCAACTTCTATTTTGCCTGCGGTTCCTCATCCGCCAGCCTGAGATCGTGGGGGCGTTTTCATGTGTTTGCGAAACTCTTCATCTCACCTGGTGACGGTTTCAGGCGCATCCCTTTTTTCAACAGAAACCTGAATGACACCAAAGAAATCGACATTGTACTCCCTCCGGCATACGATGGTCGCTTGGGGAAATTTCGAACCATTTTGAAAGTTGAATTCCACCGGGACGTGGATCCCAATTCCGATTACATCGGAGATCCTTTCCTGCGTGGTATCATTTCCGCCATCCCCACCCTTTGGGGCCTCGAACCGGCCTCCGTGAGGCAGCCCTTGAAGCAATACGACCCCGAGATTCTCTTCTCCAGGGAGCCCGAATTTAAGTCCTATCGACTCGAGCCGAAAAAAGAGGGCGGTCTCCTGACCATCCGTCACCCGGGACACGGGGGACGAAGCATCGTGGGTGAAAAGGTTTTCCTGCTACCGGAACAGATTGACGACCGTGAGTTGTTCCTGGGAAGGTTTACGAAGAACAAGGCCGACACGACGAACGCAGATGGGCACAGAGAGGCCATGCTCATCACGGAGACGGTCAAGGTCAACGGGAGGACGTTGTTAAGAGAAGGCGACCTGTTTATGACTCCCTACTTTATCCTGGACGTGACATACGATCGTATCAGCGTGTTTCAGCGATTCGCCAATGCCATTTCAAAGTAGAACAACGAAGGAATACCGGACGCGGAGCTCATTGCCACGCTGAATCAATTGAGGGAAAGCATCAAGTCAAAGAATGAAGCCTTTGCCGCCATGGAGAAAGCGCACCTGGAGCTCCAGGAGGCCAAGAAACAGATTGACGGGTATGCCGCAAATCTGGAACAAAAAGTCAAGGAGCGGACCGCTGAACTCGGCCGGGCCCAGGAAGAACTGCTGGAAATGAACCGAAACCTGGAATCCAGGGTTCAAACACAGCTCAGGCAACTGGAACGAACCAACAGGCTCCGTCGGTACCTCTCGCCCAAGATAACCGAGATGATCCTCGCTGAAGAAAGTGGTGGTGAAGGGAAATCCAAGAGAAAAATGATGACGGTGGTTTTTTCGGACATTCGCGGGTTTTCGAGACTCACGGACAGCCTGGAGCCTGAGGAGATATTTCACCTCCTCGATCGATACCTAAGCGAGATGATTGAGACGGTCCACCGGTTTGACGGCACCTTGAACAAGATCATAGGAGACGGTCTGCTTATCTTCTTCGGGGACCCCGTTCCCCTTGAAGATCATGCCCAGAGGGCGGTGCTCATGGCCCTTGAAATGCAGATGAAGGTCTCTGATCTTCGCAGTGAATGGCTTGAATACGGTCACGAACTGGGCATCGGCATCGGCATCAACACGGGCTATATGAATGTGGGAAACATCGGTCCTGATAACCACCGGGACTACACGGTCATTGGAAACCAGGTCAACGTGGCGGCGCGTCTGGAAGCCAAGGCCGGCCCGGGCCAGATACTGGTGAGCCAGAGGACCATGAGCCGGGTGAAAGACCTGGTGGAAGCGGAATACATGGACGAAATCCAGGTGAAGGGAATCCACTCACCCGTAAAGACCTACGATATCCGGGGACTCAAGAAAAAGGAAGCCGCTCGCTCGCTTTAAGCCAAGTTAAGCATTTAGCTATTAGCCATTAGCGTTTAGCTTCGACAAATCATGAGGTTATATCAATTAGGAATAACACCGAATGGGGAACAACTTGTAATGGCAAAACATCCTGTAACCATTAACCTAATAGCTAATTGCTGACGGCTAATCGCTCAGTTCGGGTTCAAAACAGATCTTCCAGATCCGACTCGCCCCCCCCTGGCATCTCTCCATGTTGTTGGAGGTACTGCTGGATCCGTTCGCTCTCCCGTTTGGTATACATCTTGTCTTCTTCAAAATCGAACCAGGCGGCTGAGGAACCCTCTTCCAGCTGTTCCAGGAGACCCTCCCTGAGGTTTGCTGTCCCTTTGATGTACAGGACATTGCGCTCTTCGTCATAGAGCCGGAACACACCTTCCGCCTCCGGGACCAGGCTGATGCTCTCCCTGTTGAAGGGCAACAGTTTCTCCGGCGGCTTGGGGTTGCACCCCATGAAGAGACGGAGGTCGCATTGGAGACAGCGCTTGGCCTCCCGCACGGCCTGGTCGCCATCATATCCCAAAGCCACCTCTTCAAACCCGGACACCCGTTCCTCCACATCCCGTTCCGGGACCCTTTCACGGGGTTTCCCGGCAAATCCCTCTTCGCGGTCCATGTGCGGATCCAGGTCCTCCTGCTCAAAGAGGACTTCATCGATCCGCCCGTCCCCTCCCAGGGCACGGTCAATGGACGATGCGGCCCGCCGGCCGACTGCTATGGTATGGATCACGGAACCTGCCTGGCTTGTAACGTCTCCCCCCGCGTAGACCCCCTCCATCCCTGTTTCGAGGGTGTCGGGATTTACTCTAATGAGGCCGTTATCCACAGGTACCCGCCTGTCACCTTCTATGAACGACAGGTCAGGGGCCTGGCCCACAGCCACGATCACCTGATCCCCTACTATGGAATGCTTCACATCGTCAAAGGCCGGAGAGAAGGTCCCCTGATCGTCAAAGACGCTGGAACATTTCACCAGTTCCACACCGGTAACTTGACCCTCTTTGCTCAGGATCTTACCGAGACCCCAGGAGGGCATCAGTTTGACACCTTCTGCAAGCGCCCTTTCCACTTCCCATTCAAGGGCAACCATCTCCTCACGGGCTTCCAGGCAGGTCACTGTCACATCCCCGGCGCCGCATCTCAGGGCGGTGAGGGCCGCGTCAACGGCCACACTGCCTCCGCCTATCACGATGATCCGGTGTTTCAGCGCTATATCTTTGCCGTCGGCAACGTCTGCCAAAAAATCCACACCCCACAGGACATCGGGCAGCTCAGCACCCTTGATGGGAATGCGCCCGCTCAACTGTGCGCCCACAGCTAGGAAAACAGCGTCGAAGCCAACACTCCTGAGACGGTCTATATTGAAATCCTTCCCCAGGGACTCCTCGGTCCTTAATTCGATACCCGTATCCAGGATATGGTCGATCTCCCTGTCCAGTATTTCCCTTGGGAGGCGGTATCGGGGGATACCGTAGCGCATCATGCCTCCCGCCTCTTTACGGGCCTCAAACAGGCTCACGGTATGCCCCTTTTTGCGGAGATAAAAGGCCGCCGTCAGCCCGGCAGGCCCGGCCCCGACTATGGCCACCTTTCTCCCCGTATCCGTCCTTGTGTTTGCACCTTTTTCCCACAGCCCCTTTTCACCATCAGCGGCATAGCGTTTCAGGGCACAGATAGCCACCGATTCATTGACCTCTCCCCTTCGGCACACCTCTTCACAGGGGCGGATACAGGTCCTCCCCAGCACCCCAGGAAAGGGGACTTTCTCCCGGATGACCGCATTGGCTTCATCTCTCTTGCCTTCGGCGATGAGCCGCAGATATCCGGGAACGTCTATGTGGGCCGGACAGATCTCCCGACAGGGAACCAGGTCCTCTTCCTTTTTTCCCGGACGTACGGATTTGTCCATCAGAGCGGCGGTGGGGCACACCTCCACACAGGCCGTGCAAAACCTGCACGCCGACTCCTCAAGGGTCGTTTCCAGGGAACCCACCTGCACCTCTCCCTGCTCATCATAGACAAAGCCGATTGCCTCGATCCCCCTGAGATCCCGGCAGGCGCGAACACACCGCGTGCAACCAATGCAGAGGTTGCAGTCACGAACAAAGAGAGGTTGATTTTTCAGGATGGGCAAATCCGTCGGTATCCATTTGGGTGTGGTAGGAGAAATCCCAATGTAACGGGCCACATCCTGGAGTTCGCAGTGACCGAACAGCGGGCAGCAGCGTTCGTTTTCAGGCACACTGGCGGAACACTGGGTCCGGGAGCAGCCCTCCTGCTGGGCGCACGTCAGGCACGCGTGACGGTGACGGGCCAGAATAGGGATGAGGTTTTCCTGACGCTTTGTCTTGATGCGGTCGTTTTCAGTTGTGACCACCATTCCGGCAGATACTTCCGTTGTACACGAAGCCACCAGATCCGCTTCACCCTCCACTTCCACCACACAGAGGCCACACCCCTTCCCCGCCTCGTTGGGCATCGTATTCTCTATCGCCCTGTCACCCTGGTATACCATCTTTGCAGGATTTGCATCCGCAGCAGGCGGCAGATCGGGATGGTGACAGAGGGTGGGGATGTAGATGCCGGCCTTTCGCGAGGCATGGAGGATGGTGGTCCCTGAGGTCACTTCGATTTTCTTGCCGTTTATCGTCAATTTCACATGGTCCATGTGTTCGAACTCCACTACCGTTTCTTTCTCCCTTTGCCTTTCTGACACAGCACATACCCGAAAAGGGCTGCGCCTGCGGCGCCGGCAATCTGAGGATCCCACTTCGTCTGCATGCGCTCGAGACCAATCATGTGCATGAGACGGTCCATGACGCCCCGGTTTTTGGCCATGCCCCCTGTTACCGCAAACTCGGGGTTCACACCCAGCCTTTCCACGATGGGATAGATGCGCGCGGCCATAGACCTGCAATAGGCCGCAAGGACCTGTTCCGTGGTCCACCCCTTTCGCATGAGGGCCAAGGCCTCCGATTTTGCATAGACCACACAGGTACTGGACACGGAAGCGGGCTCTTCTCCTTCGTATTCAAATGAACGGTCGCCAACCTCGTTGATGGAAACACCGAGGAGGTCGGAAAAGACCTCCATGCCTCGGCCTGTTCCCGAAGCACACTTGTCATTCATCAGGAAATTGGTCACCCTGCCCTTCTCATCACACTGGATGGCCTTGATATCCTGCCCGCCAACATCCAGGACGGTCCGGACCCGGGGCCCGTAGATGAAATTCGCGCCTCGGGCGTGGCACGCGATCTCGGTAATGGATCGATCCGCAAAGGGGATGTTGACCCTTCCATAGCCGGTGCCGACACTGTAATCCATCCTGTCTTCCACCATGTCCGTGAGTTCCAGTGCCCATTTCAAGGCATTTTGCGCGCTGTTGGGGCTGTCGTATCCCGTTCGCATGTTTGCGTACGCAAAAATCCGTCCGTCCGCCATGATCACGGCCTGGGAGCTGACAGATCCCACGTCAATCCCTACGGTGATATACTTGGCGTCTTCCCAGTCCATATCAGGATTCTTCCAGTTGGACTCCGTCCATCTCCAAAACTCCTGTTTTTTTGCTTCATCCATCTCTATTTCCCCAAGCCCTCAAGGTTCTCATCACCTCCCTGCAGCCGCAAGGGCGGCGCCCACAGCAGCGCCGAACTCGGGCTCATCCGGGATAAATAGGTTTTCTACGTGCAGTTCTTTTTTTATTAATTCCACAAGCCCGGGGTTCCTTGCAACACCACCGATCATGACCACGCCCTCATTCACGCCGACCTTCCTGATCATGGACACGATCCGACCGACCATGGCGTAGTGGACGGCCCTGCTGATGTCGGCCTTGTCCGTTTTCGCATGGATCAAGCCCACCACCTCGGACTCGGCAAATACGGCACACTGGGCGTTCATGGGGATTTTTTTATCGGACTTCAAGGCCAGGGGGCCCATCTCTTCCAGGGTCACTTCAAGGGCCCTTGCCATCGCCTCTATGAAGACCCCGGCGCCGGCCGCGCACTCCTCATTGACGGCAAAATCCACCACGTTCCCGTTTGCATCGATCTTCGCGGCACGACCCTCTTCTGCGCCTACGTCCACCACGGTTCTTCCGTCGGGGAAGAAATAATTGGCCGCCCTGGCCATGGCCTCGATATCGTTTACCTCCCTATCGTCGATCTTGATGGAGTTTTTGCACGAGCCCGTCCCGCAGATCCTTTCAATATCGTCTCTCGATATCCCCGCGCTCTTGAGAGCCTGTTCAAGGGATGCATCTGCGGCCGTTTCCTGGTCGAAGCCGGTAAGCACCTTTCCTTTTCCGATGATCTGACCGTCTTTTAAAATGACTGTCTTGGTGTTTTTCACACCGCAATCGATTCCCGCAGTGATCATTCATCATCCTCCCTTTGAGGACGGTTGATTGACATCACGGAATCTGAAATCCACGACCTTATGAATCTCCTTAAAGTCTGAAATATTTCCGGTTACAACTGTGGCACCGATCTGTCTGGCAAGCAAAGCGATGCAAATATCGTTGTAAATGCGGGGACAGGACGGGTCAAGCTTACCGGAAAGTCGGAGTTTTTGACATACTTTCCCAATCTGCATCTGCGTAGAAGCTGCCGGGACCACAAGTCTCCCCAATTCGATGAATTTTGCCCCAAATCTGATCAAATGATTGACTTCGTTCTTGCCTTTGGCTCCTATCCACAGTTCGTGGAGTACAGGATAGACCAGATACATGATCTTGTTGAATCCATCGATTTCTTCCTGAAAAAGGCCGTGATTAAATACTCCGATATAGACGCTCGTGTCATAAACCACTTTTTCTTGCATCCCTTTAGACCTCGTCGAACTCAAAACTGCCTGCGCCACTCAATGTCACCTCTGCCAATTGCAAATCCGTGTCAAATCGCTTAAGGACCTCATTTATTGCGTCCTTTTCCGATCTGGCTTTCAGGGCTGTCCTGATGCGATTGATCTGGTCCTGATCCAATTCAATGGTTTTCTTTACAAGTGCCATTTTT
>CAYOIU010000111.1:0-11230 GCA_964404085.1 uncultured Desulfobacteraceae bacterium | reverse complement strand
GATGCATTATCTTTCGGCCTATGGTCTCAAAGTTATGTTCCACCTCAAAGTCATTGAATGTGGTATTTTGAGGAAGGATATCTTCAAGCAGTTCTCTAAGCTTCGGGATGTCCCATTGCCCGTTGCCAAGATCATATATTAATACCCCTTCTGTCCCCTCCAGTTTAACCTTGAAGGTCCGGTAAAAGGAATCATTGGCCTTTACAACCTTCAACTCAGAATCAAGCAGCACCAGGGGTTCACGAACCGATCCTAAGACCTTGTCAAAAATTTCCATAAAGGCTTGTAACTTCTCTTTATCGTATCCCAACGCCTTCACAGTATGTTCAAATTCTTTAAATGATTGCTTCTTATCCATCGGGGAAATCCACGCTTTCATTTCACCCTTGTCTTGAAGGGGGCGTATTTACAAGATATTTGGACTGTCGAGATGGCTGAACAATTCAATTGTTCCATATTAGCACATTTGAATCGATTTGGAAGTAAAAAGAATCGTTTTTGGCCGGTCGAATCAATTTTTTCCCTTTCCCAGCCCGGATTTGGAGCAGAATGCACAGACTTGACAAAACCGGGCATTCCTGTCAGGAATCTTGCTGCAGCGTCCTAAAAGGGTTTGTTTATGCGCCTGATTTTTGCAACGGACATACACCACGCCTTCAAATCCGTGAGCAACCTCCTGGCGCGAACGGAGGCAGATATCACCATTCTCGCAGGCGACCTGGTATCCAGGGCCTTTTACCGGTACAAGACGGCCTGGCGTTTCATGGAACTCCAGGTGATTCTCCAAAGGCACCGTAGCGAGGTTGGAAAGCAGGCATCTCTCTATGAAGTGGCGCTCCAGTTTGAAAAAATCAGATCAGATCGCGCCCTGCGCACCCAAGCCGAAGAATACGTGAAGCTTGCTCACCAGGCTGAGGCTTTTCTCCAAAGGTCCTATGACCGTCTGGAGCTCATCTTTCGGCGGTTTCCCCACCGTGACATCTACGTCCTCCCCGGCAACTACGATATGGACCTTCGGGACACCAGTCTCCGAGAACGGAACCTCCACCTGGAAACGATCACTTGTCAAGGCCGGCGGCTGGCCGGATACGGGGGCGCACGGGTTCGAACGCCCGGGATGCCGGACCATCTCCAGGTCCCTTTCCGGGAAGAGGTGAAAGAAAAAGGACTGGAGTCTGAGCCCCTGTCTTTTTTCAAGAAAGCCACGCCTGATATGCTGGTCCTGCACGAACCCCCCTATGGTGTTTTTGACCTGGTCCCCAGGCTGGGACATGCGGGCAGCCACGGAATTCGCACCTATGTGGACGTGTTTCCCGTGCAGGTCGTGCTGTCGGGCCACTACCACGAAAATTGGGGCGGGCAATGGAAAGAAAATACGTGTTTCTTCAACCCCTCCAATTTCGGGAGAACCGAGACCATTTCACGGCCCCGCCCCGGCGGGTACTTCCTGGATCTGATTATAGATGAGCAGGGCCCGGAAGTGGGAACGCTTCGCCGCATTGAAAAGGGGAAGGTTCGAGACATCATCGATTACCGGGTAACGGAACAGGGTCTCGACACGATCATCCTGGATGAAACACGGTATGGTCGCATGGGAGGGATCGTACCCAAGGTTTCTCACATCCGGCCCATCCAACAGCTCCAGCGGATCAGGACTTTTTTCCTGCAACATGAGACCGCAGAAACCGTTGAGCTCATCCAGGAACTCCGCGGCGTGTCCCGGGATATCGCAAAACAGGGCATGGAGGTGGCCTTCGATCTCCTGGGGTCCGTGAGTTTCGGCATGGCCGAGGAGGGATCAGACCTGGATCTCGTGGTCTATCTGCGAGGAAGGGATTGTGTCCTGGATGGAATGGACACCTGCGGGATTCCCCGGCCCCTGGCGGCGGTCTTCAAGGCCCTTGAGGAACGCGAATTGAATATCGAGGTGTGCGACAGCCTGGACCTGGACCGGGTGCGGAGGGCCGTGGAGGAGGAGAACGTGGAAGACGGCCAGCTCCAGCGCTTCATCTTTTACCGGATCGTGTGCCGGCCCGTCAATCTGAGGCTGATCAAGGGAGTGGAGAACCTCCTTCTAGAAAAGGAACGATTCAGGAAAGAGGTTGAAAAGCGCTTGAAAGATTATCTGGAAATCCTCGTCTCATCGGTCCGCCATGTGCAATCATTCGAAAAATACAAGGCCCGTCTCCGGGAAAGAGGAATTCCCCTGGCCCCCGATGTGGAGGATGCCATTCGGCACTACCTCCGGGGCTGAAAAAAACGGACGAATTGTTATTCTTCCATAGCGTTTCGTAGGGCCGCCCGTGCAAGCAGCCGCGTAGAATCAAGGGTCGGCAGCGGGCAGTCCGCAGGGTCCACGATGAGGGGGATCTCGGTACATCCGAGAACCACCGCATCACACCCTCTCTCCTTCAGCTTCCCGATGACCTCGTTGAAATAGAGGCGGGATGCTTCCGGGAAAATGCCGTTCACCAGTTCCCTGAAGATGATGGTGTCGATCCTTTCTCTTTCACCTTCATCCGGTATCTCACATGAGATGCCGTATTTCTTCAGGGTCTCAGGATAAACCGGCCCGGTCATGAGGTATTTGGTCCCGGTGATGCCGAGTTTCTTAAACCCACGCTCCCGTGCTTCCTCTCCCACGGCATCACCAATGTGGATCCAGGGAATGGGGGATTCCTTCTGAACGATATCGAATGCCTGGTGTATGGTGTTGTCCGGACAGACGGCGAATTCCGCTCCAATCCGGGCCAGTTTTCGTGCCGAAGAGAGCATGAGCCCTGCCACGCCCTCCCAGTTCCCAGGACGGATATGGACCATGTATTCGGCCAGGGGGTGCGTGTGCATGGAGACCTCCGGATGGTTGTGCTCACCCATCAATAAAGAAGCTTCAGCGCAGAGGGTCCGGTAACAGAGCGCAGCGCCTTCCGCGCTGCAGGCAACGATTCCAACGTGTTTAGACATGCTTTCTCCTTTTTCTAATCCGCTTGTCCCTTTCCGACAACAAATTTTCCGGTGAAATACCGCTTGCGGATAGCTCCCGCTTCCTCCTCGATCCACCATTCAAGGCCGACGTTCTTGATTCGACACAGGTTGTAGACCTTCATGTTGTGGGGATACCTGGCAGCGCCGTCGGCAGTGGGTGCCAGAAAGGCACAGGGAAAATCTCCGCAATCGCAACACAACGCCACGCCTCTGTCCTTGACGCAATTCAGGGTGGCGCAGCCCTCCCGGCCCAGGTGGAAGTGTTTTCCATCCTGCTCTCGGCAACCCTTACAGGCAATCTCATCTTTCGGCACCCCCATTTTTTCATGGATCCGCATCGCAAGCTCCTCCGTCAGATTTTCCTCATAAAGCTCACAATTGAAGCAGTCCAGACCGCAGGGCGCGGTCAATGCCTTTTTGTCCATCATATTTTTCCCCTCTCCATAAGTTTTTCCAATCTTGGGATTCCAGAAGGCTTATCTGTTGTGCCTCAGGTCTTATGCCTTACGCCATACGCCCTACGGCTTAAGCCTACCTCCTTTCGCCTCCGAAGGCCCCTCCTTCATGTTTCAAGAGCCATTCCTTACGCCACAGCCCGCCGCCGTAACCCGTCAGACTGCCGTCGCTTCCGATGATGCGATGGCACGGAACGACGATGGAAATGGGGTTCCGGCCGTTGGCACCACCCACCGCTCGCACGGCCTTCGGGTTGCCTATGGCACGGGCGATGTCACCGTAAGAAGCCGTTTCACCGAATGGGATTCTGAGCAATTGTCGCCATACCGCCTTTTGGAAGGCCGTGCCCTGCGGGTCGATTGCCAGGTCGAATTCAGATCGGGTCCCGTTGAAATACTCTCTGATCTGTTGAACAACCCCTTTCATCATCCCATTGGAAGCATAATTCTCCCGCTGCCTTTCCACGAAATCAAGGGAATGGATTGCTCCGGAAGTCCCGGCGATTTCAATCAGCCCGATGGGTGATTGGTAATACCCAAAACACATCTCTTTCATGTTCGATGATTCCTCCTTTTCAATATTTCTCAGCCTTTTCCATTTGTCTTAACCTTGGCAAGAATCAATGTTGAAAAACGCCATGGCATTCCGATGCAACATCAGCTCCATGACCTCATGGGAAAGGCCGGCCCTTTCCAGCCATTTGAGTTCCCTGTCCCAGGCATAGGGGATATTGGGAAAATCCGACCCGTACATGATGCGGTCCGGCCTCATCTCATCTATCGGAGCCCGAGTCCCCGGAACAAGGTAATCCGTCAGGGCCATGGCCGTGTCCAGCCAGAGGTTGTCGTATTTTTCTATGAGCATTCTGTATGGCCTACCCTCATCGAACCCCAGATGCGGCACGCACAACTTGAGGTCTCTAAAATTCCTGAGCACCGTTTCAACCTTTTCCGCCTTGCAAAGCACATAGGGATCGCACTTGTAGGCCGGGCTCTTGGGCTCTCTTCCCGCATGGATCACCACGGGTTTTCCTTCGGATGCGCACAGGTCGTAGATGCGATCCATTTCCTCGCTGTTCATGTCAAAGCACTGCACGTGAACGTGGAACTTTGCACCCTTCAGCCCCGAATCAAAGGCTTCCCTCAGGATATCGACACTCCCCTCTTCCCCGGGGAAAACCGTGCCCATGCCGGTGACCCTGTTCGGAAACTTTCGGCATTGGCGGACCATATAACGGTTCAACTCCCTTGCCATTCCGGCCCGGTGGGCGTACTGGAAGGCCACCACATGGCGAACACCTCTTGAAAGCAGGTATTCCAGCACATCAGGTGATTTGAACCGGTAACGTATGGGCCAGGCGTTGTGATCAAACCACTCCCAAAGTGCTTCAAAAATACCTTCCGGGAAGATGTGCACGTGTGCATCGATCACGGGCGGAAGATGGACCGGGACCTCTAGGCCCTCCTCGTCATTCAAGGATGGAAGGGGCAATTTCATTTTCGACAGGTCGCTATGCATCGCTGTTTCTTTCACCTTCGGGGCGGGCCAGGAGCAGGCTGTCTGGGAGACCAGGCCGAAATCACCTTGAAGCTCTCTCATTCTTTCCTCGCGAGGAACTGGTTGAGTTCGGTTTCCCACTCTCGCATAAAGCCCTCGTAGTGATTCCTGGTAAAACCATCGACGAATGTCTCGCCCTCGCTACTCAGCGCCGTGTAAGCATACGTTATATCGGCGTAAGTTCTCCCACCTTCCGCCACTCTCAGACGGATCTCGATATTTCCCACTGCCAAACCTGGAGTCACCTTCACAAATCGGACAGAAAACCTTTCCGGATCCCAGTCCGCCACCACCCATATGGAATCATCAGGCCGATCCTCCATCACAAAGACACAGCCCTTTTCCACAAATCCGGATTCGGTGACGACTAGCTTCGGGTCCCATCCGTTAACCCATTCCGTCTCACGAACCGGACAGAGGAGCGGGAATACAGTTGCCGGCGGGGCCACCAGTGTTTGAGTATAGGTGTGACTTACTTTGACCGGTCGGGATATTTTCATTTGCGATCACCTTCCTTGTACCATTCCAGATGTCGTTTCCTGGTTGGGCGCCTGTGCTGAGAACTTCAAAATTCCCCAACACCGTCCTATCGTCCGACTTGGCGAAAAAGGATAGCATGGCATAAAATATAGCTCAATCGAAACCTTGATGTAGACGTTTTTTTTATATGAAAGTCACAAATTCTAAAACGCCTTCGGCATACAAAAAAATCTCTTGACACAATAAGCCTATTTCCATATTCTTCAAAACAGACCAACCGGTCTGTCTTTCTTCCCTCAAATATCAAGAAATGGAATCGAATCAAATGAACCATAACACACTCAAGCAGGAAATCATCCTCCAATCCATGAGACTTTTTTCAATGAAAGGTTTTTTGAGCACTTCAATTAACGACATCCTGGATGCATCGGGTGCATCAAAAGGTGGGTTCTATAATCACTTCAAGGCAAAAGAAGATCTTTTCAATGCCGTGTTGAGTCAATCGCGAAAGATCTGGAGGGAAAGGTGTCTGAAGGGACTGGACGAGATCGAAAGTCCCATAAAAAAAGTGGAAAGTCTTCTGGAAAACTATAGAGACAGATACCTTAAGGATTACGAGAACTTTCCCGGGGGCTGCATTTTCGTTACGCTTTCAGTTGAATTATCCGATTCACGGCCCCATCTGGCCCGGGAACTCAACGAGGGGTATGTACGGCTTAAGGCCATGATTAACAGGCTCCTGGTGGAGGCAAAAGAGGCTGGTGAAATATCCGACGACACCTCCACTGAAATGATCACGGAGCTGGTATTTTCAGGCATGCTCGGCGCCTCTGTGGTTTACGGCGTTGACAAATCCAACGCCAATTTACACCAAACGATTCATGCGATAATTGATTGTGTCAGGAAGGTTTGCAAATAGATCGTTTCAACAATAAGGGAGACCGGTCTGTCTGTTCTATTATGAAAGGAGGATATTATGGACTTCAATTTTTCAGAACGTGAAGAGTTGCTCCGAAAGAGTGTTCGAGAGTATGCGGAAAAAGAAATTACTCCACACATGGAAGCTATGGAGGAAAGCGGAGAGTTTCCGATGGAGCTTCTCAAGAGCATGGGGGAGATGGGGATATTGGGGGTGATTACCCCAAAGGAGTATGGAGGCACGGGGATGGGTCATTTGGCTCGCATCATCGTCCTGGAGGAACTGGGTCGGGTATGCCCGGCAATACCCATGGCCATTCAGGTTCATCATATGGCTACCTATGCATTGAATACGTGGGGCAGTGAAGACCAGAAGAAGAAATATCTTCCTCCCCTTGCGAAAGGGGAAACGCTGGGTGTGGTTGCCGTTACGGAACCGTCCGGCGGATCCGATGTCGGAGGGATGCAGAGTACTGCCAAGCTGGAAGGCGACACCTATATTCTGAACGGGAGGAAGTGCTTTATCACAAATTCGCATTTCTCCGATTACTGGATAGTGCCGGCTCGGACCGGTGAAGGACGAAAGGGGGTTTCGGCCTTTATCGTGGAAAAGGACTTCCCGGGAGCAAAAGTGGGGAGGAAGGAAAACAAGGTGGGACTGCGCGGGGCCAACACGGGTGAACTGATTTTCCAGGATTGCCGGGTCCCCAAAGAAAACCTGCTGGGAAATGAAGGCGACGGTATCACCATTGCCATTGGAGATATCGTGGCATGCGGCCGTCCCGGCATGGCCTCCGTAGGCCTGGGGATATTGAATGCCCTTCTTGAGGAGGCGGTCAAATTCGCAAACGAACGGGTTCTTTATGGAAAACCCATCTCAAAACTGCAGGCCATCCAGTGGTACATTGCCGACATCTTTTCCGATCTGGAGATCGCGCGCCTCCTTGCCTATCGAGTGGGCTGGATGCTCGACCGGAATATGCGTGTTGATGCCGCGGCCCCTCTGGCTAAGCAATGGATCTGCGAGGCCGCAGCGAGATCCGCCCGCAAGGCTATAGAGATACATGGGAGTTACGGGATCATGAAAGAATATGCCGTCCAACGGCTCCTTCGTGATGCCCTGGTAACCATCCCTGCCGGTGGCACCGCTGAAATCGGCAAATTGGTCATTGCGCGCGCCGCCATGTCGCAGTTCAGCTGATCGCGGGTTTCCCTGAACAGGCATACAATGTAAGCATCCATCAATCTTCGAAAGGCAGGTTCCTAAACGTTGCGCTTCGTAGTCTGCATAAAACCTGTTCCGGATCCAAAGCATCGAACCCGTTTTGCGCTTGATCCGGAAACCAATACCCTGCTTCGTCAGGGAATTAGCGGGGCCATCAATCCGCTTGACAAAAACGCCCTGGAAGCTGCCCTTCACCTCCGAGATAAGCAGGGAGGGGAAATTATTGTCGTGAGTATGGCACCCCCTGATGCCAAGGGCGTGCTAAATGAGGCCCTGGCAATGGGTGCCGATCTCTTGATTCTGCTCTCTGACCCTGCCTTCGCAGGATCAGACACCCTGGCAACGGCTCACATTCTTTCAACGGGTATCAAAAAACTGGGGACCTTTGATGTGGTCCTGTGCGGGGACTACACCATCGATGGGGGCACTGCCCAGGTGAGCGCACAGATAGCGGAGTTTCTCGGCATCCCCAATGTGATGCACGTTAGTGCCATTGAGTTTTCCCGTACAAACTTACTTGCTGTTCGCGCCGAAATTGAACAGGGCCACATGAAGATCGAGGTGCCTACTCCTGTGGTGCTCTCGGTCGTCAAGGAGATCAATGAGCCAAGGTACATCACGATGATGAATATCCTGGAGGCCGAAGAGAAGGACATTGAGATCTGGTCAGCCAAAGATTTGGCCCTCACGGAATCATGGGTTGGCCTCCGGGGCTCACCCACACAGATGGGTGATTTTACGGTTCCCGAGAAAAAGACAAAAGCAGAGATGCTGAAGGGTGAACCGGAGAAGCAGGCCATGATTCTTGCTGACCGGCTGCATCGTTCGGGATTTTGCTAGGACGTGCCCATCCATGTCTGGAAGTGTAGAGAGCAACATTTGGGTCTTTATTGAACAGCGGGAAAACCGCCTCGCCAACGTAGGGCTGGAACTGCTGGGCAAATCCATGAGATTGGCCGCACAGGTCAACTGGAAAGTTGGGGGGATACTGGTTGGTCATAACCTGAACCCCATGATCGATCAGGTCATGGCATACGGCATTCATGAATTGCTTGTCGCTGATCATCCCCTTTTGGGAAACTACTGCAACGAGGCCTACGCCAAGGTTATCGAAAGCGCCGTCACAAAATACCATCCTGAGGCCTTTCTTTTCGGGGCAACGGCCATGGGAACGGATCTTGCCCCCCGTGTGGCAGCAAGATTGCGAACCGGCCTTTCGGCGCACTGTATTGATCTTGAGTTGAGCGAGCAAGGGGAACTTGTGGGTGTGGTGCCCTGGCCGGAAGGGAACCTTATGGGGCACATACATTGCCCCCGCACCCGGCCTCAAATGGTCACAATCATCCCGGGGATTTTCGAGATGCCCGAAAAAACCAAGGCAACAGGGCAAGTCATTCCAATCCAAGTCAACCTGGACAAAATCGATATAACCTACCGCGTTATGGAAACAAGCCGAGATGAAATGAAGGGAAGTGACCTCCCAGGGGCCGAAGTCGTTGTTGTCGGAGGATGGGGAATAGGGACCCGGGCCGATTGGCGCCTGATCGATGATCTGGCTGCGGCCCTGAATGGCACGGTCGGTGCGACCCGTCCCGCGGTTGACGAAGGCTGGGCCGATGAAAATCAGATGATCGGGCAAAGCGGCCACACTGTTTCTCCACGTCTCTACATTGGAATCGGCGTTTCCGGACACATGCATCACATGGTAGGCATCAAGGGAACAGAATTATCGGTGGGGATCAACCAGGACCCTGAAGCACAGATTTTCGAGCATTGCGATATGGGTCTCGTCGGAGACTTCAAAGAAATCGTCCCGGCGTTAACAAAGGCCGTAAGGTCTTATGCTCCAGGAAGGTAAAGAAATTCATTTTTTCCTTCACGGGTTTAGCAGTGAAGCAAAGGAGGGTTTTCACATGGGAATCAAGACGAGAGAAGATTATCTGGCAGCGCTTCGAAAACTACGTCCCAATGTCTACAAATTCGGAGAACTCATCGAAGACGTAACGACAAATCCAGCCACAAAGCGGACTGTTGAAAGTCATGCCCTCAACTTCGATGCCGCCAACGACCCGGAATTAGAGGATATTTATACAACCACATCCATCTTTACCAATGAGAAAATCCTCCGATGGAATTCCATGATGCAGGGTTCGGATGCCCTCATTTACAACATGAAGCTGAAACGTCAGAATTATCGGCGTACCGGCTCCTGTACGGGTGGAGTTTGTGTGGGCTGGAACTCCCAGAATGTCATGTGGGCAGTAACCCGGGATATTGATGAGGAACTGGGTACGGATTATCACCAAAGGCTGAAGGCCTGGATTCTCTCCGCTCAAGACAAAGGCCTGACAGTGGCGGGGGCCTTGACCGACGCCAAAGGGGATCGCAGCCTCAAGCCGTCGCAGCAGTCCGACCCTTTCACCAATCTGCGAGTAGTCCAAGTCCGGGATGACGGCATTGTCATAAGCGGAGCAAAGCTGATGATCTGCGGGACTGCTGCATCGCAGGAGATCTTTCTCTTGCCCGGGAGTATTTATGGTGAGGCAGACAAAGACTACGCGGTCGTATGTGTGGTCCCTAGAGACATAGAAGGACTGACCATTGTGGAAACCACCCACCCAAGTGACCGGCGCGAACTGGAGGAAACCGCTGATGTTGAGGTTCCGGATACCGGGATCACCCAGGGGTTTCTGCTGTTCGAAGATGTCTTCGTGCCCAAAGAAAGAGTCTTCATGTGTGGGGAGTACAAATACACTGCCAAGGTCATCCAGTTCTTCACCTCCATCTACAGGGCGTGCATCGGCGCCTGCGTTTCCGGCCAGGGAGACGTGATAATCGGTGCTTCCATTTTGATGGCGCGCGCGAACGGGCTTTCCGCAAAGACATTCATGAATAAACTGGTGGATATGTCCATCAACAACCAAATAACCTATGGACTTGGCGCCGGGGCCTGCGCCATGGGATTCCGCCACCCTTCGGGATCCTACTTTGCAGACCCTCTCACTGCTCATACCAATAAGGTCATAGTGGCCACACTACCGTATGAAGTCAAACGCCTGGCTCAGGATATCGGTGGCGGTATCGTTGAAACCGGTTGCATGCCTTCTTACAAGGATTTCACGAACCCGGAATATGGAAAGCTCCTGCAAAGGTGTCTGAAGGCCGGGCCCTGCTCTGCTGAAGCACGCTTTAAGGCAGCCCGTCTGACCGAGTGGCTCACCGTAGGCGCCGGTATCCCAGGCTGTATGCATGGCGGCGGCTCTCCAGACGGTGCGAAATTGGTAATAAGATTTACAACGCCAATGGAAGACTATGTCAATTATGCCAGGAAAATAATGAATATTGAGGAGGAGATCCCGGAGCCTCAAAAACCCAAGAAAAAATGAGCATTCTCAATTGGTAATCATTCAGTTGGTCCTAAGGAGGTGATGCCGAGAAAAAGGGAACTTCGTCTTAAGGGTAACCGGATTGAAACACCCCAAACCCGCTGGAGATTTGAAAAGAATGGTCCAGCATTTGAAAGGAGGAGGGAACATGTCAACGTTAAGGGAATTGGAACGCTTGTTTACCCAAGGTAAAATTAGCCGCCGGGAGTTTCTCACGCGGGTC
>CAYOIU010000110.1:0-11239 GCA_964404085.1 uncultured Desulfobacteraceae bacterium | reverse complement strand
ATGATTATTTTCAATATTTTGGTGCCTTTTCAGATCACGTGCCTGCAAGATCTTCAAATAGGCATCGAGATTATCTGTTCCGCTGCCGGCTACAAGGGCCTGTTCTCCTTCAGTCAACTTTATCTCAAGGGCGGTAATGATCTTCATGGTGATCTCATCCTGAAGGGCAAACAGATCTTTCAAATCACGATCATACCGTTCAGCCCAAAGGTGATGGCCCTTTCGAGCATCAATCAACTGGGCAGTTATTCGGACACGGTCGGCGGATCTCTGAATGCTTCCCTCCAATACATACTGAACACCAAGGTCTCGTGCGACCTGCTGTACTTTTGCCGGTTTGCCTTTGTAGGTGAAGGTAGAGTTACGTGCAATGACAAATAGTTTTTCCACTTTTGACAGAGCCGTAATAATGGACTCAGTTATCCCATCGCTGAAATACTCTTGCTCAGGATCGCCACTCATGTTGACAAAGGGCAGCACGGCAATGGAGGGTTTGTCGGGAAGTGGTAGGGGAGGTTTGTCTGGCAACCCTGCCTTGCGGAGGGCATCAATGAAGCGATCCGTATCGACTTTATTCTTGTAAAAAAGTGTCCTTTCAAAACGCTCAAGAGAGAAATTAGGTCGTATCCTGAGCACTTCTGAGGCTTCAACACGGGCCTCTTCATCACGGCCTGCTAAACTATAAGACGAGGCCAGAAAAAGGTGGGGAATATGAGAGTTTGGTGCGAGACTAATGGCTTTCTTGAACTGCGCAATCGCCTCGTCATAGCGTCCCGTATCGCGATAGGCGACGCCTAAGCGCCCGAAATACAAGGAAGGAGGGATGGGGTTGATACGAATCGCCTTTTCCAACGGTGCGATGGCTTCCTGTTGCCTGTCCGCATAGACCAGCACAATACCCAATTGCGAATGGGCATCAGCCCCATTTGGATCGAGGGCGATAGCCCGCTCTGCTTCGGCAATGGCCCTCTCATGCTGCCTTTTAAACATGTAGATAATACTCAATACCCTGTAGCAGCTTGGGTCGGACTCATCCAGGGAAATGGCCTTTTGCGCCAATTCGAGAGCCTGCTCCAGGGATTTCTTGGGGGACTTGCTCAAGCCAAACCAAATCTCATTAATGTGGCATTTTGCCAGCATAATGTAAGGCCCCGCATACTCGGGGTCCAGGGCCATGGCCTCCTCTGCCAGCTGCCGGGCCAGAAGAAGCCCTTCTTTATTCCTGCGGTAAAGTATATACCAACGGGCTTGCAAGACCTTGAGATAGGCTTCGAGGTTGTCCGTGACTTTACGGCTAATGGAGGCTTGTTCACCCTTTGTCAACTTCACCTCCAGTGCCACTAGGATCTTCCTCGTGATCTCATCTTGCAGTGCAAAGGCGTCTTTCAAGGCCAGCTCGTAGCGCTCCGCCCACAGGTGATGCCCCTTGATCGCGTCGATCAGCTGGGCCGTTACTCGCACCCGGTCTTCGGCCTTACGGACACTTCCCTCCAACACGTATCGCACGCCCAGCTCCTCTGCCACCTGGCGAATCTTCACCGGCTTCCCCTTGTAGCTGAAAGTGGAGTTACGGGCGATCACAAGCAGGTATGGGACCTTGGAGAGGGTCGTTATGATCTCCTCGGTCATCCCGTCACTGAAATATTCTTGCTGAGGGTCACCGATGAGGTTGTCAAAAGGTAACACTGCTATGGAAGGTTTGTCGGGCAACGGAAACGCCATCTTTTCCACGGAAGCAGGCTCGACTGATGGAGGAGGGAAGTAGAGGTTCCAGAACATCAGAGCTCCTGCCAGGACTATAAATAGAGCGGCTGCTGCAATGGCAGTCACGCGCCATTTCTTCGGTTTAGGTTTATCTTCCCCGATCACCTTGCCGGCATATTCGTGCTCCATCAACACCTTATAGACACGCACAGGTTCGGCGATGTTCTTGACCGAGTGCTCACCCAGATACTCATACCCGACGTCCAGCTTCTTTTTCACCTGATCGAAGGCCGTTCTTGAAATGCAGATCCCGCCGCCGTCCGCCAGTCCTTCCAATCTCGCCGCGATATTGACGCCATCCCCGTAAATGGTCTCTCCCTCTTCAATGATATCTCCGAGGTTAACACCAATTCGGAACTCCATTTTCCGATGTTCCGGTAATTCGGCATTTCGTTTCCCCAGTTCATCCTGGATGTTCATCGCACAACGCATTGCGTCCACAACGCTTGAGAAATCGGCCAGCAGATTATCTCCCTTGGCGTCAACGACCCTGCCGTTATTCTTCCGTATTTGGTTGGTCACTACTTCACGGTATGCCGTGATGGTGCGTACGGTGGCCTCCTCATCGTCTTCCATGAGTCGGCTGTAACCTTTCACGTCCGCGCTGAGGATAGCTGCGAGTTTGCGTTTGGTGTGTTGCTGCGTCATGGGATCACCTCCCCCGGAAAAACAAAAGCCTCCAGGCGGATACAGATATCCACTGGAGGCTCAACGCTTGTGACCTTCTGGAGACATGAAATCATGATTCCCTCCCAGAAGGTTGAGGTTATGTTCTGTGGTTACTAAACAACGAAATGAATGACGTTCATAGAATAGCGAATTTTGGCAGGGATGTCTACATATCGTATGTGGTCAAAGTCAACTGGGATCGAGAGGCAGTCCTGGAAATCGCCGGCTTTTGAGGGTGGTTGAGAATTTTCAATTTCCTGTATAATATTTGCTTTGTGGAAATATACAGCTGGAAAATTCCCTGAAGGCCCAAAATCTCAATTTTCGATATGGTTGATTTTGTAGAAACACAGAAACTACACATCAACGGGTTCCTGCGCGGCCCATATAAGGAGCGTCCGTGAAGTCATACGCCCTCATCGTGAACCCCTCGTCAGGAAGAGGGCTGGGTCTCCGGAGAGCGGAGGATCTGCGAAAACGGCTCAGCGAATCGTCTTCAGTTGAACTGCTCCAGACCGCTCACCGGGGCGCCGCAGCGGAAATCGCAGCAGAAGCTGCCCAGCGTGTGGACCGGATTATCGCGATTGGCGGGGACGGGACCCTGAATGAGGTCCTCACCGGCCTCATGACTTCGAGCGGTCTTCCTCCTCAACCGCCCGAACTCCGCTTCCTGCCTGTAACCGTGACTCTCATACCTGGCGCGATTAAGTTTTTGAAAACGTAGTGATAGGTCGAACGATGCCACAATCGAAAAAGCCAATGAAGGTAAACGAAATGAGATATTTTTCTTGACATCCAAAATGTGATCTTATATTAAAATAGTGTAAATGATATTAGATGCTAATAGAGGAGCGATGGGGGGTCATGCCTCTATCGCCATAAGAGCAGCAATCAAGCGTGCCAAGTGGCGAAAAAGCCCAAAGGTAACGAGAGACGATCTCCTCATGGGGCTTTTCCAGACCATTGCACGTTTTGACATTGTTCAGATCGGTCCGTTAACCATTGACCTTGAAGAACTTAGAGAAACTCTCGGTGAAACTTCACAGGATGAAAAGATAGATAATCAAAAGGTGGCCTATAGCTCTAATGCTGTAGCTGTTTTTGAGAGAGCGGCACATATTGCACGAAAAGACAACGCCCCGAAAGTGGAGTCTATTCATCTTCTTGTGGCTTTCGCCAATGAGGACAATGAACTCATGGCTCAGTTGAAAGAAAAATACAGTTTTTCCAGAACGGATTGGCGATCCGCTTTGTCGAAATGGCAGCCTGGTTCATTGCAGAAAAGAGAACCCGGTTTGGAGATTGGTGCAGGAAAAAAATCCCCAATGGAATTGAGCGAAAAGCAGTTTTTCAGTCCTGATGAGGCTGCCGAATTCCTGGGCGTACATACGCAAACGATTCGTGGCTACATCCGCACGGGCAAATTGCCGGCACTGCGCCTGGCGGGAGAGCGCGCCCTGCGTATTCAGAGAGATGATTTGCTGGCATTACTTGAACCCTACAAACCGGAAGATAGATAGAAAGGAGGTCCGTCATGGGGTGCTATGTTGTTATGCGTCATTTGCCGGGTATTACCCCTGAAGTTCTCACAGGTGCGGGACTCAGGGCAAAATCATGCGCAGCCGAAATGACAGAAGAGGGTACGCCTGTCCAATGGTTGCGGAGTTTTTTTATTCCGGAAACAGAGCAAACCCACTGTTATTTCGAGGCTCAAAGCCCTGATGCGGTGAAAGAAGTAAACGAACGTGCGAACATCCCCTTCTCTGAGATTCATGAAGTGCAGGAACTGGTCCCGGACGCTGTGTAGATTGCATGTTTTCGATGATTAAGCTGATGCGGGTGTGAGGATGTAGGGAGGTTGCCATGCGTATTGCTGTTTTTGGCACTGGTGGCGTAGGTGGATATTTCGGCGGTCGTCTTGCTCAGGCTGGAGAAGATGTTATCTTTATTGGTCGCGGGGGACATTTGCAGGCTATGCTGAAGCATGGCCTGCGGGTGGAGAGCATAAAAGGCGATTTTGTGGTGAAGTCTGTGGAGGCAACGGACGATCCAGCGCAGGCTGGGATAGTAGACGCGGTCTTGTTGGCGGTAAAGGCCTGGCAGGTCCCTGAAGCGGCAGAGGCCATGCGCGCACTGGTCGGGCCGGCGACCTTCGTGGTCCCGCTGGAAAATGGGGTGGATGCGCCCTCGCAGTTGGCCGCTGTGCTGAGTCAGGAGCATGTAGTGGGTGGGTTGTGTGGGCTCATCACCTCTCTGGTTGAACCCGCTCATATCCGCCACACCGGAGCAGATCCCTTTATTAGATTTGGCGAGTTGGATAACCACCCCAGCGAACGGGTGGAAAGGCTGCGTCAGGCCTTTGAGCGGGCTTCCGGTTTAGCAGTGGAAGTCCCTCACGATATCCATGCGGCTATGTGGCATAAGTTCCTATTGATCACCGCATGGAGTGGCGTGGGGGCTGTGACGCGGTCTCCTGTCGGCATATTTCGAAGCCAACCTGGGACAAGCCGGATGTTAGAGCAGGTCATGGCTGAGATTTCCGATGTGGCACGAACGCGCGGCATCTCTCTACCCAAAGATATTATCGTCAAAACGATGGCCTTTCTTGACGCCCTGCCTCCGGAAGGAACGGCCTCAATGCAGCGGGATATCATGGCAGGGCGGCTGTCAGAACTGGAGGCTCAGAATGGGGCCGTGGTCCGCATGGGTCAGGAGGCTGGTGTTGACACGCCCATCAATGCCTTCATCTACCATAGCCTGCTCCCCATGGAGATGCGTGCACGAGGTCAGCTTCAATTTGAATAGTATTGCAACATATTGACTTGTTTAACCATTTCTCTATATTCGATCACACCCCGAACACCATGTGATGTGTGTCAGGTCAGATCTCGGCGACCAAAAGGTGACCAGTTGGTAAAATGAGCCGGGTAGTTTTATCCTCGGCCACTTCGGGTTTGTCCGCGTCAGGTGTGCTGGATGAAATGTAGTGTAGTGAAAAACAGCCTTGGCTAATTTGGAGTATCGGCTCAAGACAATGTTGCTGAAGACTTGTTAGGATCAGGCTGGGAAGATCTTTCCGGGATTCAGGATTCCCTTGGGGTCGAAGGCCTGCTTGATTCTGCTCATCAGCTCCAGGCCGGCCCTTGGTATTTCCATTTCCAGGTAAGGGGCCTTGGTGATTCCAATCCCGTGCTCACCGGTGATGGTCCCGCCCATCTGCAGTACCCTCTCGAAGAGATCCCTGACCAGCGGCACCACTTTTTCCCTTTCTTTGGGGTCGTTCTTGTCGTGCATGATATTGACGTGGATGTTCCCGTCTCCTGCGTGGCCGAAGGCAGGCAGGGGGAGGTCGTATCTGGCGCTGAGTTCATGGAGTACCGAGATCAGTTGGGGGAGCTTGCTCCTCGGAACTACCACGTCCTCGCTGGTCTTGTGGGGCTTCAGTTTGTAGAGGGAGGGAGAGATCTCGCGGCGGGCCTGCCAGAGCCTTTTGGCTTCTTCCGGTGTAGACGCCATTTCAAAGCTGATGGCCCGCCCTTCTTCGCAGACTTCCTGGATTTTCCGGCTTTTCTGTTCCACTGAGAGGGAATCCCCGTCCACTTCCATGAGCAGCATGGCGCCGGCGTCGGCGGGAATGGAAATGTCCATGTGCTCCCGGATGCAATCGAGACAGACCCTGTCCATGAATTCAAGGATGGTGGGTATGATGCCGCGATGAATGATGCTGGTCACCGTGAGGACCGCCTCTGAGACGTCCGTGAAAAAGGCGAGCATGGTCCTGCCGGTCTCGGGTTTTGGAAGGAGCCTGAGGGTGATCGCAGTAACCACGGCCAGGGTCCCTTCCGAACCCACGATGAGGTGGGTGATATCATAGCCGGCCACGCCTTTCATGGTCTCTACGCCCGTCCGGATGATTTCACCGGTGGGGAGGACCACGGTGAGTCCGAGGACATAGTCCCGGGTGACCCCGTACTTGACGGCGCGGAGACCGCCGGCACACTCGGCGACGTTCCCGCCGATGGTGGAAATGTGGATGCTGGCCGGATCCGGGGGATAAAAAAGGCCGACCTTTTCAACGACTTCCTGGAGATGGGCGGTGATGACGCCGGGTTCCACCTTGGCCACGAGGTTTTCGCGGTCGATTTTCAGGACGCGGTTCATGCGCTCCAGGGACAGGACCAGCCCGCCGTTGACGGGGAGCGATCCCCCGCTCATCCCGGTTCCGGCCCCCCTGGGTATGACCGGGAATACACGCTCGGCCGCGAGGCGCAGGATATCCGCTGTCTCCTCTGTGCTGTTGGGGAAGATGACACCGTCCGGGGTGAAGACGAGTTTCGTACCGTCCGTGGTGTAGGGTTCGAAATCGTTCCGGCTGGTGATCAGGTTTTCCGGACCCACAATCCGGGCGAGGGATTCAAGATCCGCCCGATGGATCACGATTCCACCTTCATGCGGCTCTTGAGGGCATATTGGAGGGTCATGGGATCCATGTATTTGAGGTCGCCTCCCATGGGAACGCCCAAGGCGATTCGCGTGATTTCCAATCCCTTTTCCGACAGGATATCCCTCAGAAAAGACGCCGTGGCTTCCCCTTCGGTAGTGGGATTGGTGGCCAGTATGATTTCCTTGACCCCTTCCGGTTCCAGGCGGGAAAGCAGTTCACTGATCTTCAGGTCCTCGGGACCAATGTGGTCGAGGGGAGAAAGCGTCCCGTGGAGAACGTGGTATCGCCCCCGGAAAACACCGCTTTCCTCCAGGGCCAGTTGGTCTCCGGGGCCTTCAACCACGCAGATGGTGCCGTTGTTTCTGGCTTCATTGGTGCAGATGACGCAGGGGTCGTCCTCGGTGAGGTTGAAGCAGACGGAGCAAAATCTGATTTTGTCTTTCACCTCCAGGAGCCCCTGTGCCAGGTCCCGGGGCAGTTCAGGGTCGCTTTTCAGGAGGTAGAGGGCGATTCGGGCGGCGGACTTCTGGCCGATGCCTGGAAGCCTGGAGAAGAGTCCGATCAGATTTTCGAGGGGCGGCGGATAAAAAGCCATTTTGCTTCCCTTTCTACGTCAGACCCGGAATATTGGGAAGGTTCATACCTTTGGTCAGTTTACCCATTTCCTCGTTCATCATCTCCTTGGCCCTGTTGAGGCCATCGTTCACTGCCGCAATGACCAGGTCCTGAAGCATTTCCCTGTCTTCCGGATCGATGACTTCGGGTTCAATGGTGATGGCGACAATTTCCTGCCGGCCGTTGGCCACGACGGTCACCATGCCTCCGCCGGACGAGGCCTGCACCGTCCTGTCTCCCACTTCTTCCTGGAGTTTGGCCATCTTGGCCTGAAACTGCTGGGCCTGTTTCATGATCTGGCCCATGTTGGGGATCCCTTTCATTCCGTTTCTCCTTTCAAGAAGTCATGATGACTTCCAACGAAATCACCTCATTTGACGCGCTTAAGGAAGCGGATCTGAGAATCTTTTTCATGTGCTTTCTGATGGTGCACTTGGCACGCAACCGCGACATGGACGGCTATTTGGGGTTTACACCTCCCAAACCTTACGCGCTTCTATGATGTAGTGATAAACCCAAAATCGGCGTCCATCCCCTCCGGAGTGTTTAGAAAGCATTTGAAAAAGATTGTCAGGTTCGGTTCCTCTTCCTTGCTCATAGACTGCCGCCTGCGGCATAAACCAGCTTTTAAGAAAGTCATCTTCGTGCCCATGGACGCCAGTAAAAAGCCCATGGACGGAAATTTATTTTTGCATCAAAACGGGCTTGCTGATAAAAGAAAGAGCCCGCAGAATAAAAAAAATCGTATCAGGTTGAGGTTGTTCCGTCAATAGCGGAAAAGCAAAGTGATGAAGAGTGTTGGAGAATTGATGGATGGTCTTTTTTGTGATAACATGATCAAAATTAAAAGAGAGCAGAAACAATGCGCAACGAATTCAAAGCCATAGTTGAACAAGATGGCGAGTGGTATATTGTCTATCATACGGAAATCCGGATCGTCTCGTGAAAAAAATCTGCAGAAGCTTATCTTTACCCAGAAGGAATGAATAGACATGAAGAAATCAACTGAACTCATAGGATTCGACGATTACTGCAATGAAATGAACGGGAAAAAGGTGAGGACCATCAATCCGCCCGTCTACAAGGGATCCACCGTCCTGTTTCAGGACTACGAAGATCTTGCCATGGCAAACAGGGGAGAATATTGCGGGGTATCCTACGGCACAGACCGGCTGCCCACGCAGCGGGCCCTCGAGGAGGCCCTCAGGAGGCTGGAGGGCGGCCACATGACCCGGGTGTTTCAGTCCGGAATAAACGCCATCGTAAACACCCTTTTCGCATTCACCAAAAGCGGCGATCACATCCTCCTGTGTGACAACATATATGGTCCTACGGCCCGCTTTTGCAGGAAGATCCTCTCAAAGTACCAGGTGGAGATCGGCATGGTCCCACCTGCTGTGGGAGCGGATATCCTGGAACATATCAGGGACAATACAAGACTCATCTTCCTCGAGTCCCCCGGTTCAAACACCTTTGAAATACAAGACATCCCAGCGATCACGGCTGTTGCCCGGGAAAAGGGGATTGTGACCCTTCTCGACAATACCTGGGCGACGCCCCTCTATCTCAAGCCCTTTGATCTGGGTGTTGATGTCTCGATTCAATCCATCACGAAATATATTGCAGGCCACTCGGACGTACTGTTGGGATCCGTGACTTTGAGGGAGGAATACGGAGAGGAATTCCAGAAATTCTACAGGGTCATGGAGGTCTTCGCGTCGCCCGAGGACTGCTATCTTGCCCTGCGGGGCCTCAAGACCCTGCCGATGCGATTGAAGCAACATGAGAGGTCGGCCCTGGAAGTCGCAAAATGGCTTGAAACAGTGGATTTGGTGGAAAAGGTCATTCACCCGGCACTTCCGAGTCACCCGGAACATTCCATCTGGAAGAGAGATTTCAAGGGGTCCTCAGGCCTCTTTGCCTTTACGTTCAAAGAAGACTATCCCGAAGCGAAGCTGGCCGCCTTTGTAAACTCGCTTGATCTCTTCGGCCTCGGGTACAGCTGGGGCGGGTACAAGAGCCTTGTGACGGTTGCAAAATACAATCGCTCGTGCAGTTCGAGATATCCGGTTAAGACCATTGTGCGGCTCAATATCGGTCTCGAAGACCCGCAGGACTTGTTGGAAGACCTCAAGAGAGGATTTGCAGTCTTTTAAGGAGACGAATCAACTGGATTCCGGCTTGTCCGGGAAGGGGTCCTCGGCCACCTCCCCTTTGAAGACGTCGATAATGTCCTGCACTGGGGGTGGCAGATGCCCATGGGGGTCTTTTCCAGCCTTTCCGGGGGCTGCTGCCGGGGATGGAGCCTTTTCAATGGAGGACGCTTTCCCTTCCCCCACGAGACTTATCTGGAGATCCCGTCCGAAAAAGTCCTTGCAATACCTCCTTAATTGCTCAAGATTCTCAGGGTCGTCAAAGTAGGCCGCGGAAAAGGACCTGCGGCCTCTCATCAGCTCAAGGGTATCGTCCGTCAACTTCAGACACTCCCATTCTTTCATGACCCTGGACATCCCCCTGCTTTTGGAAGCCAGGAAGGACAGGAAACGTTCCCACTGGCCGGTATCCTGCGCATCAGTTCGCGTCCGGGGCGGTTCATCGGCTTTTTCGTCCTCCCCCCAGCCTGCAGATGGTTCTGAAACCGTCTGAACTCCTGAGGAGGGAGCCTGGGAAGGGGTTTGACCTAAACGTTTTTCCAGCCCTTCCACTCTTTGGAGGAGTTCGTCAAAAGAGAGGAAATCCCCCACCCGACACAACTGAAGCAGGGTGGTTTCAAGCAGAAGCCGGGGTTGGGTTGTATATCGCAGCCCTTCTTCATTTTGGATGAGAAAATTCAATATGATCTGCAGTCTCTCCTGCCCGGCCTTTTCGGCCTGTTTCCCGGCCCTTTCCCGGTCGGTGACGGACAGTTCCAGAAGGTGGTCCTCGTGGGTGATCAGGCTGATGAGGAGGTCCCTGAACTGCTGCATCACACTGCGATAGAATGCCTTGATGTCATAGCCGTAATCGTAGATCTGCTCCACGATCTCCAGGCATTTTTTTTGATCCCCTTCAATGACGGACCGGGATGTCTCAAAAAGGACGTTTTGATCCACGATGCCCAGAATGTCAATCACCTGGCTGTCTTCCACTTGCTTTCCTGCAAAAGAGGTCACCTGGTCAAGCAGGCTTTGGGCGTCTCGCATACCCCCTTCGGACTCCCGGGCAATGAGGGAGAGTCCCGTCTTGCTGATATGAATATCCTCCTGGGCCGTGATGTCTGAGAGGTGCTGAACGATCTGGGCGACGGGAATGCGTTTGAAGTCGAATCGCTGGCACCGGGAAAGGATCGTGATCGGCACCTTGTGGGCCTCGGTGGTGGCGAAAATGAACTTGACATGGGGAGGCGGTTCTTCAAGGGTCTTGAGCAGTGCGTTGAAGGCGGGCAACGTCAACATGTGTACTTCATCAATGATGTAGACCCGATAGCTGCTCGAAGAAGGCATATAGTTGATGTTTTCACGAAGCTGCCTGATTTCGTCAATGCCCCTGTTGGAAGCGCCGTCGATTTCCTGCACATCCACGGATGAACCGACGGTAATCTCCTTGCACGACTGGCAGCTGTTGCAGGGATCGGCCGGATCGCCTGCTTCACAGTTGATGGCCTTGGCCAGAATTCGCGCCACTGATGTCTTGCCCACCCCTCTTGGACCGGCAAACAGGTAGGCGTGGGCGAGACTCTCGGCCATGATGGCATTAACCAGCGTCTGG
>CAYOIU010000109.1:0-11287 GCA_964404085.1 uncultured Desulfobacteraceae bacterium | reverse complement strand
CAGAATTCCTAAGGAAAATAGCTCGGGAATTAATCATTTATGATTTCAAAATCTTTGGTTGGACGATTAATCTTAACCATTACCATCTTCTTTTCAAAACTAGATTCGGTCACGATCTTCCAGTGTTCTTTCACCAACTTCATGGTTCGAGTGCTTTTGAGTGGAACAGAGAAGATAGAACTCCCGGAAGAAAGATTTGGCAGAATTACTTTGATACGTGTATTCGCGATAAACGCCACTTTTTTATACATCTTAACTATATTCATCATAATGCAATCAAACATGGTTATGTAAAGGGAATGGGAGATTATGAGTGGTCTAGTTATAATAAATATTTAAAGAAATATAATCAGGAGTGGCTAAATGATTGTTTTTCAAGATATCCAATTGTTGATTTTACTCCTGAAGGGATAGAATAATTAGGAACTTATTTCGGGAGTTCACCATTTATGGTTTCAAAATTTTGAAGTCTGGCTCGAAGTCCAGCATTTTAAAAGGTTAAAACCTTAATTCCCTTACCCGTGTCTCATATGAAAAACCTACGAAATAAAAAATTAATATTGATGGTTTTGGCTGGAGTGGTTATAGCTTCAGGGATTTTTGTTTTTTGGGAAATAAAGAAATCTTCAGAAGGAATGAAAATAGATATAGCCTCTGATGTCCCTAAAGTTTCTGCTTCTTTTGCAGGCAAAAGCATTTCTTTTATACCGGTTGATTATAAAAAAGATGCAAAGCGAGAAGAGAAGGATGGCAATATAATTTGGCAAGGGGTTTGGGAAGATGTGGATATAGAATACAAAGAAATGTCAAATGATCAAAATCCAAATGACAAATCAAATCCAAATGATCAACTGTCCAAGGCGTCTCCCAAGGCAAAAGTAACACTTTGATTTTGGCCTTTGACATTGCCCTTACACCTGCTTCGCCACGAGTTCGGCGGCCTCCCCCAGGTCCTTGGCAACTAGGAACTCCAGTTCCGATTCACCGAGGATCTTTCTCCCCTGCTCCACATTGGTCCCCTCGAGCCTGACAATCAGAGGCACCTTTATCTCATTTTTCCGGGCCGCTTCAATGACTCCTCTGGCCAGGACGTCACAGCGAAGAATCCCACCAAAGATATTGATCAGAATGGCCTTCACCCGCGCATCCTTGAGGATGATCTCGAAACCTTTGGTGATCATATCCTCCGTGGCGCCGCCACCCACGTCCAGGAAATTGGCGGGTTCGGCGCCGGCCAGCTTGATGACGTCCATGGTGGCCATGGCCAGGCCGGCCCCGTTCACCATGGCGCCGATGTTCCCGTCCAGGCGGATGTAGTTGAGTTTGTATTCACCTGCCATGCGCTCAAGGGGGTCTTTTTCCTTGGGATCATCGAGACTCGCCAGGTCTTTTTGACGAAAAAGGGCGTTGTCGTCGATGGTGATCTTGGCATCCAGTGCGACGACGCCCCCAGACCGGGTAATCACAAGGGGGTTGATTTCCACCAGCGAGCAGTCGAGTTCCAGGAAGAGATGGTATATCTTCTGCATGACAGAGGTGAGACCCCGCATGGTCTCAGGGGCCGGAAGAGGATCAAGACCGAAGCCCAGGTTCCTTGCCTGAAAAGGCATCCAGCCTGTAGCGGGATTTACGTATTCTTTCTTGATGAGGTCGGGGGTCTTGGCCGCGACTTCCTCGATCGACATCCCGCCTGCCTGGCTGAAGATCATGGTGGGCATACCGACGGATCGATCCACGGTCATTCCCAGGTAGAATTCCCTCTCGATCTCGACCCCTTCTTCAACAAGGACCTGGTTCACCACCACGCCTTTCGGGGTGGTCTGGGGGGTGACGAGCGGGGTATTCAGGAGGGTGTCGGTCACACCGGCTACCTCCCCAGGATCCTTAACAATCTTAACACCTCCCCCTTTTCCCCGGCCACCGGCGTGGACCTGGGCCTTTACGACCCATGGCGGGCCTTTGACCGATTCAACGACACCGGCGGCTTCATCGGGAGTTCGGACCACCCTGCCTTTCGGGATGGGGATGCCTGATTTTCTGAAAATTTCTTTGGACTGATATTCGTGTAATTTCATACGATTGTAGCCTCAAGATCTGATGACTTCGTAAAAAGTCATCAACGTGCCCATGGACGGGCACGCAAATCAATGGGGTGCAGTGTAACCCGTTGATTTGTAAGGAAACCGAAAATCACACTTTTCGGATTCCGTTAGTAAAAAGTCCAAGGACGGACTTTTTACGATTACGTCAAATCTGGCAAAAAGAGTGGAAAATCCTCTACGGTAAAGGGACCGCACTGACAGGTAGGTCTATATTCACTTTTATAAGAGATGTCAAGGTGGATTGTGAATGGTAAGGCTAAAGGAGAAAGGTAAAAGGTCAAAGGTCAAAGGTAAAAAGGCGAAGAAAAACAAATTTTTTGCTTCAGACTCTAGACTCGTGACTCAAGACTCATGACTCGAGACTTACGACTTCCTGCTTGAAAATATCGGAAAGGAAATGTAGATTCACAGAGGAGTGCTTTATTGAGATTAACCTGGGTTGGACTTGTTCGCCTTTCAGATGGATTTGTGGATGCGGGAAGGCAGGTGAAGACATGATCTGGAGAAGAAAGCGAATCGGGCTTGCACTTGGGGGCGGGGGGGCCAGGGGCCTCGCCCACATCGGTGTACTCAGGGCCTTTAAGACGGAATCCATTCCCATCGATTATATCGCGGGGACCAGCATAGGGGCGTTGGTGGGAGCAGCGTTCGCCTCCGGGACGGAATCCCGTGAACTGGAAGAGGTGCTCAACCGTTTTCTGGAGAGCCCCACGTTCCAGGACTCGGCCCTGAAATCCATAAAGGAGATGCAGGCGAACAAACGCCTCAGTTTGACCCAGAAAGTCCAGGCCTTTTTCAAGAACCGTATCATGCTGGCACAGGCCATGTTCAGGCCGGGCATCCTCCATGCCGAGGATTTCCAGGCCATGATCGACTATTTCGTTCCGGATATCCGGATCGAGGAACTTCGCATTCCCTTTGTGGCCGTGGCCACGGATCTCATAAGCGGATATCCTGTTGTATTGTCAAGTGGGTCGCTGCGCAAAGCGGTCATGGCCAGCTGCGCCGTGCCCGGTGCCGTGCCACCGGTCAAGGACAATGGCAGGCTGCTTTCTGATGGCGGCATTGCCAGCCTTGTGCCCACTCTCGTGGCCAGGGAACAGGGTGCGGAGTTTGTGGTGGCGGTGACGGTGGACAGCGAGATCAAGGCGCGTGACGAGATTGGATCGGCCATGGATGTCTATGTGCGGGCTGCCGAGATCATGAGTTTTCACCTGGAGCAGGAGAAACTCAGGCAGGCTGATGCGGTGATCCGTCCAAACGTAGGCGGCCTGCACTGGACGGATTTTGAGCAGGCCACGGATTTGATCCGTGAAGGGGAGAGGGCGGCCCTCGATAACATGGGAAACGTGAAAAGGGCATTCCCGCTGTTGAAACGCTGGTGGAAATTTTCAGCGGTAAGGCCCCCCCTTCCGGATACCCAAGGTTGAACGTTTTGCGGCGGGTCCTTTTAAAATTCGCACTTCTCACCCTCATGCTGCTGGGGCTTCCCCTGCTCGGAGTCTCACTCGCAGGCAGGGCCGTGGAAAGGTATCTCTCCTTTCCCCCCGGGGCAGCTCACGTCAGGCATGCCCCGTTTTCGTGGGTCGCTTTTTTCGTCTATGGTGTTTTCATCCTGGCTGTTCTCATCCCACTGACGGTGCAGGGTGCAAAGGGATTCAAGAAGAGAGAAACAATCCGGCGCCGCGATCGTGCCTTTGCCTGGTGGGGTTGGGCGGGACTCATAACAGGAATGGTGGCCTGGTTCATGGCCTGGACGCGTTTTGATTGGTTCAGCCCCCATCAGGCCCACACTTTCACCCCCCTTTGGCTCTCCTTTGTCATCGTTGTTAACGGTCTCAGTTATCGCCGCAGGGGGCGCTGCCTCATGCTGGACCGCCCGCTCTACTTTCTCCTTCTTTTTCCCGCCAGTGGCCTTTTCTGGTGGTTTTTCGAATACCTGAACCACTTTGTCGGGAACTGGTCGTATGCATCGGCGCCCGCGAGCGGCTGGTCTTATTTCTGGCGTGCAACGGTTCCCTTTTCAACGGTTCTTCCAGCGGTCCTGAGTACCAGAGAATGGTTGTCAGAGGCGGCATGGATCCGGGAAGGGTTCAAAGACACTGTTCGGATAGATCTATTGAGGCCGCGAATTTGGGCATGGGCAGCCGTTACGGCCGCCGGACTGGGGTTGCTGGGTATCGGCGTGTGGCCTGATTATCTGTTTTCACTTCTTTGGGTTTCTCCCCTTCTTATTCTGACCGGTTTGCAGGTCCTTTCAGGGGAACAAAACGTCCTCTCAGGTATTGCCGGAGGAGACTGGCGTCTTGTGATTTCCTCGTCGGCTGCCGGTCTGTTCTGCGGCTGGTTTTGGGAGATGTGGAACTACTGGAGCCTTGCCCGGTGGACTTACCACATCCCTTTTGTTCACCGTTTCAAAGTCTTCGAAATGCCCATCCTGGGATATGCCGGGTATCTGCCCTTCGGACTGGAGTGTGCGGCGGTTGGGATGTTGTTGGAGCAGGTGTTCAGAAAAGGGCTCGCGCAAAGGGGAGATCAGGGGCGAAACCCGTTTGTCGGGTGACTGTTGCCGTTGATCCTGAAATCCTCTCTTCCCAGGAGATCATGAAGGTGTGCAATGCCTTTGAGGCATCCTTCAGTGTCGTTAACGACCAGGTGGGTTATTCCGTTCATTTCCATGATTTCCAAAGCCTCTGCAGCGGTCTGTTTCTCGCCTATGGTTCTCGGGGAAGGTGACATCAGGTCCTCTAGTTTTTGGTCATAGATACTGGAATACTTGAGGAGAGCACGTCTCAGATCCCCGTCGGTCATAATCCCGATCACATGTCGATCTCCGTCGACGACGAGGGTCGCGCCGATGCGTTTGGCATTCATGACTTCAATCGCTTCCCTGATATCCGCCCCTCTCGAGACGACCGGTAAGAGATCACCGGTCAGCATGATTTCCCTCACCTTGATGGAAAGCCGTTCACCCAGACTGCCGCCTGGATGGAATTTCCTGAAATCCTGCTGACTGAAACGTCTCCGATCGATCAGTGCGACGGCAATGGCATCGCCCATGGCCAAAGCGGCTGTGGTACTCGCGGTGGGCGCAAGTCCCATGGGACAGGCTTCCTTTTCCACACCCACATCGATCACCACATCGCTCATCTGTGCCATTGTCGAATCCTTGCAGCCTGTAAGCGATATGATCTTTGCCCCCATCTTCTTCATCAAGGGCAGGATGGCCTTGATTTCAGACGTCTCCCCGCTGTTGGAGAGCGCCAGAATGATATCACGGGAAGTCACCATGCCGAGGTCCCCGTGTATGGCTTCAGCGGGGTGAAGAAAAAGGGAAGGAGTGCCGGTACTGTTCAAGGTCGCGGAGATCTTGCGTGCCACGAGACCCGATTTTCCCATCCCCGTGAGGATGGCCCTGCCTTTGGACTTCAGGATCATCTCCACGGCCTTTTCAAACTCCGGGCCGATGCGGTCTATGAGGGCAACGATGCTTTGGGCCTCTATCTCGAGAACCCGTCTTGCGTTTTCAATCACCATTTTCATTGTTATTCTCTTAACGAAGTCGCTTTATTGAAACCGTTTAAGAAAGCGAATCTGAGAATCTTTTTCATGTGCTTTCTCAAAGTGCACTTGGCAACTCACTTCTTCATGGATTGCTATTTGGGGTTTACGCCTCCCAGGCCCATGCACTGTCTTGAGAATATCGCTAAAACCCAAATAGTCGTCCATCCCCTCAGGGGTTTTTAGAAAGCATTTGAAAAAGATTGTCAGGTTCGGCTTTTCTCCAGAAGCGTTAACATCTATGTCTATCACTTCGGCCATTTCTTCTCAAGGATAATTGTGTGTGACGAGTCAAGGCAAAGGGCGTAAGGCATGGGGCAGAGGGTAAAAAAAGGAAGAATGGTCATGCCCATACAGGAATTTTCTTGACAGGTGAACAACATTTGAAGGAATTGTATCAAGTCATCACCGTGTCCATGGACGTAAGGAGTAACTGCATGGACCGAGACCATACACCTTCGAAAGGAGAAACGGATAATGGACGGAATGCTTGAGGGCAGGGTAGCTATCATTACGGGGTCGGGAAGGGGTATCGGGCGTGCAGCCGCCATCATGTTCGCAGGAGAGGGGGCAAAGGTGGTGGTGAGCGATATAGATAACGAACCTGCCGATGAGGTGGTTTCCACCATCAAAGCCTCGGGGAGAGAGGCCGTGGCCTGCGTGGGCGACGTCACGGACCCGGAATTTCCCGAGAAGATCGTTCGGGCAGCAGTGGACGCTTGGGGGGGTGTGCATATCCTTGTCAACAATGCCGGTTATACGTGGGACGCACTGGTCCACAAGATGTCGGATGAACAATGGGATGCCATTCTCGACGTTCATTTGAAGGCCCCTTTCCGGATTATCCGGGCCGCGGCCCCCTATTTCCGTCGTGCGGCAAAGGAAGAGATGGCGGAAGGAAATCCCGTGGCGCGAAAAATTATCAATGTCTCCTCCATCGCCGGTACGGGAGGAAATGTGGGTCAGGTCAACTATTCTTCCGCAAAATCCGGGATCCTGGGACTCACCAAGAGCCTATCCAAGGAATGGGCCAGGTACAATGTTCAGGCGAACGCGGTTGCATTCGGGTTTATCGAAACGCGGTTGATCGGGAATAAAGAAGCCGGGGTGAGCATAGAGAGGGGTGATAAGGAAGTGGCTGTGGGCATACCGGAGGCCCAGCGAAATATCTTTACGAAAATGATACCCATGGGAAGAGCAGGAACCGTGGAAGAGGCCGCAGGTGCCATGTTGTTTCTTGCCTCTCCGCTTTCAAACTATGTCTCCGGACAGGTCCTGGTGGTGGGCGGCGGATTTTCGATGTAAGGGAAACTTAAGGAAAAGGAGAAGTCATGGCGCTCAATCTGGAAGTGATCGGGAAGAAAATGGGTCCCTCCACTTTTACCTACAATGAGGATACGGCGATCCTTTATGCCCTCGGCATAGGGGCCGGGATCGGGGAGCTCGATTTTGTCTATGAGAAAAAGCTCAAGATCTTTTCCACATTCGCCGTAATGCCGATCTTCCCGGCACTCGCCCCTTTTACAAAAGAAGTCAACCTCAACTGGCGCGCCGTGCTCCACGGCGAACACAGGATTGTCCTCCACAGGCCCATTCCGAGCGCAGGGACCCTGGAGACGTGGGTCGAATGTGGTTTCATCTACGACAAGGGAGATAAAGGGGCCATCCTGAACGTACGATTTGAGACCCGTGATGAGAAAGGTGAGTTGCTTTTTGAAAACCATGCGGTGATCCTGGACCGGAGCGGTGGCAATTTTGGCGGAGAAAAAGGACCTGCGCAGGAAAGGATCGAAACGCCGGCTGGAAAGCGCCCTGATTTTCACTGGGAGGACGCCACTTCAATGGACCAGGCCGTCCTCTACAGGCTGAGCGGCGACAGGAATCCCCTTCACATCGATCCGGATTTTGCAGGGAAGGGGGGACTCGACCGACCCATCCTCCATGGACTTTGCACTTTTGGCTTTGCCGGAAGGGCCATCCTCCACAGTGTCTGCGGGAGCGATCCCTCCCGTTTGAAGTCCTTTTCCTCCAGGTTTCCGGACGTGGTCTACCCCGGTGACGTCCTGATTACCGAAGGATGGGAAACGGATTCAGGGAGGTATGTTATCCAAACGCGAAGCCAGCACGGGAGGATCGTGCTCGGGAACGGTGTGGCCGAAGTTCATAAGTGATAACAATGGTGACCAGGACCTATACGCACGAACTCAAAAAACGCATACAAGCCATTTCCGGATGGTATGAACTGGAGGAGGAAGGCAAGCTCCGGATCCACGGGAAAGAGGTGCTGTATGTCGTGGGTATTGCTGCTGTTGATTCATCATGCTGCGGTGTCTGGGGATGCCGGTACGCACTGGTCCCGGGCTATATTCTGAAATTCAAATCGAGGAAAAACGAGCAGGGTTATTGGATATCGGAGGTGGAGCCCATCGCTGACGAAAAGACCCGGCAGGAGATGGTTCGGGTTCTGAAGGAAAAAGAAGGGGTTCAACAGGTGCGGTTCAGCTGATCTGACTCTGGACTCACCCGCCTACGCAGAAAGACACGGGCTTGCCCGTGGATGAATGCGGGACAGGGTAATCCACCGTAGCCCTATTGGGGCGAAATCGGATATGCTTCGGCGGGTTCCGCCGAAGAATGTGGAGGTACCACGCGCTTGCGCGGGGGGCTCCACAGGACAAAGGAGGTAGGGAATATGGCAGGGATTGTTTCATATGGCGGATATGTCCCAAGGTACAGGATAGACCGAAAGCTGATTTACAAGGCCATGGGGTGGTTGAATCCGGCCACCTACATGCCCGGTGAAAAGGCGGTGGCCAACTACGATGAAGACAGCTTGAGCATGGCCGTGGCAGCGGGGGTCGACTGCCTGACGGAAGTGGATAAGGCTGAAATAGATGCGGTCTTTTTTGCTTCCGCAACGCCTCCGTATGCGGAAAGACAGAGCGCGGAAATCATCGCGACCGCCCTTGACTGCCGCTCCGATATTCGGACGGCCGATCTGACCGACACACTCAAGTCCGGAACCACGGCCATTCTTTCCGCTGCAGACGCGGTGGATGCCGGTTCGGCAAAGGAGGTCCTGGTGTGTACCGGTGATATGCGGATCGGAAAGGCCGGGAGCGCCCAGGAAGAAATCTTTGGGGACGGCGCGGCGGCAATTTTGGTTGGACGGAAAGATGTGATAGCAAAATTGATCGGGTCATTCTCTGTATCCTACGATTTCGTGGATCACTGGAGGGGGACGGGAGTATTGTTTGATCAACAGTGGGAAGACAGGTTTATAAGGGATGAGGGATACACCCGGTTCATCGTCGAGGCCATGAAGGGACTGGAAAAGAAGTTGAGTGTGCATGCAAACGAGATCGCACATGTCGTCTATCCCTGTCTCTATGCAGGCGATTATAGAAAAATTGCCGGAAAGTTAGGGCTTTCTGAATCGCAGCTGGTCATGCCTCTCGCCGGGCAGGTGGGTTATGCAGGGACAGCGGATCCGCTGATGCACCTTGTCAAGGCCCTGGAGGAGGCCGGACCGGGAGATCGCATCGCGGTCGTTGGATATGGCACCGGGGCTGATGCGATACTCTTCGAGGTTACAGAGAAGATTGAAGGTATCAGGGGCCGCCGAAGGGGCATCGGCAAACACCTGGCAGCGAGAAGGGAATTGCGCAGTTACGAAAAGATCGTCGCCTTCCGGGATCTCCTCTCCACGGAAAAGGGTATCCGCGGGGAGATCGTTGCGAGAACCGCAATTTCGGAGCTCTGGAGGAACAGAAAACAGGTCCTCGGCCTGTATGGCAGCAAGTGTACGTCTTGTGGAACGCCCCAGTACCCCATCCAGAGGGTATGCGTCAATCCCGATTGCGGCGCGATTGATGAGATGGAGCCGTACTGTTTTGCAGGGAGAAAAGGCTCGTTGTTCACCTACACGGGTGACAACCTGGCGTATAGTCCCAATCCCCCGGCTATTTACGGATTTGTCGACTTTGAAGGGGGAGGGCGTTACTGGTTTGATCTGACCGACGTGGATCTTGAAGAGCTGGAGACCGACATGGAAGTGGAGATGAGCTTCCGGAAAAAATACGTGGATGAACAGTTCGGCATCCATGGCTATTTCTGGAAGGCCATCCCGGTTATGGGATAGCCCGAGGAGGAGGATAAAAATGGCGGAAGGTATTAGAGATAAGGTTGCCATCATCGGGATGGGTTGCACCAGGTTCGGAGAACGCTGGGATGCCAATGCGGATGATCTGATGGTGGAGGCGTTCAAAGAGGCGATTCAGGACTCCGGTATAGAAAAGAAGGATATCCAGGCCGCATGGTTCGGCTCCTGCTTTGACGAAGTCAATGTGGGCAAGTCGGCCGTGCCCCTGAGCCTTGCCCTGAAGCTGCCTTTTCTCCCGGTCACGAGGGTGGAGAACTTCTGCGCCACCGGGTCTGAAGCCCTGCGCGGTGCGGTGTATGCGGTGGCTTCAGGGGCCTATGACATCTGTCTTGCCCTGGGGGCTGAAAAGCTCAAGGACACGGGCTACGGGGGGCTTCCGGAATTCCCTTCGGCCCTGGGGACGAAAAACAGGCTCATATTCCCGAACATAACCGCACCCGGCGCCTTTGCCATGATGGCTACACGCTACTTTTCCAGGTACGGCCTGAATGCAGACGAAGGAAAAGAGATCCTGGCCATGATTTCGGCAAAGAGCCACCACAATGGTGCCAAAAACCCAAAGGCCCACCTGCGGAAAGAGGTCTCCGTCGAAAAGATTCTCAAGGCCCCCATGGTGGCCTGGCCCCTGGGCCTTTTTGATTGCTGCGGGGTGAGTGATGGTGCGGCCGCGGCCATAGTCTGTCGGGCCGACATGGCAGAGGATTTTCGCCCTGATCCGGTCTACGTCAAATCCATGCAGATCGCCCTGAGTTCGGGTGAGGAAATGATGTATACCGATTGGGATGGAACGTATGTCAAGACTACGGAGAAATGCGCCGCCCGGGCCTACGAGGAGGCCGGGATCACGAATCCCAGGGAGGAGATCAGCATGATGGAGCTTCACGACTGTTTTTCCATCACGGAATTGGTTACCTACGAAGATCTGGGGATCTCGCCACGGGGCAAGGCGGGCAATGACGTTCGCGATGGCTTTTTCAATATGGACGGCAGGATTCCGTGCCAGCCGGACGGTGGCCTCAAGTGTTTCGGGCACCCCATCGGGGCATCCGGCCTCAGGATGATGTATGAGATGTATAAACAGCTCCAGGGAAAGGCCGGAGACAGGCAGATTGAGGACCCGAAAATCGGGCTTACCCACAATATGGGTGGTTTCCCGGCAATGAACCTCATCAGCATCAGCATCGCGGGGCTCTAGCCAGGGAGAGTGCAAAGCTGATGGCGAAACCCGTCATGCCCCTTAAGCCCGGCCTACGGACGAATCTCGCAGGAAATGCGACCGCGGGGCGTCTTTTCATGCTGTTGTCCGCCTTCCTGTTTGCTGCGACAGACGGCATCATTAAGGCCCTCGACCCACGGTTCAGGCCATGGGACATCGCATTCTACCGTTTCGGCGGTGGCCTGCTTTTATTGCTTCTCCTGTTTGGAAGAAAGACCAATCCATTCAAGGGGAGCAGCCTGAAAC
>CAYOIU010000108.1:9238-11313 GCA_964404085.1 uncultured Desulfobacteraceae bacterium | reverse complement strand
TACGCTATGCAGGGAAACGTCTTAGGAACCATTGAGATTTTATTGGATCAACTCCAGGATCTGCGAGGTCATCTTTGACTTAGATGAAAAAAAGGAACAACTTAAAGAACTTGAAAAGATAATGGGGCGGCCCGATTTCTGGCAGAGTGATCAGAACGAGGCGACGCGCATCAGTCAGGAACGGGCTTCTCTGTGCGAACATATTGAACGCTGGGAAAAATTCTACCAGGAGACAGAGGACGCCAAGATCCTCGCCGAGATGGCCCTTGAAGAAGAGGATGCTTCAACACTCAGGGATGTGGAAAAAGACGTCACGCGGCTCCGGGAAGAGGTGAAGGGGCTCGAATTTCAATCCCTGCTGGGAGATGCGGACGACAGGCTCAATGCCATCGTGGCCATAAATGCCGGCGCCGGCGGCACAGAGGCCCAGGACTGGGTGGAAATGCTCTACAGGATGTATATCCGCTGGTGCGAAGAAAGGGCGCTGAAAACCCAGGTTATCGACTTCCTGGAAGGGGACGAGGCGGGCATCAAGAGTGTCACCTTCACAGTAACCGGTCCCTACGCCTACGGTTACCTGAAATCCGAACATGGGATCCACCGCATGGTGCGCATTTCCCCCTTTGATGCAACCGGAAGGCGTCATACCTCTTTTGCATCGGTCTCTATTCTGCCCGAAGTGGACACAAACATTGAAATCGATATTGACGAGAAAGACCTCAGGATCGATACCTATCGGGCCAGCGGTCCGGGCGGCCAGCACGTCAACAAGACCAGCTCGGCGGTCCGCATCACCCATTTTCCCACGGGAATCGTTGTCCAGTGCCAGAATGAGAAATCCCAGCACCGCAACAAGGACATGGCCATGAAGGTGCTCAAGTCCAGGCTCTACGAGCTGGAAAAAGACAAACGGGAAGAAAAAAAGCACGAACTGCACGACTCCCAAAAGGATATCGCATGGGGAAGCCAGATCAGGTCCTACGTCTTTAATCCTTACCGCATGGTGAAAGATCACCGCACCAATCTGGATGTGGGGGACGTGGACAAAGTGATGGACGGAGGCCTAGACCCTTTTATCGATGCCTATCTTCGGATGCGCTAGGGCCTGTCATGAAATAAGTGTTGCATTAAGGTGCTCAGGTTTAGGTTGGATTTGGTCGATCTGATTGAGCAAAACCACAGTAATAGCCTTCTACTATTTCGAGGATTTTGTGATTGAAGATCGGCCGAAGATGACGTGAAGATGAGATTCATAAATGTAATACTTATTTCATGACAGGCCCTTATCCACCTTGGTAGACCTGGTCAATGCTCTCGATATAGCTCTTGATGCCGTTGCTGATCCCGGCCGTTACTTTCTCCTGGTAGGCCCTGGTCGACAGCCGTTTCCGCTCCAGGGTATTCGTGATAAACCCTGTTTCCACCAATATGGCAGGCATCTGCGCCCCTATCAGGACGTAGAAAGGCGCCTGCTTGACACCCAGGCTCCTGATGGATCCGTAGTGGCCGTTCAGGCCCGACAACACCCCTTTTTCAACCTGATGTGCCAGCCTGTTCGATTCGTGAATCTTGGTGTTAAACATGAGATCGTTCAGTATCCGCTGGAGGTCGCTGATACTCTTTTCAGACGTTGCATTTTCCCTGGCCGCCAGCATCACCGCATTTTTGTCGGTCGCCATGTTCAGGAAGTAGGTCTCGATGCCGTACACCTTGCGGTTTCTGTGGGCATTCACGTGTAATGATATAAAGAGATCCGCTTTTTTCATATTGGCGATGGCCGTTCTTCGTTCAAGGGGGAGGAAGACGTCTTTGTTTCTCGTCAGGTAAACCTTGCAACCGATCTCTTTCCTGATCCTGTCCGCCAGTCTTTTCGCCATGGACAGGGTAATATCCTTTTCCCTTACCCGCCCGTGGTAACACCCGGGATCCTTTCCACCGTGACCCGGGTCTATGACGATCGTCTTCACATTGAGGCCAAGTTGTCGGGCCAGAGAGACGGCCTTGTCCGGCTCCCTGGATTTCCTGATGCCCTTTCGAGCGTGCCGTTTCCTTGGCGTAGCACCGGTCCCTTTGGC
>CAYOIU010000108.1:0-9228 GCA_964404085.1 uncultured Desulfobacteraceae bacterium | reverse complement strand
AACTGGGTTTGGAAGGGGAGATTGTAAGCTTTGTTGGCTATTATTCCTTTTTCCTCCTCCTTCCTGACATCCACCACGATCCTGAAGGGGTCATAGAGATGAAAGACCTTGTAGGTTCCAATGCTGTTGATGTCCAGGACCACCCGTACCTTGCTCTTCTGGTATTGACCCGCCCGCACTCTTTGGAGCAGATCGCCTTTTATGGGAATTGAGTTATCGATTTCCTTGCTTACCCGCGCATTTTCAAGGTCCAGATAGAGTCTTCCAGGCCGGTCGTTCGTCCGGTCCCTCTTGAGCAGATGGTGCTCGTATTTGACGACAGCGTCCGCGTCAACCACCACCCTCGTATAGTTCTGGGTAGACCAGTGCCGGATGTCCTTGACCAACACCGGTCCGGGCGGATCGCCGTTGGGCTTCTTTGTCTCTCGGACTTCCTCCTTCCTTCCAATTTCGGCCCCAAGCCTTTCCACTCTGGCCCTGGCCTTCGATCGCATGTCTCCTTCGGGAAATTTGATGTCGACCTTCAGAAATTCCACATAGGCCTGGAGCTTCTCCTTTTTCTGCCGATAGAATATCTCTCCGATCCTGAACTGTGCGTCGTCCGCCAGACTGTGGGACTTGTAGGATTTAACCACCTTTCTGAAAAGCGCAATGGATTGATCGATGTCTTTTGTCTGACCGCTGTATCTGTAGAGACGGCTGTAAAGGTCGGCCGCCTTGAAAAGGGCCCACGGAGCCTCTTGGGACTTCGGGTATTGTGAGTAGATCCTCCGGTATTTCTGTATGCAACGGACCCAGTTATGGCGGTATTTTCTCTTACCGGCGGACCCGAAAAGGGCCTTGCGGCTGCTGTCCGCCTCCTTCAGGAGCCCGACGGTCTTTCCCGTGGACCCGTAAAGCATTGCAGCCGTGCTGATCAGGAAGATCGATGTTAAGAAAATCAGAAGGATATTTCTTTGAAAGTGTTTTTTCATCCAGCCAAGTGCCTTTCGACATATTCTTTCATTTTGTTGAGTTCCATAAGGCCTTCCAAGGGCGTCAGGTTCGAGATATCGGTTCCCTTGATCCATTCAACAAGCCGTTGGTCGCGGCCTCCGAAAAGATTGAGTTGCACCACTTCATCGGGCGCGCCGGTTCGGTGAGTCTGCGCCAGAAGGGGCCTTCCCGCCTCGTCCAGGTCTTCCCCTTCTAGGTTTTCCAGAATTTCTTTGGCCCTTTTCAGAACATTTTCGGGCACCCCGGCGATCCTGGCCACCTGGATGCCGTAGCTTCGACTGGTCCCGCCGGGCACCAGTTTCCTCAGAAAAATGATCCTTTCGTTCCATTCCTTCACGGCAATATTATAATTCTTTACCCTGGATTTCGTGGTCACAAGCTCCGTGAGTTCGTGGTAGTGAGTGGCAAACAGCGTTCGCACTCCCTTTCCATCCTGGTCGTGCAGAGCCTCCGCCACGGCCCAGGCGATGCTCAACCCGTCAAAGGTACTCGTGCCCCTACCGATCTCGTCCAGGATCACGAGGCTCCTTGTGGTGGCGTGCCTGAGGATATTGGCCGTCTCGTTCATTTCCACCATAAAGGTGCTTTGCCCTTTAGCCAAGTCATCGGAAGCCCCCACCCGAGTGAAAATCCGATCTACCAGCCCTATGGAGGCCCTTACAGCCGGCACAAAGCTCCCCATCTGGGCCATGAGCACGGTGAGAGCAACCTGACGAAGGACGGTAGACTTTCCCGCCATATTCGGACCGGTGATGATGAGGAGTTCCTGGTCCCTATCATCCAGGACAATGTCATTGGGGACGAAGTCTTCCTCCCTTACAGTCTTCTCAATCACCGGATGCCGCCCGTCCCGGATATCTATTCGCAGGGAATGGTCCACCTCGGGACGCGAATAATGATTCCGTTCAGCGGCCTCCGAAAGCCCCGCAATCGCGTCTATTCCGGCTATAAGACCCGCTGTCTTCTTGATCCTCTTGTTTTTTCCTCCGATTTCATCCCGCACTTTTTCAAATATCCGGAACTCCAGATCTACGCGTTTCTCTTGGGCGCCGATGACCTTTTCCTCCATGCCCTTGAGTTCTTCGGTGATGTAGCGCTCCCCGTTTACGAGCGTCTGTTTCCTGACATAGTTGTCGGGAACGAGGTGCTGATTAACCTTGGATACCTCAAGGTAATAGCCGTAAATCCTGTTGTATCCCACCTTGAGGCCGGCTATCCCTGTCCGTTTCTGCTCTCTAAGGGCGAATTCCGAAATCCAGGTTTTCCCGTCCCGACTCAGGCCGATCAGACCATCCAATTCCCGGCTGTACCCTTCCTTGATGATTCCCCCCTCCCTGATGGTAACGGGCGGGTCCTCGTGGATGGCCTCCTCAATAAGCTGGGCCACATCTTCCAGCGTATCGAGGCCCTGTGCCATATCAGCAAGAAGAAGGCTCGGGGAACTGCTCAACCTGGTCTTGATTTCCGGAAGTATCCGGAGCGAAACCTTGAGGGCCAAAAGGTCACGGGCATTGGCCCTTCCCAGGACGACGCGCCCGTTCAGCCGTTCCAGGTCATAGATCTCTGAGAGGATTTCCCGCAGTTCTTCCCGCAGAATCGGGTCCTCCTTGAGACAGGCAACGGCAGCCAGCCGTTCCTGTATTTTTTCAAGGTTGATCAAGGGATAGGCCACCCATTTCTTGAGAAGCCGGCTTCCCATTGGGGTGACGGTACAGTCCAGGATCTGGATCAGAGATCCTTTGACGGACCTGCGCCTCATGGTCTTGAGCAGTTCGAGGTGTGAGCAGGTCGCCTCATCGAGGAACATGTAATCGCCCAGCCTGTAGCTGACGATGTCCTTCATGTGATCGGGATTTCCCTTCTGGGTCTCCTGGAGATAGAATACGATGGCCCCCGCCGCGGGGATCCCCACCTGCATGTCTTCGCATCCAAAGCCCGTGAGCGATTGCACGCCAAGCTGCTCCTTCAGGATCGCTTCCGCCCTTTCGGGGTCGAATGCATCGGGATCCAGGACCTCCAGCCTGAGATGGGAGAGGGCCTTCTCACGATGAAGTCCCGTATTTTCAGTGATGAGAACCTCGGCAGGGTCAATCCTTCCCAATTCGTCCAGGAGTTCTTCCAGCCCTCTCACTTCGGTAACCCTGAATTCACCCGTGGAAAGATCCGCGTGGGCCAGGCCGAATGTGCCGTTACCGCCCGAGGCAATCGCCGCCAGATAGAGATTCCTTTTCTGATCGACTTCCGCCTCGTCTACGATGGAACCCGGCGTCACGACGCGAACCACTTCCCTTTTGACGATTCCCTTGCTGGTACCGGGGTCCTCGACCTGATCGCAAATGGCGACCTTCCGGCCGCTGTCTATCAGCCGTGCAATGTAGGATTTTGAGGCGTGGTGAGGAACGCCGCACATGGGCACTTTTTCGCCGTTATAGGTCCCGCGGGCGGTGAGGGTTATGCCCAGGATTCTGGACGCGGTTTGGGCATCTTCAAAAAACATTTCATAAAAATCGCCCATTCTGAAAAAAAGAATGGCATCCGGGTGCTGGCCCTTGATGCCCAGGTATTGTCTGAGCATAGGTGTGAGCTGACCCATGTTATTTTTCACTGTTTCCTTCATCCGGATCGGGGAGCGGGCCCTGGGATTCAGAAATGGTCGGCACCCCTGTTTCGACGGAGTCGACCAAACCTATGGTATCCCAGTACCTGCACTGGGGACACTGCCACTGCAAATCCACCGGCTTGTATCCACATTGGGAGCATTGAAATCTGAGGTAAGGGATTTGAAGATATTCCAGCAGTTCTCGATAGGCATCAAGGGCCTCCTCATTCCTTCCCTGTTCGAGGAGGATCTCTCCCTTGAAACGTCTCGCCTCCCAGAAGCTCGGGGCGAGTCTCAGGGCGTTTTCCAGTTCCCGGAGGGCCCCTTCCCAATCCATCTCGTTATGGAGATACCGGGCCAGCGCCAGGTAGGTAAAGGCGTCGGGGTGCAGATCGGCGGACTCTCTGAGAAAGGCCTCCACGGGTTTCAAATTTCTCATTTTTGCATAGGCCCCTTCCAGGCGGCGATAGGCAAGAAATGTGAATTGCGGCGCCACCTCTCCGACCTTTTTCCACTGCAATATGGCCTTCTTGTATTCCTGTTTCTGAAAATAGACATCCCCCAGGTGCAGGTGGGCGTCGATGCAGTGGGGATGGGTTGACAGGGCCTTCATCAAAAAAGACCGTGCTCTGCCGAGTTCCCCCTTTTCGACAAAGGCCTTCCCGCACTCCACCAAGTGATGCGCAAGGATGTGAGAATGGCTGCCCTTGATGAGACGAGCAATCTTCTGCCTGGTCTGGTAAGCATTTTCCCAGTCCTTCAGCTCTTCATATATCCTTTCAATTTCATCCAGCGTTTCCACATTCGAGCTGTCTTTCTCCGCCACCTTTAGAAAGGTCTCAAGAGCACGATTCAAGAAACCGCCTTTGCGGTAGTCCACGCCAAGATCGAACAGGGCAGCCAGTTTGATTTGTGGTTCGATATTCGGTCTTAGAATGATACTCTGCCGGATACGGATGGCCCGGCCTATATCTCCTTTGGAGCGGTAAAGATTTCCCAGGGCCACATAGGTCTCAATGGTGTCCGAGTCCACCTGAACGGACTTGGTGAATTGCTCGATGGCCTGGTCGTGATCATTGCTCAGGATGTATTGGACTCCCTTGAGAAAAGCGGTGTCCCCCTTGACCGCGACCTCCCTGGGCCTCCCCTTGTTGACGGCCTTTTTCCACATCCCCAGCACCAGCCCGAGAGAAAAGGCGATGCAGACCCCCAGGATCAACTGGAGGCTGTCCGGCCGCTCAAACCACTGCCCGAAGGGCGTCCACATGTTTCAGTGACTCCTGTCCACAAAAATTATCACAGCAAACACCTATTCCACATCCTGCTCTTCGCCGGGGCTCACCTCTTCCGCGGTCACCGGGAAATTTCGAAGGGACTGAAGTTCCTGATCCTTTTCCCTGGATTCCTTCGTGAGCATTTTGATCTCTTTCTTGAGGCGAAACCGTTCCGTTATCCCGTAAAACCCCGTGAAAATAACACCGAGCAGAAATGAGATAATAACGACCAGGTAGAGCGACATGGGCGGGGTCTTGTGGTTGAAGAAAAGCAGGTTCAGTCTGAAGTTCACCTGGTATGCCATCACGCTGTAGTTCTGAACCGCTACTGCAATAATCAGCAGTACGAACAGGATGACCAGCACAACCCTTACATGTTTCATGTGTCACCTCCACTATCTCTCTTAATATTTTGAAACAACGGAAGTAATTTTCCGTAGGTTTCTTGAATATGTTCGGGAATGACCCGTACGTCTCCCACCACAGTCATATAGTTGGTGTCGCCATTCCAACGGGGAACGATGTGAAAGTGCATGTGTTCTTCCACTCCGGCCCCAGCCGCCCTTCCAAGGTTCAAACCCACATTGAATCCTTCAGGATTCATCACTTTTTTCAATACACCGATTGACATTCTGACCAGGTCGAGGAGGTCAAGCATTTCTTCTTTTGAGAGGGACTCGAGACCACCCACATGCCTTACAGGCGCAACAAGCAGGTGGCCGTTGTTGTAGGGATACCTATTCATCATGACCATGCTCAACGAATCAACGTACAGAATGAAACGCTCCGCATCCTGCCCCCTTTCGGCTCCGGGACAAAAAATGCAGGGGCCGTCCTTCTCATCCGAAAGGATATATTCCATTCTCCAGGGAGCCCAAAGTGTTGTCATGGTCTTCCTCACAAAGGGATAATACGGCCGGTGACCGTCTCGCCCAATTCCAGCACACCGATACTGTGAATCCCCGAGGACGCGTACCCGGTTGCGGTCCCGGGGTTGAAAAACAGGATGCCGTCCCGGGTATGGTTGGCTGCAATGTGGGAATGGCCGTAGACGATGACATCCACGTCCGTAAATTCCGATACAATGCGATCTTCAAGCCCTGCCGATGGCCCCCAACCGTGGACCAATCCTAACCGGAATGGGCCCAACTCAAGGATGGATTTTCCCGGCAACCGTCTCTGAACTTCAAATGGGTCCATATTGCCGTGGACCGCGTGCAGTTCCTTCTGACCCAGGAAATTCAGGACTTCCTCGGAAACGACGTCACCTGCATGCAAAACAAGGTCTTTGTCGGCCAGGTATTCCTCGAAAATATGCTCAATTTCCCTGGATACCTTTTTGAGGTGGGTATCTGATAGGATACCGATCTTGATATTCATTTTTGATAAAGCTTCCCTATTTGGAAATGCATCACGGCCCACCCCTCCAAGCGACAAAACGGTGGGATCAGCCAAAAAACGCCTACATATTTTTGAGATAGGAGTATAACAGCACGAGGAAAAAAGACAACCCATAATTGGAGGGACTTCGAAAAGCAGGTATCGGAAGCAGGGTACTATTCATCAGCCGGTCGGTCCTGGAATACCTTCTATTTGAAAGTCTCTCTGCCTCCTCTCCCAAAGGCGATGCCGCTTTTTTGCCATCCTTTTTTCAATTTCTTCAAGTTGCCCGAAGTAGATGCAGTGGCCAAGGCACACATTATCCGCACAGGCCGGAAGAAGTCCCCGGTCCACCCGGTGATAGCACAGATTGCATTTCCGGGCTGTCCCCTGTTTGGTGTCGAAGACGATGGCGTGGTAAGGGCATGCGTCAACGCAGAGCCCGCATCCGGTGCATTCTTTCTCATTCAGGATGACGATGCCCTCTTCTCTCTTGACAATCGCCTCTTCAGGACATGCCTCCACACACTCCGGTATATCACAATGACGGCAGGTATTCACCCGATATACAAAATGGGGTTTCCCCTCCGCTAGCCTGGGGCCATCTTCGGCCACATGGATCAGCTTGATTCCATCAGGCCCATGGTGTTCCTGCTTGCAGGCAACTTCGCAGGCCTTGCAGCCCCAGCAGGATTCATGATCGATGACCAGTGCCAATCGGTCCGTGGACCTCGCATTCATGGGTGATCCTCCGGGTGGATCATGCAAAGCAGTGTTCTGACATGGGTTGCCCCCATGGCAGGGTCGCAAGCTTCGTAGGCATTGTCGGTAAGTATATTGATGTTGGACTCATCCCAGCCGTGACCCGGATCCTTTTTCTCCGGAAACCACCAGGCGTGTTCGGCAGAGACGATTCTCGGATCCATACCGGCAAAGAATTTGGCCCGCTGTCTGACCCGGCCGCGGGGAGATTCAATGCTGACCCACTCCCCTTCCCTGATACCCTCTTTTTTCGCAGTATCCGGATGAATCTCCACCACCGGATCGCGATGGAGTTCCCGCAGCCAGGGAACCTGCCGATTCTCCGAGTGAAAAAAACCGGGCAATCGTCTCCCCGTGATGAGGATATAGGGAAATTCCCGGTAGAGTTCAGGGGTGCGGTAAGGACTTTCCGGGGGCTCCCGGTACCGGGGAAGAGGATCGTATCCCATACCTTCCAAAACAGTCGAATAGATTTCGAATTTTCGGGTTGGCGTGGAGAACCCTTTGGTCTCATATTTTTTGTAGAGCACATCCCCCCTGATATAGTCCCTCTTTTTAAAATCCTGCCACGTGATCCCCATGGGCTCCAGGATCCAGTCCAGGGCCTGTTCGAAATTGTCCCACCAATGTTCCCCTTGCCCCACCCGATGGGCAAGATCATTGAGCATCTCATGATCCGACCGACATTCCCCGACCTGGATGACTTTTCTCCTGGGCAGGATATAACCGTGCCGCTTCCAGAAGTCTCCTACATAGTCCATCTCAAGCCAAGTGGCAGCGGGGAGGACGATATCAGCCATTTCAGCGGTAGGGGTCATGAAGAAGTCAGAGACGGCCATGAATTCTGTCTTTTCCAGGGCCCGGTAAACTTGGGCGGCATTCCCCCTGGTCACAAGGGGATTGGAACTGATAAGAAAAAGTGCCTTTACCGGATAGGGTTTTTCTTCCAGTATGGCGTCCCAGACGCATTTAGGGTTGATGATGGCAAACTGGCCGGCCAGGCGAAATCGCTCACCGCCAAGGCGCTTTTCACGTTGTGTGTCCGGAAGCATCCTGTGGGCCCCGAAGTGCCCCACATTTCGGATTCCAGGTGGTTTAAAGAGCACTTGCCCCCCTGGAACATCGATGTTTCCCGTGATCCCCATGAGGAACATGAGGAGTCGGTCGTTGTCGGCGCAATTGATCTGCTGTTCAATGGCCACGCCCCATTGAATGGCCGCCGGCTTGCTGGTCGCGAAAAGCCGGGCCGCTTCCCTTATGCTGGCGGCGGGGACCCAGGTTATTTCTTCTACTTTGTCCAGGGGATACTGTTTTACCCTTCGCACAAGAGGTTCCCACCCGTGTACGTGGTTTTCTACGAAGTCTCTGTCATACAGCCCTTCTTCAATGATCACGTGGAGCATTCCAAGGGCCAGGGCAGCGTCGGTCCCCGGCCTGAGAGGGAGCCAGACATCGGCGCGCGCTGCAATCCGGGTCAGTCTCGGATCCACTGCGATCAACCTTGCCCCGGAATCCACTGCATTGGAAAACGGCTCACCCTTATAGCAGTCCGGGTTGCTGATCACCACATTGTTGCCCCAGACCATGATGCATTGGGGATGATTTTCATAGTCCGCAATAGGATTGGTGCCGCAGGTGAGAATGCTGGTCGCAATACGGGGGCCGTAGCAGAAATGGCCCGCGGTGAGTACATTGGGCGTGCCGAAAAGGTTGGCAAAGCGGTAGATCACCGCTTCGTTCTCCCTCCCCGTGCCATATCCAAACACCACTGATTCCGCTCCGAAGTCATCCCTGTATTGGAGCAACCTGCCCGCAATGGTGTCCAGGGCCTCATCCCAGGAGATGCGTTTCCACCTGCCGCTTCCTTTCGGTCCCAGACGCTTGACAGGGTACGTCAGTCGATCCGGGTGATAGGCGAGTTGGGCGGACGCCAACCCCTTGCTGCAAAGGGTGCCGTGATTGATGGGGCATACAGGATCCCCGGCGATTTTTTCCACTCTCCCGTTTTTTGTATAAACGAGAACTCCGCAGCCTCCATGGCACATGCGGCAGTGGCTTTTGACCACTGCATCGTACCCGTAAACATCCATTTCCCTTTCTGCATTTGAATAGACAAATTCACCCATGTTTCGGTTCTCCACCCTATTCAAAGGGAAAAATGCTCACAATCAGCACAACCCGAATTCCTCTTCCATGTTGTCCAGCAGCATCTCCATC
>CAYOIU010000107.1:0-11314 GCA_964404085.1 uncultured Desulfobacteraceae bacterium | reverse complement strand
TTTTGAAAACTGGTTCGTGCATGTCCCGGGACTAAAAGTGGTTATGCCCAGCACTCCTTATGATGCCAAGGGTCTGCTCACAGCCTCTCTTCGTGACAATAATCCTGTGCTTTACATCGAACATAAGGTTCTCTACGGAACTTCCGGACCAGTACCGGAAGAAGAGTATATCGTTCCCCTTGGAAAGGCCGAGGTGAAAAAGGAAGGAAAGGATGTTACCTTGATCTCCTACTCGTTGATGTTACAAAAGACATTGGCGGCGGCCGATGAGTTGTCGAAGGATGGAATTAACGCCGAGATTATAGACCTACGTACCTTGTCCCCACTTGACCATGATACATTGGCCCAGTCTATCCAAAAGACGCATCGGGCTGTTGTCATTCAGGAGGCATGCGAATGTGCGGGTGTTGCTGCTCAGGTTGTTAAGAGTCTGATGGATACCTCATTCGATTATTTGGACTCTCCGATCAAGACGGTAGCCGCACCAAATACGGTGATCCCTTTCAGCCCACCGCTGGAGGATAACATGCTGCCCAGTGAGGAAAAAATAATTTACGCGGTTAAAGAAATTATGGGGTAATGGGTCCTGAATATTATTTAGGGAGCTCGAGTGTAGTAGGGTCGATTGGATCACTACTCGCGCGCGTTGCAACTATTTGAACTGATAACGGGAGGAACTGTAAAGTGCCGGTAAATGTTACTATGCCCAAATGGGGTCTCACCATGAAGGAGGGGAAAGTCACTCGATGGTTCAAGAAAGAGGATGAGCCAGTAGAGAAGGGTGAGGATTTGTTTGAAGTTGAAACGGAAAAGATCACGAATAGAGTGGAAGCGCCTGGGAGCGGTATCCTGTTTCAGATAGTAGTACCTGAAGGGGCGACTGTACCCGTGGGGACTATTCTGGGCATCATAGCTGAACCTGGAGAGGAACCTGAACGTATTGAAGGTCTCCAAATGGGAGAAGTGGTTGAGCAGACGCCCGGCAAGACCGGCGGCGCAGCTTCGCCTCCCAGCCAAAAGCCGGAGGAGAAAAAATTTGTGCCTGCTACACCGGCGGCTCGCCGCTTGGCCAAAGAATTGGACGTGGATCTGCCCCTGGTGTCCGGCACGGGGCCGAATGGACGGATCACGGAAGCTGATGTGCAGAAATACCATGATGAAGGTCCGCCTCCACCCAGGATCACGCCCCTTGCGGAGGAGATAGCGAGGCAAGCGAACCTGGATATTTCCAGTATTGTTGGTACAGGTGAGGGGGGTAAGATCACAAAGGAAGATGTGGAGCGTATGCTGCAAGCAAAAGGCCAAGAGGAAGAAGCTGAAGCCGTCAGGTCCATTCCCTTTACGGGCATCCGGAAGAGTGTTGCGGATAATATGTATGCCAGTCTTCAGAATACTGCCCAGCTCACCGCTTTTACCGAAGTTGATGTGACCGAGATGGTTCGATTCCTGAAACTCATGAGGGAAGAATATAAAAAAGATGAGGGGGTGAGGATCTCCTACAATGATATTATTATCTTGGCCACGTCCCGCGTCCTGAAACGTTTCCCCATCATGAATTCCACCCTGGTCGGGGATGAGATTCTGCTCCACGACTCAGTAAACATGGGAATTGCGGTAGCCCTCCCGGAAGGGCTGATCGTGCCGGTGTTACATGATGTAGACAAAAAGGGCTTTTTGCAGATTGCCAGGGAGGCCAGAGAACTGGCACGAAAGGCCCGTGAAGACGCATTGAACGTGGATGAAGTGACCGGTGGTACTTTTACGATCAGTAATGTGAGCATGTTTGAAGTGGACGGTTTCACTCCCATTCTGAAGCCGCCTGAGACAGGGATCCTGGGCATCGGGCGTATCAAAGAAAAACCTGCTGTTTATGAAGGGGAAATCTGTATTCGTTCCATGATGTACCTGAGCCTGACCTTTGATCACCGTGTGGTGGATGGGGCTCCTGCCAATGCATTCCTGGAGACCGTGGCCCGCTATCTTCAGCATCCGATGTTGGCGATGACGTAGTCTATTGTGGCGTGTGATAGCAGTAATTGCAACCAGATGAATAGAACGAGGTGAGATATGTATGACGTGATCATCGTTGGTGGTGGATCAGGAGGATATGCTGCCGCCATCCGGGCTTCACAATTAGGAGGAAAGGTAGCGCTTGTTGAGGGAGGTGATATCGGCGGGACCTGCGTAAACAGGGGATGCATCCCGACCAAGGTATGGCTTCGTGCCGCTTCTCTGCTGTATTGGATCAATAGAGGGGAAGAATTTGGGATCAAGGCCCCTGTCCAGGAACTGAATCTCGAGTCCATCGTAGACAGGAAAAATGGTGTTTCGGGAGATATCCGCATGGGGATGGAAGGGCTCCTTGCAAACAATGGGGTGGAAGTGATCAGGGGCCATGGTGTTCTGAAAAGTCCTCAGGAGGTTGGCGTAGAAGGAAAAACCTTGGAGACAAAAAAGATTATTCTTGCGACAGGGAGTCTTCTCGATATTCCTTCTGTGTCCGGCCTGGAAGAGGCGGCATTGACCACGGATCAGGTGCTTGAGATGACGGAAATTCCATCCTCGGCGCTAATATGGGGGACAATCGGACCAATTGAAGTGGAAATGGCCACCTTGCTGAATACTTTTGGGTGCAAGGTTTTTCTGGCCTCGGATTCGCGCAGGCTTCTCATGAAAGAAGATGGCGACACCAGTCAGCGACTGGCCCAGGCATTGAGAGAGCAGGGGGTTGAAGTGCTTCCCCGTTTCATGCTCAAAGCAATCAAAAACAAAAAGAACACGTTTGATGCTGTTTTGTCAGGGAAAGAAGAAAGGACCATTGAAGTTGAGAGGGTCCTTGTTTCCGCCCGGAGACCCAACACAGCCAATCTGGGCCTGGAACAGGTGGGTGTCGAATTAAATGAAGACGGCAGTCTCCGGATAAACGAAAAGCTGGAAACTTCTGTTCCAGGAATCTATGCCATTGGGGACGCGACAGGGGGATGGATGCTGAGCCACGCCTCTTCGTCCATGGCCGTTACTGCTGCTGAAAACGCTATGGGAGACACAAGGAAATTCCCCTTCCACTTGATCCCTCGGGGCATATGGACCATTCCCCAGGTGGGTGCAGTGGGCCTTTCCGAAGAAGAGGCTGAGGAAAAGGGGATAGATGTCGAAGTGGGAGATTTTCCCTATTCCATAAATGGCCTGGCCATGGCACGGGACCAGATGGATGGGGCAGTGAAGATAATTTCGGATGCCCGATATGGTGAGATTTTGGGCGTTCATATTGTGGGGGCCAGTGCAACGGAATTGGTGGGCGAGGCGGTGACGGCTATGCAGCTTGAGTGCACGGCACGTGAACTGGCCCGGAGTATTCGTGTCCACCCAAGCTTCTCTGAAAGCGTGGTTGACGCGGCCCGGGATGCCGAGAAGTGGGCGCTCTATTTGCCCAGGCAGTAAGTATGGATGAACAAATGCTGTATTTCTCTTCAAAGCACGTGGAGATTATTGATTGGGGTCGGTTGGAATATGGAGAGGCCCTTGTCCGGCAAAAAAACCTGGCTGAAGAACGCATTGCCGGGTTTTCTCCGGATCGGTTGATACTGGTTGAACATCCCCCGGTGGTGACAATTGGTCGGAGTGGAGGACAGAAGGATCTTCGTGTCTCTGAACAAGCCCTCCACGGGAAAGGGATAGCTTTGCAAGAAGTGGACCGTGGGGGTATGGCCACATTCCATGGCCCGGGCCAATTAGTAGCATACCCCATTTTGAAGCTTGGAAAAAAAGATTTACATCTCTATATCCAAGGCCTTATGGAGGCAATAGCTTCTGTGTTAGAAGCGTACGGCCTGGAGCCGGAGTTCAGGAATGGAACGCCCGGGGTGTGGCTGAGTGGTGCCAAGGTAGCCAGCATAGGGATTGCCGTGCGAAAGTGGGTTACGTACCACGGGATTGCACTGAATGTGAATACAGATCCCGCGTGGTTCAACTGGATTGTTCCATGCGGCCACGCTGATGAAAAAATCACCTCCATGGATAAAGAGTTGGGCCATGCTCTCGACATGGTAGAGGTGAAGGAGCGCTTCATCGAAGAGTTCTGCAGGTCCTTCAAGTACGATTCGGAAATCAAAGTGCAAAAACATCCCACATGGCTGGTTCGGCCTGCCCCTGAAATGAATGCTATTGATCGCATGGAACAGCATCTGCGACAATGGAAACTGGCCACCGTGTGTGAGAGTGCCCACTGTCCGAATCTGGGTGAATGTTTTTCGCATGGCACAGCCACCTTCATGATACTGGGGACACGATGCACAAGGCGATGTCGTTTCTGTGCTGTTGTGAAAGGTGCTCCGGAGCCTGTTGACCCGGAAGAACCGGGGAGGGTGGCTCAGGCGGCACAGACCTTGGGCCTTGAATATGTGGTCGTTACCTCCGTGACACGGGATGACCTTGCAGATGGCGGATCAGTGCAATTTGCACGGACCATTGAGTGCATACACGAGGAATTGCCGGATGCAAAGGTCGAAGTGCTCGTCCCTGATTTCAGAGGCTCTGTTTCCGCCCTGCGAAGGGTATGTGAAGCCCATCCGGATATGTTTAATCATAATATAGAGACTGTCGCACGCCTGTACCCCCGGGTGAGACCGCAGGCGCAGTATCAACGATCTCTGGCTGTCCTGGAGTATGCTGCCGGGCAGGGGATGCAAGTAAAATCCGGTTTGATGCTGGGCCTGGGCGAAACCCTCTCAGAACTAGAAGAGACGTTTACTGATTTGAAAAGGGCAGGATGCGATTATCTGACAATCGGACAATATCTAGCGCCGTCAAAAGAGTATGTTCCAGTGGCCAGATACGTTTCACCTCATGAGTTTGAGAGCCTGGCTGCAACTGCGCGGTCTATGGGTTTTCGGGGAGTCGTGGCCGGCCCGCTGGTGAGGAGCTCTTATAGGGCTGAGGAGATGTTTCAAACCGAAAATGGGCGGAAATGCGGGGGAAAGGAGGCGATAGAAGACTATCATGCATTTTGCGGGTAAGGCAACCTTTTGATTGTTAACCGTAAGAATGGAGGATCAGGAAAATGGCTTTGACAAAGGAGAAGATGATCGAACTCTACGCGACCATGAAAAAAATCCGTACGTTTGAAGACACGGTTTCCGAGCTCTTTGCCGCGGGCAAATTACCCGGATTTGTCCATCTGTACGCCGGTGAAGAGGCGATCGGAGCGGGTGTGTGTGCTCACCTGACAGAGCAGGACTATATCACTTCCACCCACCGGGGCCATGGCCACTGCATTGCCAAAGGAGTGGATATAAACTCCATGATGGCCGAGGTGTACGGCAAGGCCACAGGCGCCTGTAAGGGCAAGGGTGGTTCCATGCACATTGCCGATGTAGATAAGGGAATGCTTGGTGCAAACGGCATAGTAGGCGCTGGAGGCCCCCTTGCGTGCGGATCGGGCTTCATGGCCAAGACGCTCGGCACCGATCAAGTGACGGTCTGCTTTTTCGGAGATGGTGCGGCCGAGCAGGGGACCATGCACGAATCCATGAACCTCGCCTGCGTCTGGAATCTGCCCGTTGTGTTTGTTTGTGAGAATAACGGATACGCCGAGAGCACACCATGGGGATATCATTGCGCTGCCAAGAATATTTCTGATCGGGCTGTGGCATATGATATGCCCGGGGTAATGGTGGATGGGACGGACCTCCTCGCCGTGTATGAGGCCGCTGAGGAAGCTATTGCGAGGGCAAGGAGGGGCGAAGGTCCTTCTCTGGTCGAGTGTCGAGGGTTCCGCTACTATGGCCACTTTGAGGGTGACGCCACGCTTTACTTCACGGAGGAAGAGAAAAAACGGAATCACGCCCGGGACCCAATCGAAAAATTCAAGAAGCGAGGGCTGGAGAGAGGCTTTTTCACTGAGGATGAACTCGCAAAGCTTGATTCCGAAATGGCAGCATTGGTTGAGGACGCGGTGAAATTTGCAGAGGAAAGCCCCTGGCCTGCACCTGAAGAAGTCCTGACCGACGTCTATGTCAATTACCCGTAAGAGAGAGGAGGGAGAATAATGGCAACACGCACAATAACTTTTCGGGAAGCTGTGAATGAAGCGATGCGGCTGGAGATGCGCCGTGACCCTACGGTCGTCCTCTTTGGGGAAGATGTCGCTGGTGGTGCTACATTACCCCATATGGAAGGGGAGAACAAGGAGGCCTGGGGTGGTGTTCTGGGCGTCACCAAAGGATTGGCCCCCGAGTTTGGAAGAAATCGGGTACTGGATACCCCTATCAGCGAATCGGCCTTTATCGGTGCGGCTATAGGAGCGGCTTCAACGGGTCTGCGTCCCATTGCGGAACTGATGTTTGTAGATTTTTTCGGTGTATGTTTCGACCAGATCTTCAACCAGGGGGCGAAGCTGCGGTACATGTTCGGCGGCAAGGCCCGGGTGCCGGTGGTGATTCGGACCATGATCGGCGCGGGTTTTCGGGCAGCCGCTCAACACTCCGAGTGCCTTTACTCGATCTTTACCCATATACCGGGGCTTAAATCGGTGGTACCGTCAACACCTTATGACGCGAAGGGCTTGCTCTCATCTGCCATTCGTGACAACGACCCGGTCATCTTCTTCGAGCACAAGCTCTTGTATGATATGGAAGGAGAGGTACCGGAAGATAACTACACCATCCCCTTAGGAAAAGCTGAAGTGAAGCGAGAGGGTAAAGACGCCACAATTATTACGGTCGGGCGTATGGTTCATTTGTCCCTGGAGGCAGCGGAAAAGCTGGCTGGAGACGGTTTGGATGTAGAGGTGGTAGACCTGCGCTCCCTTTCACCGATGGATACAAATGCTATACTGGATTCGGTCAAGAAGACCCATCGCCTGGTTGTGGTAGATGAGGATTTCCCCAGATGCAGCCTCGCCACGGATGTCGTCGCCCTGGTTGCCGACCAGGCTTTTGATTACCTGGATGCACCCTGTAAAATGATTACCGCGCCACATGCACACGTGCCTTTTAGCCCGGCCCTGGAGGATGTTTTTATTCCGAGTGTGGATACTATAGTCAAAACGGTTCAGTCACTCAAAGGGTAGGAAAGATCTTCCAGCGAATCTAACAGATTGTACAACTTTGGTGATTCAATTACCTCATGGAAGGGGGGGCATTATAGTTCTCTGAAGCCCCCCTGGAGAAAAGATTATGTTAAAGGTTGGGATCATTGCCAACCCTGCCTCTGGAAAAGACATTCGGCGCCTTGTTGCTCACGCCTCCGTCTATGACAACCTGGAAAAAACGAATATCTTGCGGCGGATATTATTGGCCATGGATGCTGTAGGAGTTGAGGGTGTAATGTATATGCCGGACTATGACGGCCTTGTAGAAAAGGCCTTGCGTGGTTTAAAGCTTTCCTTAAAGGCTGAAGAACTTCGGATAAATATGTGGGGCGATGAGCGGGATACGGCTGAGGCTGCAAGAGGCTTTTGTACGGGTGATGTCGGCTGTATCATCACCCTGGGTGGTGACGGAACAAACCGCGCTGTAGCCACAGGGTGTAACAGCGTGCCGATTGTCGCAATTTCTACGGGCACCAATAATGCCTTCCCCAGTATGATCGAAGGCACTATTGCAGGGTTGGCGGCGGGTCTGGTCACACGAGAGGCACTGGACCTTGAAAAGTTCACCTATATTGCCAAGCGGCTGGAGGTGTATGTTGATGACAAGATAACAGACATCGCATTGATCGATGTGGTGGTGTGTACTGAACTGTTTGTGGGCAGCCGGGCACTGTGGGATCCGAGCCGTATCCGAGAGATCGTACTGGCCAGGGCAGAACCTGACTGTATCGGTATGTCTTCCATTGGAGGCTTTCTGCATCCCATTGGGCCCAGGGATCCACTGGGAATGTATATAAGACTCGGGGATGGGAATACCAATGTGTTGGCCCCTGTGGGACCTGGCCTGATCAATGAAGTAGGTATTGCCAACTACCGTATGGTGTCAGTTGGGGAAGAAGTAATTCTTGAGCCCGCTGCCTGCACCGTCGCGCTGGACGGAGAGAGGCAGATCGAGGTTTATTCTAATCAGGAGGTAAGGGTCCGCCTTACGAATCAGGGCCCACGCGTGGTGGATGTACGGAAATGTCTTCAGGAGGCCGGTCGTCTTGGCATGCTCACAACGATGGCAAACGGATAGGAGGTGTATCCCCTTAACAATCCAAACCCAAATCAGTAACACGTGAGTGCACCCTAAGCATGACCCTTGGTTACTGAATGAGCAAACCTTAATAGCCTGGTTTTTTCAGGCGAAAGGAGGTCCAAAATGGACTTCGGATTGAAAGATAAGGTAGCCTTGATTACAGGTGCGAGCCGGGGTATCGGCAAGGCATGTGCTTTTGTTTTGGCTGAAGAAGGGTGTAATTTGGCTGTTTGTTCACGGGACAAGGAGGCCCTGAGTATCGCAGCCGAAGAGATCAGAGAGAAGGGCGTGGAAGTCCTTGCTGTTCGAGCCGATGTCACGAAACCTGAGGATGTCGAGAGCTTTGTTTCCCAAGCTTTTGAAAAGTTCGGTAGAATTGACATTCTTGTCAACAACGCCGGTACCGGCCGTTTGAGCGATCCCATGGAGCTTCCTGAGAAGGAATTCCGTTCTAATATGGATCTCATGCTTTTCGGGCTTATCCAAGGTTGCAAGCAGGTCATCCCGTACATGAAGAAACAAAGATGGGGGCGGATTATAAATATCTCCTCGATCTTTGGCAAGCAACCGGGAGGGCTATTGGACTACGACGCGATCAAGGCAGCGGTGAATATGGTTACGAAGGACCTGGGCAACTATCTGGCAAAGGACAATATCACAGTAAACGCTGTCTGCCCCGGACCGACCCGGACACCTCTTTGGGAAGGCCCTGGTGGACTCGGAGACCAACTTGGTCAAATGCTCGGTATATCGGGCCCCGAGGCCATCAAGTCATTTGCCGAGCAGAATATCCCCTTGGGACACCATGGCGATCCGGATGATATTGCGAACATGGTGGCTTTTCTTGCATCGGACAAAGCAAAGAATATCATAGGCCAGGCCATCAACGTGGATGGGGGAATGGTAAAGGCTACCATTTAAATTCTACTATTCATCTTTGCTTGGTCCTTTCTATATCCGCATAAGAGTTAACCCGGTTTCGACATTCTATTTGAGGAGGTAATTATGACAGAAGTATCAATGAAAACGAGTCTGAATGCTGCAGCGGAAGAAGTGTGGAAGGTTATCAGCGATTTTAACGGCCTTCCAAACTTCGTAGCTGCGATAGTTGACAGCAAAATGGAAGGTTCAGGTATTGGAGCGGTAAGGACTCTTACGCTTCAAGATGGTGGTCCTCCTATTGTTGAAAAGCTTGAGAGCCAGGACGACCAAACGCGTTCTCTGAGCTATTCTATCGTGGAGTCGCCTCTTCCCCTTACCAGATATTTGGCGACTGTGGAAGTGAGGGACCTGGCCGAGAATCGCTGCGAGGTGGTATGGTCCAGTAGCTTTGAGCCGAAAGGTGCCCCGGAAGAGGAGGCCAAAAAGATAGTCGAAGGTGTTTATTCAGCAGCATTTGAGGGCTTGAAAAAACTTTACGGTGCTTCATAAGCTGGATGCAAGTTGTACCTTACAGGGCAAAATGACGCGGCATCTTTTCCAATACCATGAGGCCTCCTATTTTGGCCTAACAACAGGTATTTCTGCTGATTTTACTGTGACATGGATGTAGGATCTTGTTGATCGGATCGGATTTATGGAAGCGATTTTTGATAAATATGCCCAACATTATGACAGTTGGTTTACGACACCTGCTGGAAAGAAAGTCTTTGACCTTGAAATGGATACGTTGCTTGAATTTATTCATCCTTCTCAGGGCATGAAGCTGCTCGACGTCGGAATTGGCACAGGCCTTTTTTCTCTGGAATTTGCAAGAATGGGCATGGATGTTTCAGGAATAGACCCTTCCGAAGGAATGATAGCAATTGCAAGAAAAAGGGGGCTCAATGTAAGAATAGGCACAGGTGAAAAAATTCCCTTCACGGACGACTTGTTTGATGTAGTCTTGTCGATGTCCTCTATGGAGTTTTCACCTAATCCCGAAAAGTTCGTATCCGAGATGGTAAGGGTTGCTCGGCCCTCTGCTATTATTGTTGTTGCGGTTCTAAATCTCTATGCCCTTCACGGTATCAAAAGGAGGATCAAAGGCCTTTTCAAGAAAACCATCTTCAGCAGGGCTCATTTCTATCGTTTCTGGGAGTTGAAGCACCTGCTTTTGAAATATGTTTCCTCTGTAGAAGTCACTTCTTCGGTATTCATGAATCCCAGGCCGTCCCAATTTATTCTTTCAAGAGCTGAGGCACTGGAAAAATTTGGAAAAAGGTATCTAACGCCATTTGGCTCGCTGCTTGTGGGGAAGGGGATCAAGGAATAGCGATTTATACCGATGATGCAGAGATTTTGAGGGGTTGGAGGAGCAAGACATGATTGTATCAGTGCAGTTTTCAGTGTACCCTTTGCGGGACACGCATCTTTCTCCAGCGATTGAAAAGGCGGTTAAGATACTAAGGGATTTCAAGTTGCCCGTTGATACGGGCTCGATGAGCAGCGTTACTTACGGAAATTCAGAGACAGTTTTCAAGGCATTTCAGAAGATTTATGATGAACTTGCTGGCGATGCTCATATCGTTATCATGATGACCATTTCAAATGCCTGTCCCGTGTCCATGAAAACTAAGGAAAACACGAAGGAGCAGGATGAAAATCCTTGAGGTAAAACGGCATCTGAACAAACCGGATGAATCCTACCTTTGCGATCTATTAATGCGCGATAATGCCCATTTCATGGTGTTGAAATATGTGAATGAACGAGCCGGTTTGGTAGGTGGCGTTTCTTTTGAAGTGGGAGCAATTACCTATGCGTACTACAAGACCGGACAGGGTTTTGTCCTCTGGAAAATGCTCGGCCCCAACGAAAACCTAAAGGGATATTTGTTCCATATCTGCCGTGATGTTAAGCTGGAAGAAGATCGTGTGGCATACATGGATATGCTTCTTGATGTATGGATCGATGATGAGGGAAGTGTCAACATCCTTGACAGGGATGAGGTGGAAGATTGTGTAGCGGATGGAATTATCGGAAATGAAGAAGTGGCTTGGATTAGCCGGCAAGAAAAAAATATCATCCAGAACTGGAGGCAAATAATAGCGGATTTTGAAGCACTTCTTATACATAGACGCAATTAATATCGCATACGGAGAATGGGACATTAAATCATAAGTAATCCACCGGCTCTGCCGGTGAGAATTGAAGAGGCTCTGCC
>CAYOIU010000106.1:0-11328 GCA_964404085.1 uncultured Desulfobacteraceae bacterium | reverse complement strand
CGGCGGGAATATACTTTTCCTCAGCTCTAAATCACGGCGCAAATATTCTGCGCGGAGTCTCCAGCCAAGTCACTTCCCTTGTCAGTCCAAACGAACATGGTCCGATGCGCCTGTCCGGTATATTAATAATCAGGCCATCATTACTAAGCGATTTCGGCGTCCCGGATATTCCCTTTCGGAAATGATTCCCCTGTCCCTCCCTTGAGCGACGAGATGTTTTGCTGAAGATAAGTAGAGTGTTGACAGGAATGATGACTTCGTAAAAAGCTGGTTTATCCCACAAGCGGCAGCCTATGAGCAACGAATGGGAAGTGAACCTGACAATCTTTTTCAGATGCTTTCTGAACACACCGGAGGGGGTGGACGCCCATTTGGGGTTTAGCGGTACGCAGTAGTGAGCGCATGGGTTGAGGAGAAATAAACCCCAAATAGCCGTCCATGTTGAAGTGAGTTGCCAAGTGCACTTTGAGAAAGCACATGAAAAAGATTCTCAGATTCGTTTCTTTATATGCGTTTAATAAAGTGACTTCATTGGAAGTCCGGGGACGGACTTTCTAGGGTTCCATCAATCCAGAATCCAGGATTTTTTTCAGGAATTGCCCTGTATAGGAGCTGTCAACCCTGGCGATTTCCTCGGGGGTGCCGCTGGCGACTACATATCCGCCCATATCACCGCCTTCCGGTCCCAGATCGATAATATGGTCCGCCGTCTTGATCACATCGAGATTGTGCTCAATGACCACAACGGTATTCTTGAGTTTGACCAGATAGTTCAGGACCTCGAGAAGTTTGCGGATATCGGCAAAATGGAGACCCGTGGTGGGTTCATCGAGCAGATACAGGGTCCTGCCGGTGTTGCGTTTGCTCAGCTCTCTGGAAAGCTTTATGCGCTGGGCCTCCCCGCCGGAAAGGGTCGTGGCCGGCTGTCCGAGTTTCACATAACCCAGCCCCACGTCAATCAGTGTTTTGAGTTTTCCCCGAACATGAGGGATGTTCTGGAAAAAGGAGAAGGCCTGGTTCACGGTCATACCCAGGACGTCTGCAATGGTCTTACCCCTGTAACGGATATCCAGGGTATCCCTGTTGTACCTAAGGCCCCTGCAGGCTTCGCACTTCACATAGACGTCAGGAAGAAAATGCATCTCGATCTTGATGATGCCATCTCCCTGGCAGATCTCGCACCTGCCCCCTTTCACGTTGAAACTGAACCTTCCCGGTTTGTATCCGCGCGCACGCGCTTCGGGGAGTCTGGAAAAGAGTTCCCTGATCGGCGTAAAGACACCGGTGTAGGTGGCCGGATTGGAGCGGGGCGTCCTGCCGATGGGGCTCTGGTCTATGCTGATCACCTTGTCGATGTATTCAATTCCCTTCAGATCTTTGACGCGCCCGACCTTGTTCCGGGATCGATAGAGTTTGTTGGAGAGGGCTGGATACAGGATTCCGTTGATGAGGCTGCTTTTCCCCGATCCGGAGACGCCGGTCACACAGGTGAATGTCCCCAGGGGTATTTCGGTGACGATATCTTTCAGGTTGTGCTCCCCGGCGCCTTCCATGACCAGGGACTTGCCATTCCCTTTTCTGCGCTTCTCAGGGATAGGGATGGTCTGTCTTCCCGACAGGTATTGGCCGGTCAGGCTGTGAGGGTCCCCGGTAAGGGCATCCGGTGAACCTTGAAAGACGACCTCGCCTCCCAGCATTCCCGCTCCAGGCCCCAGATCGATGACGTGGTCCGCGCTCAAGATGGTCTCCGCATCGTGTTCTACCACCAGTACCGTGTTGCCCAATTCTTTCAACCGGTAGAGATTTTGAAGGAGCCTGAGATTGTCACGCTGGTGAAGTCCGATGCTGGGTTCATCAAGGACGTAAAGAACGCCCGCCAGCCCCGAACTGATCTGGGTAGCCAACCTGATACGCTGTCCTTCCCCGCCTGAAAGGGTGGCCGATGCCCTGCCAAGTGTCAGATAGTTCAATCCAACACTGGTCAGGAAGTCAAGCCGCTCCCTGATTTCCTTGAGCACTCTCCTTCCAATGGCTTGCTCTTTTGACGTCAGGGGAAGCTGCGTGAAAAATTCCCGAGCCTTCTCAACAGGCAGGTCCGTGATCTCCTGGATGCCTTTTCCTCCCACAAGGACCGCCCGGCTTTCGGGCTTCAAACGGGCACCGTGGCAAACGGGGCAGGGCCTGACACTCATGTACTGTTCAATATCCTCCCTGACCTGATAGGAATCCGTTTCAAAATAACGCCGCTCCAGGTTGGGAATAACCCCTTCGTAGGGACGGCCATAAAAATAGCGCCTGTTGTTTCGCTCAAAATAAAATTTGATGACTTCTTCACCGGATCCATAGAGAAACACATTCCGGGCCTTTTCAGGCAGTGTGTTGAAGGGTGAATAGATGTCCACACCATAGTGACTGCACAAGGAATCCAGGATCTGTTGAAAATGGACTGAGTGCCGATTGGCCCAGGGCGATATGGCACCCTCCCTTAGAGAAAGGTGGGGATCCGGGACCACGAGATCGGGATCGAGATATTTCTTTGTCCCCAGTCCGCTGCATTCCCCACATGCTCCCTGGGGATTGTTGAAGGAAAACATCTGTGGAGTAAGTTCAGGGATTCCCAGGCCGCAGGATGGGCAGGCGGCCTTCTGGCTGAAGAAGATCTCGTCGGAACCGGCCACGTCCGCCATGGCCACCCCTTCTGAGAGGGAAAGCGTGAGTTCCATGGAATCGGTCAACCGCCGCTCTATGCCTTCCTTGATCACGAGCCTGTCCACAACCACGAGGATATCGTGCTTCTGGTTCTTGTTGAGAACAATCTCCTCTTCGAGGAGCCGGGTTTCCCCGTCAATCCTGATACGGGTAAACCCCTCCTTGCGGAGTTTCTGCAAGAGCTGGGCGTGGGTACCTTTTCGGCCGCTGGCCAGAGGGGCGAGGATCTGTACACGGCTTCCTTCGGGCAGCTCCAATATCCTGTCGACGATCTGCTGAACGGTCTGCGGGTGGATTTCAACGTGGCATTTCGGACAATGGGGTCGGCCCACCCGGGCATAAAGGACCCTCATGTAATCATAGATTTCCGTTACGGTCCCCACCGTGGACCTGGGATTTCGGCTGGAACTGCGCTGTTCAATGGAGATGGCCGGGGAAAGCCCTTCGATGGTATCCACATCGGGCTTGTCCATCTGTTCCAGAAACTGCCGGGCGTATGCCGAGAGCGATTCCACATACCTGCGCTGTCCCTCGGCGTAGATGGTGTCAAAAGCGAGGGACGATTTGCCTGAACCGGACAGTCCGGTTATCACCACAAGCTGGTTTCTGGGGATATCCAAGGAAATATTTTTCAGGTTGTGGACCCTGGCGCCCCTGATCTTGATCTGATCGATTCCCACTTTTTCTTAAGACCTTTTGCGTCGATTCATTGCTATGCGTGCGGCCATTTTAATTGCAGCCTTCAGGCTGGACGGATCAGCCTTTCCAGTCCCCGCAATATCATAGGCCGTGCCATGATCCACGGAAGTCCGAACAATCGGAAGCCCGAGAGTCATATTCACAGCATCTGAAAAATGAAGAAGTTTCAATGGGATCAACCCCTGGTCGTGATACATGGCCACCACGGCATCAAATTGGCCGTTGGCGGCCTTCCAGAAGACCGTATCGCCCGGCAATGGACCCTGGATATCCATCCCTTCTTCCCGGGCCCTTTTTACGGCAGGCACAATCACTTCCTCCTCCTCGTGCCCAAACAATCCCTCCTCACCCGCATGGGGGTTGAGGGCTGCAACGGCCAGGCGGGGAGACTCGATTCCGAGGTCCTTTCTCAGGGCTGTGGCGGTAATATGGATGGTCCGATACACCTTTTGGGCATCCAATAGGTGGACCACTTCCTTCAACCCGCAGTGGATGGTCACCAGCGCAACCCGGAGGCGGCTTCCTGCCAGCATCATGACATAGTCCTTTGATCCGGTTCTCTCTGCGATCAGCTGGGTGTGACCCTCATAGTTGTAGCCGGCCTGATGCATGAGGACTTTGCTGATGGGGCAGGTCACCATGGCCTCTATCTTTCCCCGACGCGCCAGTTCCACCGCCTCGAGAATATAATCCACCATGGCCTTCCCTCCGGGAACGATGGGTTTACCCGGAAGGATAGTGCCCTTTTCAAGATGGGAGATGGGCAGGAGGTCCACCACACCTTCACGCCCTTGAACCTCCGCCGGTGTGGCAATCTCCTCTATACTTAAACCTGTGGATAGTCCATTGAGTGTGGATACGAGGATTTCACGGTCCCCCAGGACTACAGGGCGGTAAATCGCGTACACATGGGGGTCCGTCAGGGCCTTCAAGACGATTTCCGGGCCTATCCCTGCAGGGTCTCCCATGGTAATGCCTATCAGCGGTCGCTCTTTTCCTTGTTCAACCATACGAAATATCCTTATTTTTTGACATGTTAGCGTTTTTCTTTAACAAATAATTATCCCTCTTTTGATCGTTTCTGTCAATGAACTTCGGTTTTCCAAAACGGCTTTTGCTCAGGGTGCCCAGGGAAACTTCCTGATGACTTCCCGCGAGGTCCCCACTCTTAACACCGCTCCCCTTATCTTCTGCAAAACATTGCATACCTAAAGGAGGGGCAGTGGAATCGTTTCCGAAAGGGAGAGTGCTGGTTCTGCACTGACTCTCCCGCTGCGGTTCAATGCTCTCAAATGATCGGAATACATAAGGAACTTGGTCAGGGCCACGGCGGTATTTTTTCAGGCACGAGGGCTACGTCAAACAGACGTCGACCAGCGTTGCTAAGCAAGGCGTCCGGGGAACCATTTGTACTTCCTCCGTAACCCTTTACTGTTCAATGAAGTCCCCACAAGCGCGCCGGCCGCCCACATATTTAATACGCGACCTCAAAGCAAAGATGCGTTTTCGTGTCCTGAAAAAAGATCCCCGTGTCCCTTACTGCCATGGATTCCATTAACTTCTGCACACTTCTCTCCATCCCCTTCGGAGTGTTTAGAAAGCATCTGAAAAAAATTGTCAGGTTCGGTTCCCCTTCGTTCCCCACAGGCTGCCGCCTGCGGCTTGAACCGGCTTCCAACGAAGTCATCAAGCTTTTGTAAAGATTGACCTAAATCCACTTGACACAAAAGCTTTTTTGTCTATACTGCCATCATGGAAGACTTACAAAAATCCGTCAAAAAGCGTGTTTCGACCCTGAAGAATCTTCCAACCCTCCCCCATATTCTCGTCAAGCTCATAAGGGCGTGTGATGGAGAAAAAACAACCCTCCGAGAAATTTCCGGAATCGTCGAAAAAGACCCTTCTTTGAGTGGAAAAATCCTCAGGCTCGTCAACTCCGCCTATTACAGCCTGCCCAAGAAAATCGGCACGATGGAGCAGGCCGTAAATCTTCTGGGAACCAACACCATCAAGAATATCGCTGTGAGCGCCTCGGTCCTCCGCGCCTTCGATCGCACGGACGGAAATGCCACGCTGAACCTCAAGCTGTTCTGGTGGCATTCGCTCAAATGTGCCGTGACCTCCAGACTGATCGCCAAAAGACTAAAATACCAGAGCCCCGAAGAGGCCTTCCTTGGCGGACTCTTACACGACATCGGACGGCTGGTTCTGTGGGTCAATTTCAAGGAAGAATATAGGGAGCTTCTCAATCAATACAGTGATCGACCGGACCTGCTCCTTGCCGGGGAGGTCCGTCTGGGTGTGACACACTGCGAAATAGGCGCCTGGCTCCTCCAGCGCTGGAATCTTCAATCATTCGTGTCCGATGCCGTTCTTTACCATCACGAACCCCCCGAGAGAATCATGGGAGCCTTCTCCCTGGTCCAGATTATCTTTTCGGCCAACCTCCTGTCACAGGGACCGAGTGATACCCTCGAGGCCGGTTACGACACCGTGAGAAAAATCCTTGCGCTATCTCGAGACGCCATTGGAGAGTTGCAGGAACAGGCCGACGAAGAGGTAGTGGAGGTTGCCAGCTCCCTGGACATCGAGATCGAACCCCCCGAACCCGGCAAAACCGCCCTCACCGACAAGGACCGCAGAATAGAAAGCGATCTTATCGGCGAGGTGCGCAATGTCTCCCTCCTTCTCGGCACCCTGCAGAACCTCGTGGAGGCCGAGAACGAAGAGGCGATTCTGAAGGCGCTTGAACGGGGCTTTCGGGTCCTGTTTGATACCAATGATGTCTTCTTTTTTCTAATGGACCCTGACAAACAGGGGCTTGTGGGAAAATCCATTGCCGGGGAAGGCAAATCCTACCTGATTGACGGCCTTCTCATTCCCCTGAGCACGGAAGACAGCCTGTTTGTTTCCTGCCTGCACAGCTGCGTTGCCGAAGACTCTTTCAATCTCTCTTCCGACTCTTCCCTTGCCCTCATTGACGAACAGATCATTCATTTTCTCGACAAAGAAGGGATCCTTTGCCTTCCCCTGACCGCCAATGGTGACGCCATCGGTATCATCCTGCTGGGATTGGACAAGTCCGAACTGGATGACTTCAACAAGCATCAAAAGCTGCTCAATCTTTTCGTCAGGCAGGCTTCAGTGGCACTCCATTCAAACCTCCTGAGACGTCGCCAGATGCAGAAGATTCAATCAGAGGGCGCCATCGCCTCCTCCGACATGGCGCGTCGCGTGGTCCATGAAGTCAACAACCCCTTGAGTATCATTAAGAACTATCTCAAGATTCTGAGCATGAAGCTGGCCGGACAGGATCTGGCCCAGGACGAGATCAGGATTATCAATGAGGAAATTGACCGCATCGCTCTGATACTGCGCACCCTTACGGCCTTCTCCGGAAAAAAAGTGCCCAAGCTGGAACGCGTGGATATCAACGGGCTGGTCACTGATCTGATCAAGATATCAAAGGATTACCTTGCCAAGGATGCCAGGGTGGATATTCACGCTGAACTGGACCCGGTACTTCCCACACCCCTGTCCGACGGGGACAGCCTCAAGCACGTCTTTATCAATCTCATCAAAAACGCTGCTGAAGCCATGGCCGAAGGGGGCAACCTTTACATAGCAACGCGCACGATATCGGCCAGCCTTGGCGAAATGGGTGACCAAAGAGACGAAACCGTTCGGAAATTCGTGGAGATCACCTTCCGCGATGACGGCCCGGGAATAGTTGATGAAGTGAGGGAACGGCTGTTCGAGCCCTTTGTCACGTCCAAAAAGGAAGGCCACTCGGGAGTCGGCCTTTCCATTGCGTTTCAGACCATCAAGGCCCTGAGCGGGACCCTGAACTGCGAGAGTGAAAAAGGAAAGGGCACAACGTTCAAGATTTCCCTGCCTGTGGAGCCCCACGGCTAAAGCCGTGGACTTCTGCGGTCGGGATAAGAAACAATCTCTAGCTTTCGAGGGATAGCCATGTCCTCCACCGACAAAATCCTCATCGTAGATGACGAACCACGTATTCGTGACAGCCTGAAGCTGCTCCTTGACGGTCATGGCTATGATGTCTATACGGTCAGTTCAGGGCAGGAGGCGCAGGACGTCCTCTCGGTGTATCATTTCGACCTGGCCCTCATTGATATGGTGATGCCGGATTTGACGGGCCATGAACTCATGGAGCATATCCATGATAAAGACCCGGACACCATGGTCGTCATTATTACCGGCCACGCCTCTCTGGATTCAGCGATCGGTGCCCTCAGGAGGGGGGCATACGACTACCTGCGGAAGCCCTTTGAATTTGAAGAACTCCTCAAGACCGTCCAAAACGCACTCAATCAAAAAAAACTGAGAAGTGAAAAAGAAATTATCAACGGGAAGCTGGAACTTTCGGAGGAAAGATACCGCTACCTGGTTCAAAACTCGCCGGATATCATTTACACCCTGGATGACAAAGGCCATTTCACATTTATCAGCCAGGCCGTGGAACGGATGCTTGGCTACGACCCCCAGCAGCTTGTCGGAAAACACTACACGGATATCATCTACGAGGAGGATCTGGAACGGGCCAACTGGTTCTTTAATGAGAGAAGGACGGGAGAACGTGCGGCCGCGGGTCTTCAACTGAGGCTGAAGGCGGCAGACGGCAAGGAGAATTTCAAGGCCTGTGAAATCCGCCAACTGACCATCGAACTCAAGTCCACCGGCATGTACGACAAGCCCGTGAAAGAAGCCCAAAAAGCCTACCTGGGAACCCACGGCGTGGCCAGGGACATCAGCGAGCGGAAACGTCTTGAATCACAACTTCAACAGGCCCAGAAAATGGAAGCCGTCGGGACCCTGGCCGGAGGTATTGCCCACGATTTCAACAACCTCCTCATGGGCATCCAGGGATATACCTCTCTTATGCTTCTGAAGATTGATTCCAACCATCCCCATTATCAGAAGCTGAAAAGCGTAGAACAGTATATCGAGAGCGGCGCTGAACTCACAAAGCAGCTGCTTGGCTTCGCAAGGGGAGGCAAGTACGACGTAAAACCAGTGGATATCAATGAACTGGTGGAAAAGACCGTTAACATGTTTGGTCGAACCAAGAAAGAAATCGTTATTTCTGCGCAATATGATCAAGGCCTCTGGGCCGTCGAGGTGGATCAGGGGCAGATGGAGCAAGTCCTTCTCAACCTCTTCGTCAATGCCTGGCAGGCCATGCCCGGCGGCGGGAAACTCTCCCTTGAAACCAGAAATGTGACCCTTGAGCCCCAAGACGTCAATCCATACGACCTGTCTCCGGGCGCCTATGTTCAAATCGATGTAGGCGACAGCGGTCTCGGCATGGATGAAAAGACCCAGAGAAGAATCTTCGAGCCCTTTTTTACCACCAAAGAGATGGGGCGCGGCACGGGTCTCGGCCTTGCCTCCGCTTATGGAATCGTCAAGAACCACAGCGGCATCCTGGAGGTGAAGAGCAAGATCGGTCAAGGCAGCACCTTTACAATCTATCTGCCTGCCACCGGAAAAGAGGTCCAGCGGGACACCGGGGCGGATGGAAAGATCCTTCGCGGACCCGAAACCGTCCTTCTGGTGGACGATGAGAACATGATCATTGAAGTGGGCGCTGAAATACTCGAGGCATTGGGCTACGATGTCTTTACCGCCAGGAGCGGCTCAGAGGCCGTCGATATCTTCGAGGCCAACAAGGACAGGATCGACATTGTCGTTCTGGACATGATCATGCCCGGACTAGGGGGAGGTGACGCCTATGATCAATTGCGGGAGATCAAACCCGATGTCAAGGTGCTCCTCTCCACCGGCTACAGTCTCAAGGGCGAGGCATCCGAGATATTGAAGCGGGGCTGCAACGGTTTTATTCAAAAGCCCTTCAACATAAAGAAGTTATCTCACAAACTCAGGGAAATCCTGGACTCCTCCCCCAGTTAGCGCTTCCCATCAATAAACTCTCAAGATCACCAAGTTGGCTGGTTTCCGATACCCTGGCCCATCACCTCGAGGGTGTCAGTCACCACCACGAATGCATTCGGATCGGACTCGCGGATGATCCGTTTGAGACGAGGCAATTCGCGGAATGAAATGACCGCATAAAGGACCTCCATTTCCCTCCCCGAGTAACCTCCCTTTGCCGTGGTGATGGTCACCCCCCTCCTGATCCTGTACATGATATCGTGAGAGATCTGCTCCCACTGGGTGGAAATGATCAGAACCGCCTTTCTCTGGCTGAGGCCCGTTACCACGAGGTTCAGGATGTGCGTACTGACGTAGATGTATATCAGGGTATATAGGGTTTTTTCCAAGGAGAAAAGCACAGCTCCCGTTGCCAGGATCAGCACATTGAACCCAAGGGAGGTGTTACCCAACCTGAAGGAAAAAAATTTCAACAGGGTGACGGAAAGGATATCCGTTCCACCTGCCGAACCCCTGGACCGGAGGATGATACCCGACCCGACCCCGGAAATGATGCCTGCCAGCAGGGCGCTCAGCAGGTTGTCATGCACCGGCAATGATACGTGAATAAACTGGACGGCAACAGAATAGATGACCATCCCGGCGATACTGTAGAAGAAAAACCGGGGGCCGACAAACTTCCATCCAAGAAGAAAGAGGGGCACATTCAGCAAAAAATAGAGTGTTCCCAAAGGCAAAAATGGCACAAGATAGTGAACGATGAGCGCCACTCCGGTAAATCCCCCGCTCAGGAAATGAAGGGGAACCAGAATGCCGTTGACAGCCACCGCACAAAGGACGCTTCCCACAGATATGAGCAACAGGTTCCACAACACGTCTTTTGCGGGTGTTAGGACAGATTTCAAAGTATGCTTGACAGGCTGTTCTTCATCCATTCTATTTTTCTTCTTCCGGCTCATTATGCGTTTTTTGTCCAGATCAATCAGATCTCCATGCGCACACTAACCTCGATCACCCGCTACACGGGAAGGCCATAGAACGTGGTTCGCCGCGCTCCAGGTCAACAAGGACTAGGTTGTCAAATGGAAACGGATTTTCGCTCCACTTCAGAATTCACAGTTACCATCCATTCCTGGTAATTTGTGTCAAGGGCCTTGAGCGCGTACACCAACTCCTGCTTGAATACCGTCTCGATCGGGGCAGCACGACCTGGCCAAAGACGAAACTTGACCCGCAGGAATTCCTTTCCAGACGCAGTCTTGATCCGTCCCTCTATGGAAGAAGGCGACACGATAATCCCGGAAAACTGTTGAGCCGCGGAGTTCACGATGGCCCTCACCTTCTCTTCCACCTGTGCGGCCGCTTCCGGGTCGCCCGGCAGTATTATGTCTGCCAAACTTCTTATGTACCCCCGTGGGTAAAGCACCACATTCGTAATGGTTCGATTCGGAATATAGACTCTTGCACCGAGAGCGTTTTCGATAATGGTAAATCGCATACCAAAGTTTCTGACGATCCCCGTCTGACCTGATATCTCAACCATGTCCGCAACATTGAAAAGCCCGGAAAAGACAATAGTCAGGCCATTCACCACGTCCTGCACCAGCCCTTGAGATCCAAAACCTATGGCTAGTCCAAGTATGGATGCGCTTGCGAGGTAGGCCTTCAGCGAGATACCTAAAGCCCTTAAAATCAACCCGATGGCAGTGAAATAGAGTAAAAAAACGATTACGCTCGTTGCGAGACTGGCGATTGTCTTTGACTTGGAAAGTTTTGTGCCCATCCCCATAGTCATAACTTTACGACTGAGTCGGCGCACGGCGACTACCATCAAATGCAGCCCTATTACAACTGCCAGCATGACAGTGATTCCAGTAACAGTGCTGATCTCGGAGGTATATTCGGCCAAACCAGAAATCATTGATTCACCCCCCCACGATTCACTGCTGCATCAAACCCTTTCGTGGCAACTCTTAAGGCCCGCGTGAAAACCAACAAACGAGC
>CAYOIU010000105.1:0-11455 GCA_964404085.1 uncultured Desulfobacteraceae bacterium | reverse complement strand
CACGACCGTCAGGCCGTATTTTGAGAAGGTCGCCCAGACGTCGTTTCCCACCATGTTTATGGCCGCTTTGAAGGAGACTACATACCAGAAACCACAAAAACCCACAATGCCCATGGCAAAACCAACGGGCATTCCCAAGAAAAACAGAACGGCCAGGAGGATGACGATACCGATAATACCAATCAGAATCGGGCTCACTTTCCATCCCCCGCTTCTCCCACGATAAGTTTTAGAAATCCGGTCAAAAAGACCAGGGAGAGAACCGCACACCCTAAGGCCACACCATAGGTAAACGGGTAGTAGATGATCTGCAATGTTTCCGTTACTTCCCCGGCCTCCCGCAGGACCGACGCATAGCTCGCTATCTGCCAGGCTACCAGGGCAAAAAAGGCCATACATATGAGATCATTCAGGCCATTGAGAACCCTCTGAACCTTCTTTGAAAAACCCAGGACCACTATGTCCACAGCAATATGGCCTTTTTTGACTTGCGTGTAGCCCAGGGCAAAGGCCGTCAAAACGGCTCCAAAATAGCCCATCAGTTCAAAGGTCCCGCTAACGGGTATCCATACCAGGCGCAGAAATACATTCGCACAGGTTAATAAAATCATGGCGACTAAAAAAAAGCCGGCAATACCTATAAGGATCTGGATCAGATAATGGTTGATTTTATCCAAAATCAACATGTTGGCGCCTCATGTTTGATAAAGTCCGAAACGCAGGATCTTCGCATTCCGGGAGTCGGAACTGAGAAATCCGACTCCCGGTTTTGTCTGCTATTTTCCTTCGTACATCCTGGCAATATCCCGGATGTCTTGAACAATGGCTTTTGCCGGCAGACCTTTTGCTTCATTGGCCTTAATCCATTTGGCCGTAATGGGTTCCAGCAGCTTATTCCATTTGGTCTTTTCTGCTTTCGAGAGATGGAAAACCTGGACACCCTGCTTTCTTGCGGACCAAGCCATGGACTCATCTACATGGTTGTCCATATAAGCGCCTGTCCATGCTGCCTGCTGTGTGCCCAGCTCGTCCAGAACTTCTTGCACGTCCTTTGGCAGAGAATTCCACTTATCCATATTCATCACCACGGAAAAGGGATACACCGGCGTTTGCGTCATGGTGACATACTTGCAAAGTTCAGCAAATTTGAAATCCTTCATGACCTCAAGAGAAGAGAACAACCCCTTAACCACCCCCTTTTGCAAGGCTTCAGGTGTTTCCGGCATCGGCATCCCCACTCGGTTAGCCCCCCAAGCCTTGAGGATCTGAGCGGCACCGCCTGAAGCCCGGATGGGTACTCCCTTCAGTTCCCCCAGGTTTCTTATGGGGACCTTGGACATGATGTTGGATGGTGCTGTTGTGAACATGGTCAGAACTTTCACTTTGGAAAAGCCTTTTGGTTTATATTTTTTATAAAGATCCCAAAGCGTAAGGCTGGCTACTTCAGCATTAGGTAAACCCAAGGTAAGAGCCGTTGCGTTGGTGATCAGAAAACGACCCGGTTGGTAGGCCATGCAAAGACAGCCTATATCGGCGGTGCCTGCAATGACCCCATCCATCATTGCTTTGGCCTTAAGGAGTGTCCCGCCCGGGAAGGTTTGAATGGCAACCTTACCTTGGGTCCGCTTTTCCACCTCTTTCTTCCATCTTTCCATTTGGACACATGGGAAGGTCGGCGCGGGTGGAAAGTTGGCGTAAGTGAGTTTTATGGGGCCTGCGGCAACGTCGGCCGGCAACCAAGCCATTGCGAAAATCATTGCCGTAAAGATTCCGGCCAATACCAATGTAAATTTTCGTTTCATGATTCGAATCTCCTTATAATTGGGTGGATGACTTGCGAAGCCTACCTCAACCTAAACCCTGCTTTCTCACCCCCTTTCCTTTGATCAAAATTCTTCCAACCCTGATGATGTCAGGCAATCTACTTGAACGGCATTTTCCATTCTCCTTGCAGCAACATGCCCCTCCCTATCAACGCTGCCTTTTACAAGAACAGACTTCCGCACCTTACCCAGGGAAGTGCGAGGAAATGAAGGGCAGAAAGTTACCTTCCTAGGCCACTTGTAGTGGGCCAGTCTCCCCTCGCAAAAATGGACGATATCCTCCGCCAGGAGCGAATAGCCTGATTTCTTGATGACATATGCATGCCCTGTTTCACCCCAGGTCTCGTCGGGAATGCCAACGACAGCCACGTCTTCCACCGCCGGGTGCTCTCTCAACACCCGCTCCACCTCAGCCGGATAGACATTTTCTCCCCCTGAAATATACATTTCCTTGGCCCTATCCACAAGGTAGAAATACCCTTCTTCATCCATCCGGGCCAGGTCACCCGTATGGAGCCATCCGTTCCGGATGGTTTCTTCCGTTCTTTCTGCGTCCTGCCAGTATTCGCTCATCATGATGGATCCCCTTACTACGATCTCGCCCACATCGCCAGGCTCAACAGGCCTTCCATTGCGGTCAACCAGTTCCACTTCGGCATGAAAAACCGGTCGGCCTACTGTACCCGGCTTGGCAAGGGATACCGCTTCCGAGGCCCACAGTAGAATGGAGGTCTCTGTCTGCCCCATGATCTGACGAACCGGAAAGCCGGCTTCGCTGCACTGGACCAGGAGATCATGGGTTGTCTTCTCACCGCCGATGGCGCAAACCTTCAGTGAAGAAAGGTCTCCCCTTTTATCCGAGTCTGTCTTCAGTAGCCCTCTGTAAACGGTCGGGACCCCAAGAAACTTGGTGACCCGGTACTGTTCAATATCGCGGAAGGCCTTGAACGGATCAAACTTAGGCTGGATGACCATGGTCGCCCCCTTGTAAATAGTCGGCGACGCCTGGATGAACAGCCCCCCGGAATGGAAGAGCGGCAGGGTAATGAGCATGATGTCATCAAAATGGAGCTTGAAAAAGATGTCGGCATTGAGGCAATTAAAAAAGGTCTTCCGGTGGGATAAGACGGCCCCTTTCGGCTGACCCGTGGTGCCTGAGGTGTACATGATGACCTGCGGTTCTTCAGGGTCGCTTGGGTCTGAAGATTCGGGAATAAAGGGTTCCTGTCCTTTAAATCGGGTGACGCCTGAATGATAATCAAGGACCTCTGAAGGGGTTGGACGATCGCCGACACTTGCTGAGCGTATCGAAGGTAGGTAGTTACTCAGGTTCAGTTCGGTGGGGTCCCAGTATTCACTGTCAAAAACGAAGAGTCTCGGCCTGGCATTCTTGAGGGTATACTCCACTTCTGTTGCAGTCAGCCTGAAATTGATGGGAACAAAGATGGCTCCGAGACGGGAACAGGCCAGATAGATTTCCATGAATTCAGGGCCATTGCCCATCATGGCAGCCACCCGGTCACCCTTCTCTATCCCAAGGTACTGGAGCCAGCAACCGGCCTGGTTGACCCTCCGGTGGAGCATGGCATAGGAGATTTCATTGTCGTCAAAAATGATGACGGGCTTATCCGGATGCAGTTCGCTCCATCTCTGAACCCACCAGGCTATATTCATTGATTCAAACATAAAGCCTCATTCAACTAGGATGACTTCTTGCGAAGTCATCACCTTTTGACCATGTTAGATTTCTTGATCACAAACTATTCTGCTTTTGCAATAAAAACACAGCACCTGTCACCCTTCGCCAGACAGCTTATCTCAGACGCAATACAATTTTTCCCAAAAACGACTGATGCCGTACCGCTGACGACCCCCCTTATTAAATGGCAAACACTTCGCGGAGATTTGCCATAGGACTCTGCAAAAGGGGAGTTTTTCACGGTGATTTTCAAACTTTTTTCAGAGGGGTCGTATTGGTTGAGCGTAAAGGAACCCCAACCAATTTGACTCCCCATCTCCACCATGAAATCCAGGATTTCCTTGTGAGAAAACTTGTGGATCTCCTTGTATTTTCTTGCCGACAAATACCCGCCCTCAAAACCGCCTTCGAAAATCTTGTCAATCGCCTGCTGACCATAAGCATCTTCAATAGCCTTCTGCATTCCGGTAAGCGTTTCGGGACGAATCAATAAATATCTCACGCTTTTGTAGTTCAAAGCACCTTTTTCAGAATCATAGGCCACTTCCTCTAAAATTGGGTTCTCGGACATTATATTGTTCCTCAATCTCAAGAAATGTTCATTTCCCTATTTCATCAGGCTTGGAAAATACAGGGCCAGTGAGGGGAATGCCATGATCAGGCCCATCGCGACAGCATCGCAGGCCAGAAAGGGAAGACCTGCTTTATAGATATCTCCCATGGTAGTGCCCTTGGGCGACACGCCTTTCATCACGAAGAGCACCAGGCCAAAGGGAGGTGTGGTTGTAGCCATCTCCATATTCAAGAGCATTATTGCCCCGAACCATAGGGGGTTGTAACCAAGGTTGTTGATAATGGGCATATAGATCGGCAACGTAACCATCATGATCGTCAAGGGCTCCATGAAGGTTCCCATGAAAAGCAGCACAATCTGCATGAATATGACGATCATAATCGGGGGCAAATTCATGCCGGCTGCAAGCTTCACAAGACCCGAACTGGCCCCGGTGAAGGCCAGGATCTGTGAAAAAGCCATGGCGCCGGTCATAATCATGAACATCATGACTGTAATCTTCAGGGTACTGGAGACAGATCCGGAAATTGCCTTCCAATCCCACCCCTTGTAAATGAAAACCAGGATAAAACAACCCAAGGCTCCCAGGGCGGCTGATTCCGTAGGTGTGGCAATGCCCAGGAACATCAAGCCAATCACCAGGAAGATAATGCCTCCCAAAGGCAGTACGTATTTGCAGGTCAGGACAACCTTTTTCCTGAAGGGCGTTGGTTGAAAATCATAGGGAGGCGCAAGTTCGGGCTGCAACAGAGATCTGATGACAACATAACCGGAATAGAGGATCGCCATAACCAAGCCGGGAACAATAATCGCCACCAGCATCCCACCCACGGAAATCCTGCTCAGAGATGCCAGGAGGACTCCCAGGGCACTCGGCGGAATCATGATGGCAAGGCCCCCGCTTCCCAGAATGGGCCCGATACTCATGGCCTTTCTGTAGCCCCTCTTTTCCATTTCCGGCACCAGAACCGATCCAAGCATTGCACAACCAGCCATTGCAGAACCGGATAAGGTGGCAAATAAGCTCCCACCCCCGATGGCCAGCAAACTCAAGCGACCCGGTATTCGCCCTAGCCATTTATCGAGGGTATCCATCATTTTGGGGGCGATTCCGGACCGGAACATGATTTCACCCATCAGAACAAATAAGGGGACGGGAAGGAGGGCAAATGTCGATACAGACCTGTAGATACTCCTTATGAGCTGGGCGAATCCTGCTTCGCCACCCCAGAACAAATACACACCAACTATATTTACGAATAGAAATGAAAAAGCGATCGGCACCCCAATCAGGAACAGAAACATCAAGCCGGCAAAGATAAGGATAAGCGTCAACCACCATTCCATAATCAGAAAACCTTTCAGCCCGGGTTAGGATTTCAATTTATCTGATTCAATGACGAATCCCGCTATAAATGTACACATCCTTCTTACAAACTGAATGGAGAGCATCAAGCTACCTATTGGAATAATCACGATAATCCAGGAAAGAGGTATTTCCAACACGGTTGGGGTATAGGTGCCCTTAAGGAAATAGTGAAAAGTAAGGCTAAACCCAAATATCGTAATGACTACCGAAACGACCGTCCCAATGACGGAGCTTATTATGCCCAGAAAAGCCCCTGTCCTCGGCCTTAAGCGGGATAAAAATATGTCAACCTTGACATGCCCGTCTTCTCGCAAGAGCCATGCTGAGCCCAGAAAGGTAATATATAAAAGGAGGCATTCGGTAACCTGAGTTACCCACATTTGCGGCATATCAAAAAGATCTCTAAAGATTACTTCCATACTAACGGAAAGCAAAATAAAGATAAGGATAATGCCGGCCAAAAAGGCCATAATATCCAATGTTCTATCGAAGATTGATAAGAATTTTCTCATCCTCACCACCTGGAATTCCACGTCCCTACCCTGTCTTCCATGAAAGAAAACAGGGTAGGGGTGAAAAATGATAGCCTCTCACCGCGGACTAATTGCCTGTCAGTTTCTTCAGGGTGGGCACCAATGCAGGCACTTTTTTCTCTAAATCTTCCCACTCAGCCTGATAGGCCATATCATAATATTCCCTGTTTTCTTCAGGTGAAAATTTGATCCGCTTTATTCCCATTTTGTCATATCTCTTCCATTCCTCGGCGATTTTTTTCTTGAAATAGGCTTCCATTTCAGGCTCAAATTTTGTGGTGATATCCATGATTTTCTTTTGAATACCATTGTCGAGGCCGTTCCAGACATCCAGGTTCATCAGGATCAGAGTATTCTGTCGGGTATAAAAGGGAATATCGATGACATATTTGCAGTTTTTCAACCAACCCCAGTCCGCAGGGCCTAATGTTGACCACCCGAAACCGTCCACCAAGCCGCGTTCCAGTGCCGTGTATGTGTCACCGAATTTTACGGTAACCGGAACCATTCCAAGCTTTTTCATAAATCGGTCGTAAAGGGCCGATGTCCTCATCTTAATCCCTTTCAAATCAGCAAGGGTCGTTACAGGCCTGTTGACTCTGAGATAGAATGGGTCATAAAGCCATGTCCCTATGTACATCATGCCTATCTTTTTGTGGCGCTGCACCATGTAATCATAAAAGCCGCCCGGCTTCCTTTCTTGCTCCACTGTCAGCTTTGATAGGGTAAACGCATTCACCTCCGGGGCCAGGGGAGCGTAATAGGCCGTAGGATTAAAAATGACTTGGACGGTATTGCTTCTGAGGGCCTCGGCCTGATCAAAGCCCGGAATCACTTCGCCACCCCCTACCCAATCAATATTTATTGCGTCTTTACATTGATCATTCACGCGGTTCACCCACACGTGTATCATTGCACACAATGGATGATCCTTGGGCAGAAAGCTTACGGCCTTCAGTGTTTTCGGGCCGGCCAGTGCTGGTGAGCTGATGGTTAAGCAAAACATGGAGATAAGTACGATCACCAATAAGCAGTAAAGCAGCTTTTTCATTTCCATCCTCCTCTTCGTTAAGGTTTGGAGTACAGGAACCATTTTCCCCACAAAAAACCTTTTTCACCCAAAAGGCGAATATCCATTTCACCTCCTTTCGCGTTGATCACACTCTGTTTAGCCACGCCGAACCTTGGAGGGATATCAGTTGTCTCCAAGTTGAGCATCTTCACCCCGAGCCCTGCGAGCCTCGGTTGCTTTCAAATCGACATTCATCTTTTCATCAAAAAAAACCTTATAATCTTCATTGGCGGACTGAATACTCACCTTTCCATTTAACACATCCCAGCGAACCAGATCCGGGCCCCTTTCTTCCGGAGGTCCATACCCCCCGCTTCCCGGGAGTCTGATACTCAAAACATCACCGGCTTTCAGTTGATCAACCCCTTTGGATTTGCATTTCTTCCGGCTCGGTGTCCCCGGGTTAAGGATCAGGCTGCCCTTGCTGCCCTCCTTTCCACCGAACAACCCCTGGGGTCTGAATTTCTGCCGGTCAGAGTAACGCGCCCACGTAACATCGGTCAAAAAACGGATATCCCGAACAAGAGACAATCCCCCACGGTACTTACCGGCTCCCCCTGAGTCGGGGATAAACTCATAACGCTCGATCATTACCGGATGCTCTATTTCTGCGGCCTCCACGGGAGTATTCATAAAACGGCCAAGATGGAGATCCTGGCCGTCCGGCCCGTCTTTTCCGGGTCTTGCTCCGGCACCCCCGCCCTGGATCTCAATATAACTGAACCGCTTCCCTGTCTCCGGGTGAATCCCTGAGAAGCTGCTTGTGCAGGCCTGACCGTGGCTGCCGGCGACTACCCTGTCCGGCACCACTTCGCTCATGGCGCGAAGCATTGCCTCCACTATTTTGGTCATGGTCTGGCTCCTTGCCGTAACGCCTGCAGGAGGAAGGGGATTGGTCACGAGACCTTCGCGGCCTGTTACCTGAATGGGCTTAAATGTCCCATCATTCAGTGGCATGTGCGGATCTATAATCCCCACCATGGTATAAAAAACACCCCCCTGGGAACAGGCCCACGGGCAATTTACATTCCCTTTGGTCTGGCGACTGCTTCCCTCAAAATCCACTTTCATCTGGTCTCCGGAAATGTGCACATTTACCTGAACCCGCACCGGCTCATCCACCTGTCCGTCATCATCCAGATAGTCCACCCCCATATAGTTACCGTCCGGCAATCCCTCGATGAAATGTCGGACCCTTTTTTCACTGTAGTCCGTCAGCATCCGGGTGCATTCCCGAAACACGTCCAACCCGTATTTCTTGACGAGGCTCTTGACACGTTTCACCCCGACCATGGTGGTAGCGGCCTGGGCCCTGAAGTCTTCCATCGTCTTCTCTGGGATTCGGATGTTGCTTGAGATCAAATCAAAGATTTGAAGATCCTCTTCCCCACCCCGGTAAAGCTTGACGAGAGGAATCCGGAGTCCCTCCTGATAGATTTCAGTCAGCCCACCGGCCACACCCCCCGGCACGGCCCCGCCCATATCCAATTGATGGGCGATGTTGGCCACAAACGCAACCCGTTCACTTTCCACGATCACGGGAGAAAAAAACTGGACATCAAGCAGGTGCTGGCCCCCGAGATAAGGGTCATTGGAAATAATAACGTCACCTTCTTCAAAACGGCTAACCCGCTGCAGCATATAAGCAGCCGTAGTAGGGAGGCTAAACATCATCAACGGGCACAGGTGAGCCTGTGCCAGGATTCCCCCGTGGGCATCCAGCACCCCGCAGTTGATGTCCATGATTTCTTTGACAATGGTAGTCCGCCCCATCCTTACCAGATTGTGGCCCATATCATCAGCCACCGCCTCCAGCCCATACCGAATGACCTGCATTGTCACGGGATCTGCTCTGTATTTCATGGCCCCCTCCGAATCAACTCTCCTGTGTTTCAATATCCTGGTTTTCCGGCGCAATGATGATGTCCCTATACTCGTCGATGAAGCCTGAAAAGCCCGGAGGGACAAGAGCAGTTGATATGGTTTCCTCAATAATGCAAGGCCCCATAATCTTATTTTCGGGGGCCAGATCTTCCCGCTCATAAACCGGCATTTCTCGCCATCCGGTCACGTCGAAGTAGACATTTCGTCTGGTTTTCCACCCCTTTCGGACCAGGGCGGTGGGGCCTGCTTCTCTCGCGAGTGTGATCGGAGGGTTCTTGCCCCTCACCCGTACACGCAGGTTGATAAATTCCACAACCTCCTGAGGCTCGGAATAGGAATAGACCTGCTGGTGCAATCCATGAAAACGCGTTACGATCTCCCGGACATTCTCCGTGGACAATGCATCTGCGGCTTCTATCGAGGTATTGAGTTCCCATGATTGACCTTCATAACGCAGATCTGCAGACCAGGTGATCTCAATAGCCTTTTCGGCAATCTTCTCATCGATCAACTGTCCGACACCCTCTTTTTCCATCTCTTTGAAGTGCCGAAGCAGTTCTCCGGGATCGATCTCGTGGTCCTTTTTGGCCAGGGTCCTCACATAGTCGTGTTGAACGTCAGCCACGGACATGCCCACCGCGGAAAAATTGCCACTCATGGGGGGAACGATCACCCGGGGCATATTGAGTTCTCCAGCTATGTCCGCTGCATGGAGAGCCGCCGCACCCCCCATCGTAATAAGGGCGAATTCCCGCAGGTCGTACCCCCTCTCAACGGAATTCCCGCTTATCCCCTTGGCCATATTTGCATTGACAATGCGGATAATTCCAGCAGCCGCCTCCTCCAAAGAGAGGGCCATCCTGTCGGCCACATGTTCTTTGATAGCCTTCTCCGCCTTTTCAGGATAAAGGGGCAACTTCCCTCCCAGAAAATAGTCCGGGTTCAGACGCCCCAGCACCAGGTTCGCATCAGAGACCGTGGGAAGGGCGCCGCCCCAGCCATAACAGGCCGGTCCAGGGTTGGAACCGGCACTCTGGGGCCCCACATTCAGGATCCCACCATCGTCCACCCATGCGATACTTCCCCCTCCCGCTCCGATGGTCCTCAAATCAACCATCGGCAGTTTTATGGGATAGTTGGTGACCCCTCCCCAGGTGGTGGTCTTTGGAAGATGTCGATCGATGATGGAAATATCGAAGGTGGTGCCGCCCATATCCGCACCCACCGCCATCTCGTTCCCGGTCAAACGGCTCACAAAAGCCGCGGCAATGGCCCCGCCGGCAGGTCCTGAATTTATAAGGTGGGAGGCATGGTGTTTTGCAATCTCTGCGCTCATGGTGCCGCCATTGCTCTGCATGATGTGGAGTGTCACATCTCCGTATCTTTCCTTGAGCCGCCCGGTCAGATTATCCATGTAACGCTGGATGACCGGCCCGAGGTACCCATTCATCACCGTGGTACAGGTCCTCTCATATTCTCGGAATTCAGGGCAGATCTCGGAAGACAGTGAAACCGGCATTCCAGGGAGGTATTCCCTGCAGATTTCACCTATCTTCTGTTCGTGTGCCGGGTTAAGAAAAGAAAACAACAATGAAATGACAATGGCCTCTACCTCCTGATCCCCAAGATAGCGAATAGCTGCAACAGCCGATTCCTCATCCAAGGGAGTCACCACTCGTCCTTTACTGTCTATCCTCTCCTTGACCCCTTTTCGCAGATAGCGTGGAACCAAGGGAGGTGGATTGTCAGCGCCGAAATCAAAGGCTGCTTCCTTGGGCCTTGCCACCCGTCTTATCTCCAAGACGTCCTCGAAACCCCCGGTGGTAATGAGCCCAACTCTCGCTCCCTGTCCCTCCACGATGGCATTGGTACCGATGGTGGTCCCATGAATGATATAATCGATATCACCCATTGATACTTCCCCTATCCGGAGAATCTCTTCCAGACCTTTAAGCACACCTTCAGCCAAATCATGATGGGTCGTGGGCGTCTTGGTGTAGTGAAAAGATCCGGTCTTCTCGTTCACTAGAATCGTATCAGTGAAGGTGCCACCCACGTCAATTCCTATTCGCATTGTTCTCTCCGATCCATCCCCATTTTCGCAAATGTCTATCATATGGGAGACTGGGCATAAAGATTCTTTCCACCAACAGGTGTCCTCTTTCCCTTTAAAAGTCTTCCATCAATCGACCAAAACCAGCTAATGAGTCTCTGATGCCCATTTTTCTCAATGCATACCACATGGTGGCCTGATTGCTTGAAACCACGGGCTTTCCTGTCACATTTTCCAGTCCATCAATGATCTCAATGGCACGAAAATTGGTGCAGCTTATAAATATCGCCTCATTGCTGCCACCATCAACCTCAAGCGCGAGCCGGTAAGCCTCTTCAGGAGGCAGACGGCCGATCATTTCATTGGTGAATTGCTTCGGCGGTACATCCTCGTGACAGCCCATAATCCGCGTAACCTCATAACCCATGGCTTGAAGAACGTTCCGTTC
>CAYOIU010000104.1:0-11459 GCA_964404085.1 uncultured Desulfobacteraceae bacterium | reverse complement strand
CGCATGCTAGGTGGTGTGGGGGCTGGGGGAGAGAAACCCCCGGCTACCCGATTGGGAGGCGCGAAGCGGCTCACGGCCAGCGGATTGCAATCCTCGACAACAAGTTGGCAGATAGTTTCTGTATATCACCGAAAAACTGAAAGCCTTGACAAAATCGTTATGAGATATTCTTTCTTTTTCTATCTGCATAACTTCTCAAATGAGCAATATGCAGAAAAAGGTAATATCTCCTGAAACACGTCCCTCCCGATATCCGGATTCTGTTTGAGGCTTCGCTTGTGGAAAAAAGGCGTGGAACTGAAGAGGGTTGAACGGGATCAGACGCATCCATTAAAAAACAATAAAGAAAATATTTCAACAAAAAAACATGAATTAAAGGAAATCAACGCTGATTGAAATTCTTTCTACAAGAAAACAGACTCGGAGATCAAATTAAGGCACTATCCCCCTAAAACATTGCAGGCCCAAAGGGGATGGGACATGGAACTTGTCGGGTTTCTACCCGGTTTTTGGAAAGGAGAGGATGGCGCACGTTCGTGAGCTATTGTGCCTCAAAGGCCTTCGACTCGAGGTCCACCTCCACCCTCAAGGCCTTGAGCCCCTGGACGTCGGGGAGGGCATCGAGCACAAAGTGCTCGGGAGTTCCCTTTAAATAGCCCTCGGAAAGCAGAAAATCAATGTGCTGACTGATCCCCTGCTCCTCTTCCCGGCTGGAATAGACGACGGCCACCTTCCCAGGCTGTGTAAGTCTCTCCTCACCTCCCCTCACCATGGCCTTGTCGATTCGCGACTTGATGATATCGTGCCGGATATCATAAGCCCCATCCACGTCGAACCGCTTCTCATCGTAGCGGAAGCGGATGGAGAGCGGCGTGTCTTGTACGAGGATGAGGTGGGCCGTATCCAGGGGGACTGGGAGTGACGCCTTCAGTTGTGCTGTGTGCCACGCCAGGCCGCAGGCCGCTTTGAGCTGCCAGAGCCGCATGTTCTTGAGATAGAGTTCGTGAAATCCCCCGTCTTCTGCGAGTGCTCCCCCAAGATAGATAAGGTAATCCACCCCATCGGTCTTGTGTCGTTCGAAGTAATGGGGAAAAACCGCTTGCGCCTCCGACTCGACCTGGTCCAGGTATCCGGCGAGACGGTCGTTGAGAAGGAAGACGCTTTCCTCGAATTCCTTTCGCATCCTGTAGACAGTCCCCACGTTCCGATCGACAGCCGATTCATAAGCGGCTATGGCCTTCACCACTTCAGGGTCATAATCCCGGAAATGTCCAAAAAGCGTCTCCACCTCTTCCTGGAGGAATCTCGCCACAAAGAGTTCATCCCCCGCTCCGAGGCCCGATTCAATGCGCTCGAGATGATCCTGAATGCGACCTGCCAGTTCCCGAAGAATCAGAAGGGGTTTGGTCCTGTCGGCGGTCCTGACGATGTCGAGGGCCCTTTTCAGATGTTCGGCCAGGTCCATCTGGATGGACCTGTTTCTGGCCTCGGTGGACCCCCTGATGTCGGCAACGCCATAGAGGGGATAGACGTCTTTGAAGATAATAGGCTCTATTTCAGAGGTCTCACCCCCCTGCATATCTTCGAGGTAATTCAGGGCCGCCTTCCTGAACCGCCATTCCACGGTAGGGTGGATGGCCGTACACTCGTGTTTGATGATGGACTGAACCCGGTTGTCCAGGTCATCCAGGGCCCTCTTGATGGCCATGGCGAAAAGGGGCTTGATCTGACGCATCACAAGGGCTTCCATGGGGCCAAGGGCCCCCGGTTCGGGGGATGCCAGATTCAACATGCCGATACACTCCCCCTGGAAAAAAAGGGGGGCGATCAGCAGGGACCGTGCACCCATCCGGATAAAATCCTCTAAGTGCTGGTGATGGAAAGTCGGCTCTTCCATGAGATCGGGGATAATGACGATTTCCCCGCTTTCCGCGGCCTGCATAAAATGGGTGTCCTTGAACTCATGAACAGAGACATGCTGGGAGTTCGCAAAGATGCAACTCTCCTTCATCTCCGCCCCCGTATTGAGGAGCAGGATGCGATCATCCTGGATTGCGGCAAGACCCGCCACCAGCCGGGGACGCTTCAAGAGGGTTCTGAGCCTCTCCTGAACCCTGAGAAAATTTTCCCTCGAAACAATGGAATTCTGGTCCACCAGGTCCCTTTCCAGCCCAACGAGGACCTCGCTCTCCGTCACCTCCACCGCCTGGAAGATCGTGAAACCCTGTATTTCAAAATCCTCGGGAGGCAGGATCTCCCTAATGACCTCAGGCTCTGCAATATGTCTCAAAATGGTGTTCTTTTCTTCGGCTGTGAGAGATTTGGGGTTGTTCAGAGCCTCGACGTCCACAAACCGGAAGTCCACCTGCATCTTGAAATGACGGTCAAGCCCTGTCTCGGGATCTGATATGATATTGATTACCGGATAATCAAAGTCCTGTTCGATTCCATAAAACTTTTTCAGGATAAAGAGATAGGCCCTGATAACCCGCCCTCTGTTGAAGGAGGCCTCATCCAGGTTGCGTCGGCCGCGATAGGAATTGTCTTTGTTCAGAAAAAAACGCCTGAATTGCGGGGAGACGAAAACAGGCGTCATGTGAAAGGGGATCATGCAGGCGACCGCTTCTGAATCCCAGAAGGCCACCGGAAAGACAAAATCCATAAGCTGCTGAACCGCTTCGGCGTGCCGTTTCAGGACCGAAAGGTCCTTGATAGGTCCCCCAAGTTCAGGAACCCTTTCAAGAATCCCTTCCAGGCCGTCCCGTTTACAGGTCCCCACCGTGCAAGAATCGGTTGCCTGGGACTGTAAATAGTCCATAAGAGGTTTCAGGCTGAAAACGCTGCGAAAGGCATAGTCCTTCTTGACCTGGTCCATGATCGACTCCTAATAGCTAATTGCTGAAGGCTAATCGCTCAATTCATGTGAATATAAGGCGCGAAAGGTGATTTGTCCACTTACGTGCATCCCGCTCAGAAATTCCCCGCCTCGAGAATCTTGCGATCGACCTTTGAAAGGGCAAAGGTTTCCATCTCCCGAATGGAAACCCAATGAAGGACCGGTGGTCCCTCTTGAGGAGGCACATCTCCGTCTAGGAGGCAGTTGAAGGGATGGACCGTCATGCGGAAATGGGTATAGGCGTGTTGGATCGTTTTGAGGGGCGTGGATCCGGTCACTTGGATCCGCGGGGCATCGCCGAGCATGCGGTGCAACGTGTCTTTGTGGGATTCTCCGGGTCTCTTTTCTTCAATGGGAAATCCCCAGAGACCACCCAGGAGGCCCTTGTCGGGACGCCTGATAATCAGGATCCGACCCGATTTCCTGCGAACCACTGCTGCAACCATCTTCTTGTGTGGGATGGTTCGCGAAACGGCCTTTACAGGAAGACTTTCCTGGAGACCTAATTGTCGGGCCTTGCACTCGGGGGAAATAGGACAAGTTTCGCAGAGGGGTTTTCTTGGTCTGCATACCGTGGCCCCGAAATCCATCAAAGCCTGGTTCCATTGCCCCGGATCTGTCTCCGGCAGGATGGAATGGGCCAGTTCTCGGATGCGCTTCCGCCCGTCCGGGCGGTTCACAGGTACACGAACGAGGAAAAGCCTGCTCAGCACACGGCTTACATTTGCGTCCACCGCCGGGATCTTTTTCCCGTGGGCTATGCTCTGGATGGCTGCGGCCGTGTAGGGGCCGATGCCCGGCAGACGGCATAACTCCCCAAAGTCATTCGGGATCTTCCCCCCCGTCACCCCCGTTACGATGCGTGCCGCCCGGTGCAGATTGCGCGCCCTTCCATAGTAGCCCAGGTTTTCCCAGGCCTTCAAGACCTCGTCCAGGGAGGCCCTGTTCAGGTCGTGCACTGTGGGAAACTGTTGTATAAACCGCTGGAAATAGGGAATGACGGTCAAGACCTGCGTCTGCTGAAGCATGATCTCCGAAACCCATATGACATAGGGATCGGTGGTTTTCCGCCAGGGAAGGTCTCTCTCCTCCTGAAGATACCAGGAAATGATCTTTTCCTTCAGCCGGTCCGCCTTTGAAATGCCTTTCATGTGATCGAACTTTTCCGGGAGTTGGAGACTGCCAGGGCCAGCTCCCGCCCTGCCTCGTAAGCCTCCTTCAGGTATTCGGGTTTTTTCAGGATGTCCCCTTCGAGATCCAGTCCCCGGTAGAGGAGCGACCGCCAGAGTTCTGCGTCAAAGGTATCGAAGAAGTACTTTACGGTGAGCAGGGCACCGTCGAAAAGCTTCTTTCCGCGGGTGGCACCCACCGAGATAAAGAGCCCCTTTCGCGTCGCATCGGATTTCCCGAAGGGATGTTTTTCTATCCAGTACTTCCTGACCCAAAGGGACTGGCATCTGTCCATGAGGATTTTCGTGTGGGCACTGATGGAATAAAAAAACATGGGTGAAGCCAGGATGATACCCCTGGCGGAGAGAAGTAGGTCATAGACCTTCTGGAAATCGTCATCAATGACACACCGGCCAGTCTCTTTGCACCCGTAGATTTCGAGACACGGGGACATTTTCAGGTCCCTGAGAACGAGTTCCTCCACTTCACCACCTGCCTCCCGTGCCCCCTGGACCGCTCTTTGAAGCAGAATCGCCGTGTTTCCTTTGCGGCGAGGACTTCCGTATATGGCCAGAATTTTTGACATGCCTCTTTCCCCCTGCATCCACCTCGTGTTTCTTCCCGTTTCTATGATGTCTTCATTTCCAAGCCAGCCGGGGATCCATGTCATGATGTTTCCGGAAGTGCCCAAAATCCCAAACAACTTCGGGATCCAAACCCTGACGGCGGCATCCAGTCCCTATCGCCTTTTCTGTTACAATGTGGTTATTTTGCCTTGACTCCGGAAATCACCATACCTAGACTGCTTCTGAATGTTATCCTACAGCGAAGAATTGTCAAAGAGGATTTTCCTGCCTTTCTATTTTATTAATTGTCGGTGTTGGGGTGCCGAAGTAACTTGGGGAAATCACCGCGGAGATGTTTCTGCTCTTTTGAGACGCACCCGGGTTGCCTTTTAGGAGTTCAATCATGAATCATGATGTGTTTAGTGACTGGGAATCTCTCAAGGCCATGGATCTTGGAGAACTCATGGACGAGGCAAGAGAACTCTCATGGGCAACCCATGGCAAACAAATCCAGTATTTTATTCCGGGGAAGATGTTCTACCTGGGTGAACGGGGGAAATATCCCGCCGTCTCCCTGACGGGATCCGCCTGCGCGCTGAATTGCGATCACTGCCACCGGAAAATTCTTGAAGACATGCTCCCCGCCACAGATCCGGACACCTTAATGGATCTCTGTCACCGTCTCGATACCGAGGGCAACACGGGTATCCTGCTCAGCGGTGGTTCAGACAATGCAGGGGCGCTTCCCTGGAGGAGGTTTCTGGATGCCATTGCCTGGATCAAGCATCGCACAAGTCTCAGGATATCTATTCACACGGGTCTTGTAGACCCTGAGACGGCCATGCTTCTCAAAGAGGCGGGGATCGACGAATTCTTGATGGACGTGGTGGGATCCGAAGCCACCATGCGGGCCGTCTATCACCTGCCGGGCGGTCTCAAGGCCATGGAAACCTCGCTGGCAGCCCTGGCCGCCACGGGCGTCCCCCTCATCCCTCATATCGTGATAGGGCTCCACTATGGTGAAATCAGGGGTGAATTAAACGCCCTTCAAATGATCGCGGCCCACACCATCTACGCCCTTGTCATCGTTGTTCTCCAGCCCATCAGACAAACGCCCATGGAAGGTGTTCAGCCGCCCGAACCGGAGACGGTTGCACGGTTCATAGCGGCCTCACGTTTGAAAATACCAAGGGTGCCCATATCGCTGAGCTGTGCGCGACCACCGGGAAGACACAGGATGGAAACGGATCTGCTGGCCCTGGAAGCCGGCATTAACCGCATCGCCATGCCCGCTGAGGAGGCGGTAGCCAAGGCCCGCGCATTGGGCCTGGAGATAGCATTTCATCATACCTGTTGCTCGAAGAGCTATTGAACTCTCAGGGGGAGCCGTTCTCGTCCACACCCTGGAGATAACTGCCCACAACTACCAGGAATAAAAGTTCCATAGCGGGTTTACTTTTTCATCAAATCTGTATTATGCTCGGGTACTCACCGCGCATGTTACATCGTGGCACACCCTGGTGCCAATGAAAATAGTGACCATTCGACTGAAAATCACTGGATTTCGGGAGGCCCGGATGACCAAGAATGAATTCTCGTACTATCGGAAGAAAATGGGCAAGACCCAGAAAGAAATGGCGGAATTGATGGGGACTTCCCTCAAGGCCATCCACAGCTATGAACAGGGGTGGCGGCGCGTGCCCATGCACGCCGAGCGCCAGATTCTGTTCCTCTACGCCAAGAGACCGGAAAACGACAAAAGGCTGAAAGAGTGCTGGCAGGTTAACCATTGTCCTCCGGAACGGAAACAAAAATGCCCGGCCTGGGAATTCCGGGCGGGCAAGATGTGCTGGTTCATTAACGGAACCATTTGCGCCGGCACTGTCCAAAGGGACTGGCGTGAAAAAATGAAGCTTTGCAGGAAATGTCAGGTATTTGCTCCCCTAACTTGCAAAGATGCCTGAGGACACGGAGGTCTTCCTCTGATGACCAGCCCTTGAAAGGAGGCTTTACAATGAAACGCATGGCCATCCTGTTCTTTCTCATCACGCTTTCCCTTTCTTTCCGCCCTTCCCATGCCGGCGAAAGGGTGCTGACCATCATACACTCCAATGATCTGCACTCCCACTTTCTCGGGGCACCTTCAAATTTGGACTACACGCCCGATGTCATCGGGGACGACCATACCCTCGGGGGCTTGGCCAGAATCGCCACCGTCATCAAGGACGTCAAGAGGGATCGACGGAATCCGGTCCTGGTGTTGGATGCGGGGGATTTTCTCATGGGATCCCTGTTCCAACTCCTCAGTCGGGAACAGGCCTTTGAACTGAGACTCATAAAGATGATGGGGTATGATATGGTCACTCTCGGGAACCACGAATTTGATCTCAAGCCCCGGGGATTGGCCAGAATCCTGAACACTGCAAGCAGGGTCGGGCAGATTCCGTCTTTGGTCTGTTCCAACGCGATTTTCAGTCAAGAAAGTGCTGCTGACGATGAGTTGGAAAAGGTTTTTACAGCGGGAATTGTCAAGCCGTATAGGGTGTTGGAAGTTGACGGAACCCGCATCGGGTTCTTCGGACTGATGGGCAAGGATGCCGCTGAGGTGGCCCCCTTCGCCTCCCCGGTCCATTTCGAAGACCCCATTGTGTCCGCAAGGAGAATGGTGAAGGTTCTAAGAGAAAACGAAAAGGTCGATGTGGTGATCTGTTTGTCCCACAGTGGGCTTTCGCCGAACAAAAAGAAATCGGAAGATGAAATCCTGGCCCGGGAAGTGAAGGACATCGACGTGATCATCAGCGGACATACCCACACCAAATTGGACACACCGCTCCAGGTGAACGGCACTATCATTGTTCAGGCCTGGGCGTATGGGAAGCAACTGGGAGTGCTCGATGTGAAGCTGAGCAATGGAAAAGTGTCCCTCAAAAGCTATGAGGTCATCCCCATCAACGACACCATCAAGGGTGATCCGGAAATATCAAACCGGATTCAGACCTTCGAGGATCAGATTGATCGAGACATTCTTTCGGAGGCCCACCTCTCTTTCAAGAAAGTGATCGCCGAGACCCCTTTTGACCTGACGATAAAGACGGAGGAATCGAACCTGGGGAACCTCATTGCCGACGCCTTGGGCTGGTATGTCCGGAAGAGCGAACACATGAGCGGTGAACCGGGCAACCGGGTGGATGTATCGGTGATATCCAACGGCGTTATCCGGGACCCCATTGCGAAAGGCCGAACCGGGAAGGTTGCGGTGTGTGACGTATTTCGGGCCATTCCCCTTGGGATCGGTTTTGATGGGGCCGAGACCATGGGCTACCCACTCATCTCCATTTACGTCTATCCGTCTGAAATAAAAAAGGCGCTGGAAATCCTGACCAGCATCTATCCCATCAAAGGGAGCGACTATTTTCTACAGCTTTCAGGTGTGCAGTTCACCTACAACCCTTATCGGATGATTTTCGACCGTGTTACGGACATCCGTCTGGGAAACGAGGAAAAGGGCTACACACCGCTGGACTATTCGCCTTCCAATAAGAGACTTTTGCGTGTGGTGGCTGACATCTACAACGCCACGTTCCTGAAAGTCGTCGGCGACTTCACATTCCACATACTGGACATCGTGCCAAAGAACAGCCAGGGCCGGCCCGTCGAGGACCTGAAAACCATGCGTGTGGATGCTGACAAACAGAGGCCCGGCATTCAGGAATTGAAGGAATGGAAGGCCGTCATGGAATACGTCCGCAGTTTCAAGGACACGGACGGAGACGGGATTCCCAATATTCCGGAAAAATACCGCAGCAAGCTGGGAAGAAACGTGATCGAGGCCAGCCTGAATCCTTACAAATTGCTCAAACGCGGGACCTATGTCACCTGGTCGACCCTGGGTGCATTGCTGCTGATCCTACTGCTGCTGTTTGCAATCGGCTGGTTCATCAGGAGAAAGATAAGAAGGTGAACAGCGCTATGACCTTTTCTTGACGTGAAAAACCCATGAAAAAAGGCCTGAAAGTCTACACCAGCAATCGCATGGAGATCCTCGGAAAACGAATCGCCGAGGTCTTGAAAGCCCCTTTGTCTTCACCTCTCGAAAAAGAGATCATCGTGGTCCAGAGCAAGGGCATGGAGCGATGGCTGAAGATGCAGCTCGCCATGCATCACGGTGTCTGCGCCAACGTCCAGTTTCCTTTCCCCAATGCCTTCGTGGAAGGTGTTGCCGGCACGGTTCTGGGAGACATTACTGGAAGGTCCCCATTCGACCCTGCGATCATGACCTGGCGGATTCTTGACCTCCTTCCCGGTTGCGTCGGCCAGTCCGGGTTTGAGTCCATCCGTGCTTACGTGGGGGGAGCCAGGAGAGAACTCAAGAAATACCAGCTTGCAAACGTTATCTCCGACCTCTTCGACCAGTATCTGACCTTCCGGCCCGATAGGGTCCTTTCCTGGGAAAATGGTGAAGAAAAACAATGGCAGGCCATGCTCTGGAGACTTCTCAACAGGAAAAAGGAAGGCCTTCACCGGGCAGCCCTCCACCGGAGGCTGATCTCAACCCTTAATAAGGAGGACAAACCTGGGTTCTTAGAGCTTCCGGAACGTATTTCGGTATTCGGCATCTCGACCCTTCCCCCCTTCCACCTCCAGATACTCTCGGCCCTCTCCAACGTTACCGAAGTCAATCTTTTTCTCATGAACCCCTGCAGGGAATACTGGGGCGACATTTTCTCCCAGCGGGAAAGGAAGGCATTCCTTAAAAGAAGCGGACAGGGCGGGGACGAACCGGGACCCTTTCACCTGGAGGAAGGGAACAGTCTCCTTGCATCCATGGGGACCCTCGGCCGTGAGTTCTTTTCCATGGTCACGGAACTCGAATGCGAGGAAGAGCTGCATTTCACGGAGTTTGAACCCGCGAACCTGCTCCAGGCCCTTCAGGCCGACATCCTCAATCTCAGGGACAGGGCTACGGAGGGATCGGAAAAGCCCCCGGTGTCTGCCGATGACCAATCCATACGGATCCATTCCTGCCACACGCCCATGAGAGAAATGGAGGTCCTCTACGATCAAATGCTCTCCATGTTTGAAGACGATCCCACCCTTCAACCACGGGACGTCGTCGTCATGACGCCGGATATCGAAATCTACGCCCCGTTTGTCCAGGCCGTTTTCGGGGTCCCGGAGAGTGAAGAAACGCGAATCCCCTTCAGCATCGCCGACCGAAGTGTGGTGACGGAAAGCCCCCTGTTTCAATCCTTCCTGGCCGTTCTGGAACTCTCCAAGGGTCGCTTCACCTCGGAGGACGTTCTGAACCTCCTCGAATGTGAGGCCATCCGTGAAAAATTTCGATTTACGGAACAGGACCTCTCCACCATCCGCCGCTGGACCAGCGAGAGCGGAATCCGTTGGGGCCGGGACGGCGCACAAAGGCAGAAAATGGGCCTTCCCTACTACGCCGAAAACACCTGGCGTTTCGGCCTGGACAGACTCCTCCTGGGCTATGCCATGCCCGGTTCTGACGCCGGGCGAATCTTCCGGGATGTCCTTCCCTTCGACCAGGTGGAGGGAGAAGATGCCGAGGTGTTGGGCCGTTTTGCGGCCTTCCTCGAAAATCTCATGGTCCATGTTGCGGATCTCGGGGAACCCCGAACCATACAGGTTTGGGTGCAAACCCTTCAAAAGATCCTGGAGGACCTCTTCTCGGAAGAGGGTACCTGGGAGAGAAACGCTCAACTGATCAGGCGGTCACTGGCTGATCTAAAGGAACAGGTTGAAATTTCGGGATTCTCCGGGGTCCTTCCCCTTGACACCATCAAAAGCGCGTTTCTCAAACATTTGGGGAACAAGGCCTATGGTTCGGGTTTCCTGACCGGAGGCGTCACCTTCTGTTCCATGCTTCCCATGCGAAGCATACCGTTCAAGGTCATCTGCATGGTGGGGATGAACGGCGATGCCTACCCCCGGCAGACCAGGAAGCTGGGCTTCGACCTCATGGTGCATAACCCCAGGCGCGGAGACCGTTCCCGCCGCAGCGACGATCGTTATCTTTTCCTGGAAGCCCTTCTCTCCGCAAGGGACCTCCTCTGTATCAGCTACGTGGGGCAGAGCGCGGAGGACAACACCTCGATCCCCCCATCTTCCCTTGTGAGTGAACTCCTGGATTACCTTGAGGAAAATTTCGAATTCCCCGGGACTCCCACTGAAAATGTGCAGGAAAGACTCGTGGTAAAACACAGGCTCCAAGCCTTCAGTCCCGGTTATTTTCAAGGTAACGGGAAATATTTCAGCTATTCAGCAGAGAACCTTGAGGCGGCCATGCAGAAACTTTCGCCTACCAAGGCACCCCGAGCCTTTGTATCGACCGGGATCTCTGCCCCAGGAGATGTGTGGAAGAAGGTGACTCTGGACGCCTTGATGACCTTTTTCAGCAGCCCGGCAAGATTCTTTTTAAAGGAGCGTTTGGGCATCACCCTGGAAGTACAAGACACGGGTCTCGATGAAACAGAGCCTTTTGAATTGGGGGGTCTTGAAAAATACCTGCTTGAACAGGAACTTTTGGGAGAAACACTCGCAGGCGGGGACCCTGGCCATCTTTACAGGAAATTCAAAGCAGAGGGGCGGATGCCTCTCGGCATGATAGGGAAATGTGCATTTGACCGCACCAGCCAGGGGGTGGCAGCCTTTGCGAAAAAGGTCCTGGAACAGACCGGGGATGCGCCGATCCATTCCCTGGATCTGGAGATTGACCTCAATGGTCTCCTGGTCAAAGGGAGCATCGATGGTATCCGGCCCAAAGGGTTGATCCAGTACCGATACGCCACAGCCAAGGCCAA
>CAYOIU010000103.1:0-11596 GCA_964404085.1 uncultured Desulfobacteraceae bacterium | reverse complement strand
AAAACCTTCATCCCCTTGATCTTCATCCAGATATAGAGGCCGATAGCCGCCACCAGGGACCGCAGGCCCGCCATGAACAGGGGGGCCATATCCCTGGCGCCGATCTTGATGGAGGCCATGTTTCCGCCCCAGACCAGGGCCAGGATCAGGAGGATGGTTATGGGTTGCCACTGAAGACGGGAATCTTCCATGTGACGCTTTCTACCGCCATGTAATGTGGGGTTCATTTCGCAAGGGGAGGCGGTAGTAGGCATACTTGGGGTAACCGATCATCATGGACCCGAAGCTGGTGTGCCCCTCGGGAAGACCCAGGACCGCCTGCATGGGGGGCCACATGCTGGCGGCAGCGTTAAAATAGCCTGCCCAACAGGCGCCAAGGCCCATGGACGGGGCGGCCAGATCCAGATAGGACAGGGCGATGGTACAGGCCGCCGGCGCGGCGCGGTCGTCTTTTGGGGCATGGGTGATAATCACGTGGGGTGCCTTGCGGCAGATGGGGTCCGTCCCCGCATCCCAGCCCGCTACGACACGGTCCATGTGCAGGGAAAGGGCCATCTCCTTTTGTTCCTTGAGGAGAAAGCGCATCCAGTCCGCCACGTGGCCGGCCAGGGTTTTCAGCTCTTCACTGTCATGGATGACGAGCCACCGGACCGGCTGACTGTTGCTGCCGGAGGGACCATAGCGAGCAATATCAATGAGTTTTGTGATGGTTTCCCGTTCCACCCCCTTTTTCTTGTAGGTTCGGATGGATCTCCTGGAACGGAGAAAGTGTTCTGCCCACTCCGGATTCGGCAGGAGCTCTTTCCGGACCGGGGGGCATTGTTCCGGGGCCATGGTCTTATGAGAAAGGGCACCGTAAGGACAGACCGCAACGCAATGTCCGCATTGGATGCAAAACTCCTCGGCACGGCTGACGGGCACCGGCGGTGAATCCTTGTCTTTCATCTCAATGATCTTTGCGGGACACTCATCCACACAGATATGATCTTTTTTGCATTTCTCAGGGTCAACGACGAATAGGCTCATATGATTTCCCTTTCTTTGTATTTTTTCACGGAAAATGACTGAAGCCTTGACATGGTAGTATGTTATGCGATTCTATGCAAAACAAAACTGCTAACCCGTGTTTGAAAGGGGGGCAAGATGAAAAAAGGAAGAATTCTGTTCGCCGGAACGGTGCTTTGTTTTTCCCTTTCGTTTCCAGGGATACAACCGGCCGGAGCGCAACCCTTTGGCATTTCCCAACAACAGGCACAACAAAGGCCGAGCGTGGGAACCTTGTCCAGCCCGGTGGGAAGATTTGTGTTTGGACAGATATCGGATTCCGGGAAAGACAAGTTTATGCTCGATACCACTACCGGTCGCTTGTGGCGGATATCGGAGAGTGGTGAGATCGGAATATTTCTGTCCCCCGTGCCTTACAGGACGAAAAAGGAGAAATATTCCATGACGCCCGAGTTTACCTCCGGGCCTGAAAGGTGATAGGACGAACCTCTCCCGAGAGGCCCAATGAACAGGGTGAAACCTTGAACAAAGTCCTCTTTGTCTGCACCTTGTTCCTTGCCTTCCTGAGGCTCGGATTGACGGCATTCGGCGGCCCGGCCATGGTGGCGTATATCAGAGACCTGGCGGTCAAGAAAAGGAAATGGCTATCGGATGATTCGTTCAAGGATGGGGTAGCTCTTTGCCAGACCATCCCGGGAGCGACGGCCATGCAGGCCGCCGCCTATGCCGGACTCCGGGCCGGAGGTCCCTTGGGTGGGGTCGCGACATACGTGGGGTTCGGATTGCCTTCCTTCGTATTGATGGTCTTCCTTTCAGCTCTTTACGGCAAGGCCCACGATCTGCCTGCGGTTGTTTCCCTGTTTACCGGCCTCCAGGTAATTGTCGTGGCCCTGGTGGCAAACGCCACAATCAATTTCGGCCGTCGTTCCATCAGGAAATGGCAGGATGTGCTCCTGGGTTTGGGTGCTGCAGGGTTCCTGGTCGTCGGGGGAAGCCCCATCATCGCAATCATCGCTTGCGCATTCCTGGGTCTGGTCCTCTACATGAAACTGGATCTCACAAAGGGTGTGCACACAGCGAGCCTTCAGGGAAACGCCTGGGCCATGTTGCGTCCGGCTATTGTGATGATCGTGCTCCTGACGATGGGGCTGGTTTTCCTGTTTTTTTTTGAAAGGAGGCTTTTTGATCTGGCCACGCTGATGCTCAAGGTGGATCTTTTTGCCTTCGGGGGCGGCTATGCATCCGTCCCTCTCATGCTCCACGAGGTGGTGGGGGTTCGGCACTGGATGGACAGCAGGGTGTTCATGGACGGCATCGCCCTTGGGCAGGTGACACCGGGTCCCATCGTGATTACAGCCACATTCGTGGGGTATTTTCTTGCAGGCATCCCGGGAGCTATCGTGGGAAGTATCGGTGTCTTCACACCGTCGATCATCATACTGACAATCGTGGTTCCCTACTTTGATCGCCTCCAGCACAGCCCCGTGCTCCAGCGGGGACTCCGCGGGGCACTTGTTTCCTTCGTGGGTCTGCTCCTGGCCGTTGCCATCCGGTTTGGTCTTGATGTCCAGTGGAGTATCCTGTCGGTCATCATCGCAGTGGCTGCTTTTGTCGCTCTACGCCTGAAGGTGGACATCCTCTGGGTCGTCCTGGCGGGTGCGCTCATCTCGGCACTCGTGCTCTAGCATGGAGTCCCTGCCTCACTCCTGACATCACCAACAATATCAAGAATCTCCTTCTCAAATGATTTCGTTGCCCTGATTTCCCCCCACCCTTTCTGGGTCTGGAACAGGCCATCATAGGCGGTATCATGATAGGACCTGAGCATATGGGGAATCTCCCGCTCTTCGAGGATGGATTCAATCAGGCGGGCCTCCACCTCATTATCCAATATGGCGACTTTGATGTAATCTTCCATGGGTGTTTCTCACACCTCCCCATATCTCCCGGAATGAAAAATTGCAACGGACCCTTGAACCATGTACTCCGAAACCGTGAACCTGGAGCTTAAAAAGTAAAGACCGTTGCGCCTTCCGACAGGGAGATCAGCTTGGGTGCGCCCGCAAATTGTGCCGTCTTGACAATGTCCTGTTCGCCGACCTGGCGATTCTTGGCACAGGGGATTCAAACGTAAATGGGGATTTCCTGCCCCACAATATAGTCAAAATACTCCTTGGCCCCATCGCCTGTCGGCGCCTTCACGGTATCTACAATCCCCGGTTTGGACAGCACCACCGCGTCATCCGTCAGGAAAAGGTGCACATCGTTTCCCTGCTCTTTGGCCACCTTGGCAAGCTGAAGACACCTGGTCACGCGCGTAGGGTCTTCAAGACCTCTGGTCAATACGAAAAGATACTTTCCCATTGCTCCCTCCTTTTGCGATTAAGTCAAATTGGTCCGCCTGCCAGGAAATCGTGGACCTCGCTCCAGATTTCCATGACACCATTGTTTCCCTCGGAATGATATCCGAAATCAAGTGGGTATTTTACATTGCGCCCTTATCTTTGTAAAGGTAACAAACCATAAGCGGGACGCCGGGTGGAAATCATCGGGATTCGGGGAAAGCGCTCTTAATTCCAAGCCGTTTCATCTTGCGCCAGAGCGTCGAGGGATGGATGCCGAGGTCATGGGCGGTGTCAGCTTTTTTCCAATTGTTTTTCTTAAGGGCTGCGACAATAAAAGCCCTCTCTGTCTCCTCCCAGGACGCTTCGGAGTTCATGGTCCGATGAACCGATTCGGTACGTACCCCTTCGGGAGGCGGAAGATGTCCCGGCAAATGCTCGGGACCCACGATACTGTTCTTACAGACGACAGAGGCATATTCCACCATATTTTCCAGTTCCCGGACATTCCCCGGGAAATCATTCGCCATCATGAGACCCAGGGCTTCCGGAGAAAGCCCTTTTATGTGCCTGTCGTTCAACCGGTTAAATTTGCGGATAAAATGTTCCGCAAGAAGGGGAATATCTTCTTTTCGATCTCTCAGGGGAGGGAGAGAAAGTTTGACCACATTGATGCGGTAGTAGAGGTCCTGTCGGAACTGCCCTTTCTGCACCAGTTCATCGAGATTCTGATGGGTGGCCGCCACAATCCGAACATCTGCCTTTTTTGATTGGGTGCTTCCGAGGGGCTCATATATCCTGTCCTGGAGAACACGCAGCAACCGAACCTGGAGGGCGGGAGAGATGTCTCCGATTTCATCAAGAAATAGTGTACCCTTTTCCGCGAGGGCAAAGCGACCGGGCTTGTCTCTCCGGGCATCTGTAAATGCGCCGGCTTTGTAGCCGAACAGCTCCGATTCCAACAGGGTATCCGGAAGGGCGCCGCAGTTGATCGTAACAAGGGGGCCATTCTTCCTCCGACTCAGGGAATGGATCGCCCGTGCGAACAATTCCTTGCCTGTCCCGCTCTCCCCCTGAAGGAGGACGGTGCTGTTGCTTGCCGCCACCTGCTCAAGAACCTGGAAAAGCCTGCGCATTTCTTCGTTTTTACTGATAATATCAAAAAATGAATGGCGTTCATTGAGAGCCTTGCGAAGCTCTTCTACCACGCTAAGGTCACGGAAGGACTCAACACCACCGATCACCTTTCCATCAAGCTCCTTCAGGATTGCCGTCGAAATGCTCACAGGGATGCGCTCACCTTCCGAGGTAACGATAAAGATGGGCTGATCCACCACCGGATCGCCCGTTTCAATGGTTTGTTTGAGAGAGCAATGGGTCTCACAGATACTTGCCCTGAATACATCCCAGCAGTGGCGGCCTACGGCCTCGTCTTTCTTGATTCCCGTAATGTCCTCCGCCGCCCTGTTGAAAGAGGTGATTTTCCAGTCCCCATCGACGGTAAAAACGCCGTCGGCAATGCTGTCCAGGATAATCTGCGTCTGTGTCCCGTTTGTTGGCGCTAAGGTGTTGTCCTGATTTTCCATACCTTAAAAGATGAGACCTGTTCCCTGTAAAGTCAATAGAGTTTGTGGTGTGGGGGGTTTTCCAATGACGTGCTTGACTTGATTGCCATCTGGCGATATAAATTTTCAAACGATCGGGAACCTTCATACAGACGACGGAGACTTGACATGCCCAGAAAGATATTGATTGTGGATGATGATCCGGATGTTATCCTTTTTCTGTCGACGGTGCTTCAAGACCATGGCTACGAACCCCTTGAGGCCCGGAACGGCCGGGAAGGGTTTCTAAAGGTCAAGGCGGAACTCCCCGACCTGATTCTTCTAGACCTGATGATGCCGGAAAAAAGCGGCATTGCAATGCTCAATGAACTCAAGCTAGATGATCAACTGAAGAAAATCCCGGTTATCATGGTCACAGGTGTGTCGGGCGAAACGGGGATTGATCTGGAAAGTTTTTTCAGGAAAAAGTCCTTGGGAGACGGCGAAGATGCCGTCCCGGGTCCCGAAGGCTTTCTTGAAAAACCCGTGGATCCGCAACATCTCCTGGCGCTTATCGAAGAAGTCCTTTCGTAATGTCCTATGGCTGTCAAAATCGGCTGGGTTCAGCTCTGAACCCGGCAACCTGAGTTATTACAAATTATGAAAACCTTCAATGTCGCCATCGTCGGTGGTGGATCGGGTTGTCTTGCCATCATCGATATGATTTCCAGAGATCGCTTCCGTCAACTTCACATGAACCTCGTCGGCATTGCCGACATCGATCCTGCTGCCCCCGCCATCAAGAAGGCCCGACTTCTGGGCGTCCACACCACACGAGACTACCGTGACTTGTTCAGGCTCAGGGATCTTGACCTGGTCATCGAACTTACAGGAAACCCTTTGGTTAGCGAGGCCGTTCAGCAGGAAAAGCCGAGCAGGGTCCAGCTGATGGATCACACCGTGGCACGGCTGTTCTGGGATTTTCTCCGCCTTGAAGATGAAAAACTTGCCGCGGAAAAGGCCGGGGAAGAACGGCTTGAAGCGGAAAGAGATCAGACGGCTTCTATCCTCAACAACTTGACAAACGGCCTTCTTGTCATCACATCGGATCTTCTGATCCTAAATGTCAACGAAACGTTCCTCTTACAGTTCCAATTGACAAGGGAAGAAGTCATCGGCAGGAAATGTCACGAAGTCCTGTTTGATCGCAGCCAACCCTGCATGAAGACCACCTGCCCCTTGTCTGACAGGGTGCTGGACAACCTTCAGAGTGGGAACAGAGAATGCCGCTTTTCCAGGAATGGTGAGGTTGTCTATTACGAAGCAGACTATAACCGACTCGATAATTTCGCTGGGAAAGGGACCCGCTGCCTCATTACCCTGAAAGATATTACCACGAGAAAAAAACTCGAGCTGGACCTTGAAAGATCCCGAAAAAAATACAGGAATCTCTTTCATAAGGCCCGGGAGGGTCTCGCCTTCTTTGATGATCAGGGAAAGATCCTGGAGGTGAATTTCGCCCTGTCGCACATGCTGGATTATACGACCGAAGAACTTGAAACCATGAGGATTTCGGATTTTACCGTCCATTTCTCTCAATCGATCTTCCTAGATCACCTGGAAGGTCTTCGAACCCTGGGATTTGTTTCAGTGGAACTGAGTCTTGAGAGAAAAGGCGGGAAACCGCTTCCTGCCGAATGCCAGATCACGTGGGTTGAGGAAGAAAGACAATTCCAGATGATTGTGCGTGACCTCTCCCTGAAAAAAAGGCTTGAGGAATCCCAAAGGCTCTATTCAGAAAAGCTGGAAAAGGAGGTGGAGGAGCGAACCCGTGAATTGAGCATTTCCGAAAAAGAGGCCATGCGACAGAAAAATACAGCAGAGGGAATGCTCTACGGGACCCCGATTCCCATGTTTGTCCTGGATAAGGGCCACAAGATCGTCTACTGGAACCGGGCCTGCGAGCAACTGACCGGTTTCACAAAGGAAGAGATGATCGGGACCGATGGGCAATGGAAGCCTTTTTTTCAACACAAAAGACCTCTTCTGGCGGACCTGATCATAGACGGGGATCTGAGCGGCATTGAAGACCTCTACCGGGACATGAATATACGCAAGTCTCCAGTAGTAGAGGGGGCCTTTGAAGCCGAGCACTTCTTTCCCCTTCTGGGAGAAAAAGGGACCCATCTCTATTTCAACGCGGCTCCCATCAGGGACGATTCCGGAAAGGTTCAGGGATCCATAGTGACCTATCAGGATTTTTCCGAACGCGTCAGGATGACCGAAGAGATCAAGAGGCGAGAGGCCTTTGTCCAGAACCTTATCATGAATTCCATTGATGGGATCATGGCAACCGACGCCAGGGGGAGGATAGTGATTTTCAACCGTGGTGCCGCAGAGATCCTCGGCTATGCCCCCGAAGATGTCGTTGGTCGGATGAGCTATCCGGAAATTCTTCCTGAAGCTGCCGCAAATGCCGTTAGACAGGCATTTTACGCTGATCAATATGGACCTCCGGGTAAGATCATCAACATGGAGGTGAGTGCCACCGGCAAGGCGGGTGATTCGATACCGGTGAGGTTGTCCGGGACACTCCTTTACGAAGAGGATTGCGAGGTGGGCAGCGTGGTTTTTGTGCAGGACCTGCGTGAAATCCGCCGCCTCCGAAAGGAGAAGGAGCAGGCCCAACGGATGGCGGCCATCGGGCGAACCGTTGCCGGTCTGGCTCACTATATCAAGAATATCCTGAACGGGCTCCGGGGAGGCGCCTATGTGATCGATTCGGCCATGTCCAAGCAGGATGTGGATTTGATGAAAAAAGGCTGGAACATGGTTGAGAGAAACATCGAGCCTATCTCCAATATCGTGATGGATATGCTTATCTATTCAAGTGAAAGGGAACCCCATTATGAATGGATCGATCCCAATGAGGTTGTGCGTGAAGTCCTGGAACTGATGGAGGCACGCGCCGGGCTCTCGGGAGTGGTCTTCGTACCTGAGCTGGACGAAAAACTTCAGAAAGTCCCCATGGACAAGACCGCCATACACCGCTGTCTCCTGAACCTGGTCAGCAATGCCATTGATGCCTGCACCCTTGAAGGTATTGTGGAAGGAAATGGGGTGGTTACGGTCAGGACCGATCAGCCGGACGGGTGGGGCGTCAGGTTCACCGTTATGGACAACGGAACCGGTATTGATGAGAAGATCCAGGGAAGGCTCTTCAAGGACTTTTACACCACCAAGGGCTACAAAGGGACGGGTTTGGGCCTGCCGGTGACTAAAAAAATCGTCAAGGAACATAGGGGCGAACTTGCCTTTGAGACGGAGCAGGGCAAAGGGACTACCTTTACGTTGTTGCTGCCTGAAAAATGACCCTTCCGCTTACTGAAGAGCGCTGAACCACAGCGGGAGGGCCGGTGCAGTCCTTTCCGGCGGGCTTGTCCGGGTCAGGGTTGAGGTCAGTTCAAAAAAATCCCCGGGCAAATCGTTCGAATCGCCCGGGGACAAAGAAGGTTTTGATATCGAGAATCAGTATCCGGCGGCCTTGAGCGCCCAGATGACAAAACAGGTGGTCTGGGTGTTGGCCTTTGTCTTCTTCTTGAATTCCTTCGGGGTATTGCTCACGAAAACGCCGCTCGGTCTCTGGACGTCGGCCAGGTAGGCCACGGCCCTCTTCACCCGGGCCCTGTAGGCTTTTGAATGGGAAAGGGCCAGGATGGAATAGGCCGTAAGTTCAGGATCGGCGGTCGTGGCGGGATGGGGAAAAATAACAAATCCGCCGTTCCGCCCAGTCTGGGCCTCGGTGAGCCAGGCGTAACCCTTTTTCATGTAGTCTGCACCCAGCTTTTCGCCGTAGCTGGACAAGGCATTCAAGGTCCAGGAGGTGCTCAGGGAGAGGCTCCTTCCTCCTTTGGGAACGCCCCACCCTCCGTCGCCGTTCTGCGCATCCTTGAGCCACTTGATCGCCCTCATCACGCCGGGATCATTTTTCGGGATGCCGATCATCCTGAAGGCCTTCAAGACCACTGCGGTATAGAGGGAAAGGCTTGGCCCCTTAAGTCCTGCCCTCCACCCTCCATCCTCATTCTGAACATCTTTGAGCCACTTTGAAGCCCTTTCAATGGCATTTTTCCCTTGACGTGATGTTTTAAAGGCCATGATGGCAAAGGCGGTATGGGCGGAATTGTTGCTGAAACCACCATCTTTATGCTGAGCGCCGACGATGTAGGAAAGACCTTTGAGACCAAGGATATAACCTGGATCACCCGGTTTTGTATTCATGAATATGGAACGGGTTGCCCACAAAGTGGCCTCGAGATCGCCTCCACCTTCTTCTTCCACGAGAGGCCAACTCCCATCAGGATTCTGTATCCTGTAGACGTAGCTCAGTCCATTTTCGAGAACCGCATTTCCCGGTCCCTTGACCTTCGCCTCTGAAATGGAAAAAAAGCCCAGTGCCAGACAAATCGCTATTGCCTTTAAAAAGGTCACATATCTACCGCGCATTTTCCCCTCCTCCTTCTGATGGACTGTTCACAAATTACCCATAAACCCATTGGCTCACCTGGAGCGTTGTTAGGAGATCACTTATATGGAGATCTTCCGTTAGATTCTTCCAAGCTCTCGATTTAGTCAAGCATTTTCAAAAAAAATCAGTAGGTATTTGCAAAATCTGATGCTCATAGTACAATGAATGTCACCCTGGAAATCTGAGCGGATCATTGGAGGTTTTGGCATCATGGAAAAAGTTCAAATCGAGGGGGTGGACCTTTATCTGAGTCAACCCGACGAAATTCCCATGTCATGGGTGGGTCGACAGGAACTTGTTACGCAGGTCCTGGCCTCCTGGCTGGTCATAGGGGAAGACGATTTTCCACTCAACCCAAGGCTTCTGGGCAAGCCCGGGGTGGGCAAGACAACGCTCGCCTATCATGCAGGACGGAGCCTTCATCGTCCCGTGTATCTGTACCAAGCGACCATGGACACGCGTCCGGAAGACCTCATCGTAACCCCCGTCATCTCGGAGAATGGAAAAATCAGGTATATGGCCAGTTCGGTCGTCACCGCCATGTTGAAGGGCGGGATCGTCATCATTGACGAAGGAAACAGGATGAGCGAAAAGAGCTGGGCCTCCCTGGCGCCGCTGTTGGACAGCAGGCGCTACGTTGAATCCGTCGTGGCGGGCATCAAAATAAAGGCCCACCCCGACTTTCGATTCTGTACGACCATGAATGACGATGCCAGTACGTTTGAACTGCCCGAATATATCCACTCGAGGCTGCAACCCCAGATCTATATTGATTTTCCGGAAAGAGACGAGGAACTGGAAATCCTCAGAACCAATCTGCCTTTCAGCGACGAGGAGATCCTTGAGTATGTCGTGGAGTTCCTCCAAACCGCCCACGAAGCGAACGAGCGTTATTCAGCAAGGGATGGAATCAATATAGCCCGTTACGCATTGAAACGTCTCGTCGGCAGTCGTGAACGACTCACCGAAGAGGCGAAGCGTCATAAGATCCTGTCCTACCTCAAGGAGGCGGCCTCAATGATCCTTGACCGGACAGCATTGGATTATTTCAGGGAAATTCTGGATGATGGGGAAATCGAAGGATAATCTGACCTGGGGCAGCGTTCGGATGGTCCCTGCTCTCCACAACCGGGTGGAGTTCGCCATGGAGGTGCGCCGCCAGTTCAAGGTCTTCCGGCCGGACATGGTAGCCGTGGAGTTGCCTGTTACCCTTGAGAAAAGGGTCCTGCAAGGGGTGAAACGTCTGCCTTTGCTCTCGGTCGTACACTATGAAGAGCCGGACGGGACCTTGATTTACCTTCCGCTGGAACCCACGGACGCCATGGTGGAGGCCATCCGGCTGGCATTGTCGAGCGGGATTCCGGTGCAATTCATCGACAGGGACACTGAAGGATACCCCCTTGACTTTTCCCCCATGCCCGACCCCTATGCCGTCACCAGGATAGGGCATTACGTCTATGCTCAGGCCTATCTCCATATCCACGAAGGGGGGGCGGGTTTTCCCACAGACCTCCTTCGGGAAAAGACGATGGCCTATAACCTGCAGCGTCTGAGTGAAAAGGGAGAACGGATCCTGTTTGTCGGAGGGCTCTCCCATCTCCCGGGCCTTCTTACGCTTCTCGACCGTCCCCAGGCCCAGGTCATCGGCCGCCGGGAAAGGGAGGGTGTGGGCATCGCCCACCTGCATGAGGATTCCAGTCGTGAGATCATGACGGAGACGCCCTTTCTGGCGGTTGCGTATGAACAGGCGAGGTCCCGAGATGGTGACGACAATCTGGACCGCCTTCACATCAACCGGCGACTGATTGAACTTGCCGCGAAAAACTACTGGAAGCACAGCAAAGGTGAATTGTCCAATACCCAATTGAAGGTACTCTTTAAATTCGCGAGAAATTATGCCTTTCTTACAGGCGGGCTTGTGCCGAGCTTCTACCAACTCATCGTGGCATCAAGGGGTGCAGCAGACGATGATTTTGCATATGAGGTATGGGACACGGGCAGTCACTATGCATGGCAGGAGAATGAGCCTGGACTGCCGGTGCTCAGGTTGCGTGGTGAAGACCTGTACATCGATGAAAAACGCATTCAATTCCATCGGCGTCTCCGCACCTTTAGGAGACGCCTCTTGGCTGTTCCTGTAAAAAAGAGAAAGCGAGAGCGACACCCCGGGGAATGGA
>CAYOIU010000102.1:0-11635 GCA_964404085.1 uncultured Desulfobacteraceae bacterium | reverse complement strand
CATTTTGCCCGTACTGGATAATCAGATGCAAGAGAGGCACCGACAAAAGGACGTTTTTTTTCCTGGCCTCTTCAAGTATGATCTGGGTAAGGATAAAACCAGTCACGTCCTCTCCCGTCTTTGCGTCAACGACCTCCACCTGTCGTCCTTGGCGGATCGCATCCGCCACCTGGTCAAGGGTTACATAGCTGCTCTTTTCAGTGTCATACAGCCGCCTGTTGGCATATTTCTTCAGAAGGATTTTTTCTGCCATTTTCCCAATCTCCATTGATGTTATCCAATGTTACATTGCACCATGAATAGATAGACGACATCTTTATTTATCATCATGATAACATTAAATCAATATAAAAATAAATAGTTATACAGCCAGATCAAAGGCCGTCGGCTTTTTCCGACCGAATATTTTATTTGTGCAATGCACCATTTTTTTCTTGACAATCCTTGAGAAAAGCTTATAATCCTATCATCAGTGATCAAGGTGAGGGGAGTTTTTCCAAACAAAATAACGGGGGTGTGTAGTATGGAGACTGAAAAATTGACAGAGCAGATCATGGACTTTCACAGGGCCGCATTTGACACCAACTTCGATGCGATGGCGATGCTGCAGGAGCAAACGGAAAAAACGTTCCAGACATCTTTGGAACAGACCTTCTGGATCCCGAAGGAAGGAACAAGAATGATTGATGAATGGCTGGAATCGTATAAAAAGGGACGGGATGATTTCAAAAAGGCCGTGGATGAGAACTTTCAGAAGATCAATTTGGAGGGTGAAGGGGCCGGAGCGATGGAAGAAATGATCACTCAGGTGCAGAGAGATATTGATCTCATGGGGTCAAGACTCGCTGCGATGGAAAAGCGGGACTGGCCCCGGGAGGTGGTAAACACCCTCTTGAAAAAGAAGACCTTGACTGCAAAAGAAGATCTCAAGCCTTTGAAGAAGACTCTCAATGACATAGAAAAGGGGATGCCCGCCGCCTCTGAACTCGGAAAAATCAAAAAGTCCGTAGACCAGACAGAAGCAAAATTGAATGGGATGGTGGAAGAAATGGCCGAAATCAAAAAACTTTTGCAGGATGCTAGGCCGAAGCTGGAACCCGTGTCAGAGACATCTGAAAAGATGATGAAAAAAACCGGGCCTGGGGACTCAAGCAAAACTGCTTGAGACAGGGTGTCTCAACATTTCAAATGAGTCGTGGAGTATGAATGCACCCTGGAGCCAACATCCGGGGATAGGATAAAAACACTTTAGATCCAAAACATTTAGGAGGGGAAAAAATGGAACAAACAACAATTCTGAAACAGATGATGAACTTCAACAAAGCCGCATTTGAAAATACCTATAATGCCATGGCAATGCTCCAGGATCAGACGGAAAAGATAGCCAATGCGTCCATGGAAAAGGCAACCTGGATCCCGGAAGAGGGAAAAAGGTTTGTTGATGAGTGGGCCAAGGCATACAGGAATGGATGCGAAGCTTTTAAGAACGCGGTTGACAATAGTTTTGAAAAAGCGGATGATTTTTTTGCTGGACCCGAGAAGGCGAAAAAGACTGAAACCAAAAAATAATTTTGAAGCATATTCAAGGAATTAGGGGCACTGCCAAAGACAAGGTTGCCCGAAACACAAACAGGAGGGAACAAAAAATGATGGATCAAAAAGCAATTTTCAAGCAAATGGTGGATTTCAACAAAGCGGCCTTCGACAATACGTTTAGCGCCATGGCCACAGTACAGGACCAGACAGAAAAGATGGCCAAGACGGTCCTGGAGCAAGCCGCCTGGCTCCCCGAGGAAGGCAAAAAGGCCATCAATGAATGGGTCCAGGCTCACAAAAAGGGGCGTGAAGATTACAAAAAGCTCGTTGATGACAACTTCAAAAAAGTGGAAGACTTCTTTGCTGCTTCCAAGTAGAGCCTGATAGGAAAGAACCTTGCTTAGAGGACGATTGTTGAGTTATAAGTGAGAAACAGGAGTCGAGCAACCCATGGACATCTTCGAATCAATCAGTCGTTCTCTTCAAAGGTTTTCTGAAATCAGTCTCGAGGCGATCGGGGCGACCAGTCAGCAATTACAAGCAGCTCAGACTTACTGGACCGGCGTTTTCAAGTATGTGAATGAATTTATGCTCCCCTACTGGACCGCCCTGAACGCTTTCAATACGACAGAAAAGGACAAACTCCTTCGATATCCCCCCTTCGAAACCATCAAGGATTACTGGGAGCTTTTGCAATTTAATATCCAGGTTGCACAAAAGGGTCTTACCAACAGCCTGGATGCGATGCAGGACTACCATCTGGGTGAGATGACCAAGGCCTTTTCGGCATGGCTCACTTCTTTTTCCAGCGGGAACGGCAACGGTCTTGCCGAGTATGCCGCAAACCACGCCAGATTGTTGGAAAGCGTGATTTATGCCTACCCAATGGCTATCCTGGACATCAAACCGGAATATGGGTTCCATTTCGACAATGGGGGCTACGAACTTATAGCCGAGACAGAGCGGTTCCTGCTCTACCAGGTATTCCCCACCGACGGGAACATAAAAGTCAGAAGAAAGGGGAAACCCATCATCATCATCCCGCCCTATGTCCTGGGGGCCAACATCCTCGCTTTTCTCCCCGGAGAAAACAAGAGCTATGTGCATGCCTTTGCAAATCAGGGCATTCCCACTTATGTCCGCATCATGAAAGATATTGCCGATACCCCTGCTGTGCAGGTAATGACAGGTGAGGATGATGCTCTGGATACCAGGACCTTTTGTGAAACGGTCAAAAAAAGACACGGCAGAGACATTACCCTGAACGGGTTTTGCCAGGGAGGCTTTATTGCCATCGTGGATCTGCTTTCGGGTGAACTGGACGGTCTTGTGGATGCCCTCATAACCTGTGTGGCCCCAATGGACGGTACCAGGAGCAAGGCCCTGGTGGAATACCTGGAGCACCTCCCTCCCAGGTTCAGAGATCTGGGCTATGCGGAGAAGACCTTGCCCAATGGCAATAAAATAGTCGACGGCAAGGTGATGAGTTGGGTATACAAGCTCAAGAGCATGGAAAAAGAGGCCCCCATCTTTAGCTTTTATCGGGACCTCATGATGTTTGACAGACAAAACAGCCAACCAGTGAACATCAGCAAGACCGCGGCGGCTCTCAACCACTGGTTGATTTATGATCGGGCCGATCTTCCCGTGGCTATCACAAAAATGAGTTTTGACTCCTATACCGTGCCCGTGGACAAAGACGGTACGTTACCATTCAGGCTCTTTGGCAGGGAACTCAATTTCAAGCGGCTGAAGGAAAAGGGCATAAAGGTCCTTATCTGTTATGCAGAAAAGGACGACCTGGTGGACAGGGAATCAGCCCTTGCACCTCTCGATTTTATTGATGCCGAGGTAACCGTCTTTCCGAAAGGCCATGGATCCATTGCCACCTCATGGTCCCTGCCAAATTCAGACTGTGCGCTGGACACCTGTTTTGGAGATCATAATTACCGCGGCCCGGTCCGCTATCAACTGGATCTCGAAGAGGGTCAATAGGGAAGAGGGCCACACCATGGACAAAAATTTTCTTGAATTCTGGGGAAATCTTCTCATCAATGCAGCCAAGGGCCAGAGACAACAGGAAGACCTGACCAAATGGGTGGCCCAAGGTCTGAAGGGTCTTGAAAATTTCTCAGACATGTTCCGGAAGTCTTACGGGCTGGACGGTATGAAGGAAGACAGCCCCGAATATCTGAAACAATGGCAGCATGCGACAGGGGAATTCCAGAAATCCTTCAAAGACTACCTTGGCCTGATGGGTGTGGTTCCCAAGGAAGAGCACCTGGCCCTGGTACAAAAATATGAGGAACTCAAGGAGCGGATTACTGATCAGGAAGAGACCATAAAACACCTGAAGATGCTCATGGACCAGAGGGATTCGAGCGAAGAAGCAGTAACCCGGACCTTCCAAGATCTCATGAGCGGGCAGGCTGATGAATTCCAGAAGCTAATGAAGAATCTGGGACAGCTATCCGAGAAGGCCTCAGTTTCAAAGGAAAATCAGTAGGCATCAGCTTTTCGGGGCCTTTGGGGGGCTCACCAGGGCCTCACCATCCAGAACTGTCGTCCCATCCTGGTTTACGCATGTGGTCCGCATAATAACCCTGTTCTTTTCAGCTACAATCTCCTTCACCTCCGCCTGCGCAAAAATGGTATCCCCCATATGTACCGGGGCAAGGAAGTTCAGTTCCTGTCTGACATAGATGGTGCCCGGTCCAGGGAGTTTGTTCCCTATGACTGTTGAGATAAAGCCCGCCAGCAGCATGCCGTGTGCGATCCTCGTCTTGAAGAATGTCTTCCGCGCATATTCTTCATTGATGTGCGCAGGATTCAAATCACCCGTCACACCTGCAAAAAGATACACATCAGATTCGGAAACCGTCTTTGCAAACTCTGCGGTATCTCCCACCTCAAGTTGATCAATGGTCTTTCCTATCATGGTCTGCTCCTTTCTCTGGAAACCCATCAAAACCAGGATCGGTAACTGTACACATCCTCTTTCATGTCCTTCATATCCTGCTGTAACGTCAGATACATGGCCGCATTCTGGATAGCCAATCCCCCTTGATGGGCCAGGGCGGATACAAACGTGATATCATCCTCGGTGAACTCGCGCGCAACACCGCTATAGATCCTCAGGGCACCGATCACCTCCTCTTTTGCCTTTATGGGCACACACAGCATGGATACAATACCCTCTTCCTTCATCTCCTTTTTGTACTGGATTCGGTCATCTGTGGCGGCATTGAGCACCACTACGGGTTTGCCCTCAAGTGTTTGAGCAATGCTCTTCTGGGCAGATATGGGCCCTTTATTGAGGAACTTTTCGCTAAGACCATAGCTTGCCACGGGTTTCAGTGTCTTTTTCTCTTGGTCAAGCAACCGAACAGCCGCACCTTTCAGGTCAAGACCTCTAGCAATGTCGGCCGACATGACGTTCAGGATCTCCTTGATATCAAGTGTGGAATTGATGCTGGCAGACAAATTGTGAAAAAGGGTCGTGTTTCTTCTTATCTTCGCGATCAAACGGGTGTTTTCAATGGCCATGCCACCCTGTTCGGCGAGGGCGGCAAGAAATGCTATCTCGTTTTCCGTAAAGGTCCTCCGTTTTGCCGTATAGAGCGTCAGCACCCCTATCACCTTGCCTTTGACCTTTACAGGTACAGCAAGGATAGAGGCAATCCCTTCCTCTTTTTTGGCCTCGTGGTTTTCCGATCTGGGATCCTTGGTTGCATCAGAAATGGCAAGATACCCCTCTTTCATAACATCGGATACGTTGTCCCTGGCGGACTTCCATTTCGTATGGAAATAACCGTCAGATAGCCCTTTCTGAGCGACAGGTACCGAGATGTCCTTTTCCTCATCAAACAGGAACAGGCATGCGGCCTTTCCCCTCATGGTATCGATGGCACTTTGCACAATGAGATCAAGGAGTTCATCTTTATCCAGGGTTGTTCCAAATGCCCTGCTCACCCTGCAAATGGTCTTGAAATAATCGCTCTTTGTTGCCATATCACATCTCCTGGTTTGTTCTTATGAGGCTCTCAATCTGCTTAATGGTGCTTTTCTTTTTGGGCGGTTTCGTCCCTTTTCCATCCCTTTCTCTTAACCACCCGGCAATCTTGGGTGCGAATTCCCTCTGGCATTTGGAACTGACATAGATGCCGATGTGGCCCGTATCCAGGCACACATCCTCAGTGTCCCTGCTTCCCACTTTGCTTGTAAGGAGTTCACACGCGCCCGGAGGTACAAGGTGATCATACTTGCCATAAAAGTTGAGAATAGGCATGGTGATCTTCTTGAGGTCCACCTTTCTCCCACCCACCTCCATCTTGTTCTGGATGAGGAGGTTCTTGTGATAGCAGTCCTTGACGAACTGCCGGAAGGTCTCTCCAGGCACATCCGGGCTATCGAAGATCCATTTTTCCATGCGGACAAAATTCTCAACAAAGGTCTTGTTGTCCATATTTTGGAAAAACCCCACATATTTGTCAATCATCAACCGGGCAGGGTTGAGGAGCAGAAAACCAAAATTCATCAGGTCTCCGGGCATATTGCCAAAGGCATCCACCATACGGTCCACATCCATATCCTTCATCCAGATGTGCAGGAGTCCCTGATCCGTATCAAAGTTGGTTGGAGTCACCGTGGTAACCAGATTTCTTATTTTTTCCGGATGGCGGGCCGAATAGATCACGGAAAAGGTCCCGCCCATGCAGATCCCCATGAGATTGATCTTGGCAAGATTGTGGCGCCTGCGTATGAAATCGACCATATTGTCCATATAGCCATTCACATGGTCATCGATGGTTAGGAATTTGTCCTTCCGGGTCGGATAGCCCCAATCGACCATGTAGACGTCAATGCCTTCTTTTAAGAAATTCTGGACCACACTCCTTCCAGGCTGAAGATCCAGCATGGTCTCCCTGTTAATGAGGGCATAAACCACCAGGAGGGGAGTATCCACTTCACGATCGGCCGCCGGCCTGTAATGCTTAAGTTTAACCCGGTCTTCCTGAAAGACTACATCGTAGGGCGTGGTGGCAATTCCCGTCTCCAACTGGCTCAGCAGGACTTCCGATGCTCCTCTGGCCCGTTTTGTGCTCTTTTCCGCATCCCCGGCCAGGTTTTCCAGAATTACGTCCAAAGGAATCTTTGGGGGTCCCATGAGACCACCTCCTTTCCCCAGTTAATCGTTCGGATGCTTCTTTTCCAGTTCCCTGAGACGCTTTTTCAGCTGATAGATCTCCATGTACAGCTCATCCATATCCCGGTTCGTGGGCACGGGTAGGGATTGCATCATATCACGAAGTATCTCCTCTCTTGCCAAAAGGAAATCCTCCATTGCCCTCAGCGTATTTCCCAGGGCCTTTGTATAATCAGGAGACTTGAAGAGGGTCATATAGTGCCCTTCTAATACCTTGATCCACATCTTGTAATATTCGTTTGGATCTTTAGGCATGTCGCCCTCTTCAGCCATTGAAGCAACCTTTTCTTCCATGACCTTGAAGGATTTCTCCATGGGAAGGTAGAGGAGATGGAGAAATTCTGAAATGATACCCTGAAAAAGGGTATACCTATCCATCACCTTGCTCATCCGCTCCTGATAGAATCTCATCAATCCCAATTGGGGAACATGTAAGAACTTTCTGAATTCCTGCTCATAGAGTTCGGTCCATGCGCGAAACACATCTTTATCGAGATCATCGAATTGGTAGGCTTCGGTGCGCCTGCCTAACCTCCCGGCCGTGTCCACCCATTGTTGCTGAAAGTGAGAGTAGGTCTCCCATGCGGTTTGAGCCATCTTTTCAATAATTCCGGGAAAGACGTTCATTCCTTTATAGAGAGCGTCCGCTGTCTCGGGCTCACCTGCGGCTGAAGTGAGAGAACGCAGCATCTTCAGGGCCGATTCCAACGATTCCTGGGTCCGGCTCTTTTGTGCTTCTTTTTCCTGAGACTCCTCCCTTCCGGAAGTGGTGGATGCAGACCCCATATTGGCCATTGATGTCCAGAACTCGGTTGCCGATTTCATCCAGGCCTCCACCAATGGCATGGTGCCCGAGTTTTTCCCTTGATCCTCACCCATTATCAACCCTCCCGTCTCATCAACGGTTTGATTCCATCAAGAAATTCATCACTATTGTATCATGTCCTTGCCGGATCGGCCAATGAAATTGAGCCTTTCCCTTGACAACGCAGACCATACCAGACTAGAACTACCCGAGGAAGATTAGAGCAAACCACATTAGCCAATATCATACAAACAAAAAAATCAGGCTGAGTGGAAGGAGGAGGACCCATGCCACAGATTCTCCAATTCCAGAGGAACCGCTGCACAAGCGTCAGTCAAATCGATGAGCAGACCCTGTTGTCTTCCTGTCACCTGCAGGATACCCTGACTGATGCCTACGTGGAAATCACCGTCAAGCTGCCGGATCTCGAAATCTCGGACGCCACGGGTGAGGTCAGGCGGACCTATCAAGAGGAATGCCGGGATCAGGATGATGCCCTGAAAAAGGTCCTGGGCGTCCGGATCGGACCGGGCATGCTCAAGATCATCAAGGGGCTCATGGGTGAGGTCACAGGCTGCGGTCAACTTTCCTTCATGGTGGAAGAGTGCTGCCACGGGGTGATCCTTTCCTTCACAAAGGATGTGCTCCTGAAGGCCCCGGCAGGAGAGACGGGGAAGGAGGACTTCTACGCAAACATGGTCAGACAGAATATCCGGCTCTACAACCGCTGTGCGGCCTTTGCGCCCGGCAGCTCCCTGGTGGAAGGGATCGAACCACCGAAAGAATCGATTGAGAGATCATGATACAGACCTTCATGCGAAACAAACTCGTGAGCATCACCAGGAAGGAGAGCGACACCCTTTCTATACACGGGGTCCTGGATGACGATATCTACGGCCTCGAAATGAACATGGAGATCCGGATCACGGATCTCACCATCCTCTCCCTCGATGGAAAATGGAACCACTGGACCACCCCCGAATGTCCCCGGGCCGTCCAATTCCTGCAGGAAGCGGTGGGCCTGAGGATCGATGAAGAAGGCTTCTCCGGAAAAGTCCATAAGCTCGTGGGCAGGAAGGCGTGCCGGCACTTTGCCAACCTGGCCCTCGAGTGCTGTCATTCCGCCGGAGAAGCGGCCCTGCTTGTGAAGTGGGAAGATCAGAAGGGCATGAACCCCGACTTGACTTTTGAGGCATTCCTGGGGCAGGCGGAAACACCTGACACGACCGTTCCTGCAGGCGCCAGCGCGTCTTCCGCGCCGGGCCCCTCCCGTCCATCAGTTCAGGCGAGAGACAATTTTGAAGAAGAGAAAGGGCCGGTTTCCGGGGGCATGGTCATTGATCTCCACGTGCACACCTCCCCGGCATCTCCCTGCAGCTCCGCCCCTGTAAATGACCTGATCCAGGAAGCCAAGCGGATCGGTCTGGACGGTATCTGCCTGACCGACCACAATTACCTCTGGTCCAGGGAATCCGTTGAAGAACTTCGCCAAAGGCATGGTTTTCTGGTCCTCCGCGGAAATGAAATCACGACGGACCAGGGGGACATGCTCGTCTTCGGCCTTGATCGTGACATCAAGGGCATTATTCAACTCAAGGAGTTGGCCGAAGAGGTCCATGCTTCAGGCGGATTGATCATCGCAGCCCATCCCTTTCGCGGCTTCCTGACCTTCGGCGTTGGGCAACTGGGTCTGACCTCCAAAAAAGCTGCGGAACGGCCGCTCTTTCGATCCGTGGATGGTGTCGAGGTCCTGAACGGCAAGGTGACCCGGGAAGAAAACAGTTTCGCCTCTGAAGTTGCTGCAGCACTGGGCCTGCCGGTCACCGGCGGCAGCGACGCCCACGAGGTTTCGGAGGTCGGGACCTATGCCACACGATTTCCTACAGCCATCCAAAACGAAGAGGATCTTATCATGGCGCTCAAAGCGGGAAACCAGGACCCCCTGGCCTTTCGCGCTCGGGCGGAAAAAAAGGAGAAATAGATATGGGCCATCGTCTTGATTGGGAAAAACTGATCCGGCGGCTGGAACTTCTGATGAGGCTGAAATCCTTTCCCGTGGCCTTCAAGATGCTGGAAAACAAAGAGGCCCTTGACGAGATTCCATTCATGCGGAGGCCTGATCACAAGGTGACCCTCTGTCAGCTCATCACCCTGGTGCGAAACTTTGATTGGACCGTGGGCGCAGAAGGCAGCGATTTTCTGGCCCCTGCCTGCCCTTCCATGCTGGGCCTGACTGAAAAGCCCGACACCTACAAGGATGGGACGTTTCGAAGTATCGTCTGGGTAAAGACAAGGGAAGATGGAAAGAAATACGAGGCCTCCATCCCCCATCTGCCCCTGGGGAAATATGAAGCGGTGGCCATGGCCCCCCTGGTCTACAAGCCCTTCGAGCCGGATATCGTTCTCATCTACGCGAACCCCGCCCAGATGATGCTTCTTATCAATTCCCTCCAGTTCGAGGACTATGAAGTCATGCAGTTTTTCTGTGTGGGGGAATCTTCATGCTCGGACGCCATTGCCCGTTGCTACTTGGCGGGAAAGCCCGCCTTGACGATCCCCTGTTACGGGGAAAGACGCTACGGCCACGCCCAGGACGAAGACCTGGTCATGGCCCTCCCCGCCGGGGTCATGGAAAAGGCCCTCCAGGGCATGGAGGCCCTTTACAGGCGCGGAATCCGGTATCCCATCAGTTATGCAGGGGCCGAGCAAGACGTTACCACGGCGTTTCCCATGTCCTATGGGGGGCTCGATGAGCTGGAAAGCCTTCGCGGAGAAGACGGTCGCCTCCTCCTGGGGGTAACAGGCGGGATTGCCACCGGTAAAACTACGGTGGCCAATATGCTACAAGAACTCGGGGCACCGATGATCGACTTTGACCTCATCGCGAGAGAGGTGGTGGAACCGGGGCAGCCTGCCCTCCGGGATATCGTGGAATACTTCGGCAAACAGGTCCTGACCGAAGACGGTCATCTCGACCGAAAAAAACTCTCAGGTATCGTCTTTCGCGATTTTGAAAAAAGAAAGAAGCTGGAAAGTTTCACCCACCCAAGAATCCATCAGGCCTTTGCGAAGCAGGTGGGTGACATTGCAAAGGAACAACCAGGGGCGGTTGTACAGGTGGTCATCCCGCTCCTGATCGAGTTGAACCTCCAGTATCTCTTTCACAAGATACTCGTGGTTCACATCCCTGAGGCCCAGCAGGTCGACCGGCTCGCGGAAAGAGACGGCATCACCAGGGAAGAGGCAGCGAATATCCTCAAGGCCCAGCTGCCCATCGACGAGAAGGTGGGATACGCGGACTTTGTCATCCATAATCAAAAGGGATTGGCGGAAACACGAGAACAGGTGAAAGAGGTGTGGGAAAACCTGAAAAGGGAACAAGAGGGGAGGGAGGAAAATAGATAATCGTTTTGGTTCATTGCATGAAGTGGATCGTGTGGAGGTCCTTACCCTGATGGACAATTATGTGGATGTCCTGCTCACCAATACGGACGTTGTCTACAGGCCTCCCCTGGCCAAAGACGGCCGGATACCTTCCGATACCCTGGTGGCCGAGCATGGTCTTTCTTTATTGATCACCCTTTACCGGGATGATGAAAGCCACACCATCCTCTTTGACACCGGTTACAGCAGCGTGGGGGTGCTCCACAATATGGCCCTGCTTGAGATCGATCCGGCCGATATAGAGACCCTGGTGATAAGCCACGGTCACATGGACCATACCGGTACCCTGTATCCCCTCCTGGACAGAATACCGGGGCCTATCCCCCTGGTGGTTCATCCCGAAGCGTTCCTTTCACCCCGTTATTTTGGGCTGGATGACGGGCAAAAACTCCTGTTTCCCGAGACCCTGAAGAGATCCGAGCTGGAAAAACGAGAAGTCCGGCTCATGGAGAGCACCGGCCCGATCCTCATTGCCGGGGATATGGCTCTTGTCACCGGTGAGGTGGAGCGCACGACCACATTTGAAAAAGGGCTTCCAAATGCACTCCTTGAAAGGAACGGCAACATAGAAAAGGATCCCATTCTGGATGATCAGGCCATCGCGGTCAACCTTAAGGGAAAGGGTCTCGTCATAATTTCAGGAT
>CAYOIU010000101.1:0-11684 GCA_964404085.1 uncultured Desulfobacteraceae bacterium | reverse complement strand
CGTTCCATTCCGCTGCTGGGGGATTTGCTCTTGAAGATGAAACCGCAGAGGCCTTCTTTCTCCAGTTCCCGCACCCTTTTTCGAGCCCACGTGACAAGGATGTCGGTCATATCTTTCTTTGTCTTGATCGTCACAAGACGAGGAGCGTCCGGTTTTCCCACGAGGCGCATGGGTTCACGGGGTACGCTCAGACCGGCCTCGACCTCGGGGCAGACAGGGACGAATTCCACGTATTGACCCAGTGTGTCCGTCACATACCGGTCATGGGAGTGTCCGCCATCGTACCTCACCAGCTCCCCCATGAGGCAGGTGCTGACCCCGATTCGTATCTTTTCCATTATGTTGCCTTTATTCGGTGGTCTTTTGAGGTAAGCTTACCTGAATGCATGCTCCAGGACAAAGGAAAAGCCCTAACGCTCATTTCTCACCGATCTCCGCCGCCATAGCTGATTATTGCTGAGAAATCCGGGCTACAAGAGGTACTTCGGCAGTCTGAAGAAAAAAGTGCTTCCTTTTCCTTCCTCACTCTCCGCCCAGATTTTTCCCTTGTGCGCCTCGATGATGCTCTTGCAGATGGCGAGGCCCAGGCCTGTGCCCTCTCGTTTCCCATCGGGACCTGAAGAAGGGACTGTGTGAAATTTTCTAAAGATCGCCTCAAGGTCGTCACGAGGGATTCCAGGGCCCTGGTCCCTTATGCTGACCAGCACGGTATTGTTATCCTCTTCCACTTTGACAGATATTGTGCCTCTTTGATCCGAGAATTTGATGGCGTTTTCGATCAGGTTTACAAGGACCTGCTCGATGCGCTCGAGGTCTATGCTGGCAAAAATCGGTCCGGAAGGTTCGTAGCAGATGGAAAGGTCCTTCTCGTCGGACAAGGGGCGGATAATTTCAATGACCTCTCCGCTCAGCCCGGCGATGTCTTCCCGTTCAAAAGCCCAGTCAACCTTGCCCGCCTCAATTCTGGTAAAATCAAACAAATCTGAAACCAGGCGGATCAATCTGGCGATATTCTTGTCTATGATAGCCAGGTAGCGCCTGTTTTCCGACCCTTTAATGGTACGGTTGAGATAATCTGCGCCGCCCCTGATAACGGTCAGCGGTGAGCGGAGTTCGTGGGACATATTGGCGAGAAATTCAGATTTTAAATCATCCAGTGTTTGAAGCTCCCGGTTGGCCTCGGAGAGATCACGGGTGGCCTGTCTGATTCTTTCCTCAAGAACTTCCCTCCCTTTGGACAGCCGTTCGGCCATGAAATTGAAGGCATGAGCGAGTTTTTCCACTTCATCACCTGTGGATATATTCACCCGGGCATTGAAGTTCCCTTTGCCGATATGTGCGGTCATGCCTTCCAATTCCTGCATGGGCTTTATGACCATGCGACGAAGGAGAAAAAACAGGGTAAAAACAGTCAGCAATATGAACCCGACGCCCGCCCCGGCCAATTGCAGGTTGTCTCTCGCGAGTAATGCCTTCATGCGGTCGACGGGCAAGAAGATGCTCAATCCTCCACCGATGCTGCCCGTTGTATACCCCTGCTTTGCGTGGCATTTTAGGCAGGCCTTATCCATAAAAAGAGGCACCATGTAGTGAAGATAGTCTTTGCTCTGGTTGCGTTGTATTTGAAAAAGCTCTTTTAGCCCGGAATGGTTAAATTTTACCAGGGCCTCTTTTTCAAAGCTGTCAGGGCTGTTTTTTGGGTTGAGTGGATGGAGACTGGCCAAACGAAAGCGATACATGTTCTGGTGATATGAATATTGGGATAACCTGGCCGTAACCATGGAAGGGGTGAATCGCTGGAAAGAACCTCGCGAGGTGTCCAGTCGCTCGTCGTAAAAACAAGAAGCCCCTTGCGCTCCACGGGTCCCCCGCAGGAGTATGAGACCGCCGCAGTCGGAAATCCATTGCCGGGTCAATATGATCTGCCGGGTGAGAATTCTTGCCTGGTTGATGACCTGATCCACAGCCTGCTCTTTCTGATGGATCCCGGACCAGATGAAAATCGCACTGATTGTTGGGAAGACAATGAGCGTGATGCACAAGAGGAATTTCCATTGCAGAGGGAGGTGACGTATTTTCATATTTTGGTCTCAGGAAAGGGGTTGCGATTGTCCGGAGAAGGCCTGTTGTAGCTTTCATAGATATCCTATTTCGCACGGATCGTCAAATAGTGTCAGGAGGTTGTTTTTGACTTGTCAGCCGAGGATTCAGACAGAGAAATGACCGATCGGCGATGAGCGGAAAAAGGTCTTGCGTTTACTGGGCATTTGATGTCAATTTAGAAATATTTGTTGATGGTTGTCTTTTGTTTGTTGTTTCTCGCTCTGTATCAGCCAAAGCCCTGAAAGGATATTGTTCTCGTTCCATCATAATGGGCATAAACTGGCTCACAGGTTCACGAATATGCCTCACAAAAGAAAAACAAACGAATCCACCATCCTGGTGGTGGATGATGACAAGGACATTGTCCAGACCATAAAGGGCAACCTGGAACTGGATGGCTACGAGGTCTTGTGTGCCTTTGACGGGAAGACCGGCCTTGATATGGTGAAGCGGCAACGACCAGATCTGATTCTTCTGGATCTGAATCTCCCTGATATTGACGGCATTAGAGCGTGCCAGATCATCAGGAGGGAGTTCGATTTTCCCATCATTATGCTGACGGCGCGGGACACCATTTCCGACAAGGTGCTGGGGCTCGAGTGCGGTGCGGACGATTATGTTGTAAAGCCTTTCAATTTTCTGGAACTCTCGGCCAGAATCAGGGCTATCTTCAAACGGGTTGAAAGGAGTTTGGTCAAGAACCTCTACGAAGCAGGAGATGTTTCCATTGATTTCAGGTCTCGAAAGATAACCATTCGTAAACATGAAGTTAAATTAACGAAAACGGAATTTGAATTGCTGGAGCTTTTTGTCTCGTACCCGGACGAAGTCCTCTCCCGTGAATTCATCATTGACCAGATCTGGCGTGATTCCCAACTCTACCAGCAGAGCAGGGCAGTGGATGTCCATGTCCAGCGACTGCGAAAGAAGATTGAATCCGATGTGGAAAATCCGAGGCACATCATTACGGTAGCAGGGGTCGGATACAGATACCAGAGCTGATATGGCTTCTTTTTCGTTGCAGCTCCCAGAGAGTCAGAAATTATGGTGAGAAGCCGGGAAGATCAATATTGGTATAGAAGACCTTCGGGTGTGTCCTGAATTTCTTTTTCAAGGGTTGCGCTTCCTCCTGCTGTATCAGCCGGGAAATGGTGCTTTGAGGATTGTCCAGATCCCCGAAAATCAGGGCCTCGGTCGGGCATGTCTCGACACAATAAGGGGTTTGGCCTTCTTGAACCCTGTCCATGCATAAATCGCAACCTTTCGCAACTTTCCCTTTTTGCCCCATGACCCTTACATCGTAAGGGCATGCGAGGGTACAGAGCTCGCATCCAACACATTTTTTCAGGTTTACGGAGACGATGCCATGTTCATCGATGAAACCGGCATCATAACGGCAAACAGACACACATGGCGGATAATCACACTGCATGCACATGACCGGGAAGATCCACCTCGAAACGTTTGGATATCCTCCCGTGGTCAGGTCCACGATTCTTATCCGGCCCTGTTCTCCGGCAGGAATACCATGCCAGTTCTTGCACCCGACCACGCAGCTCTTGCAAGCGGTGCACTTGCTCACATCAACCAGAAGACCAAATGTCATTTTATGTCCCTTTCCCAATGGGAGATACCCTCTCAGGAGGTGTGGCCTTTTCTATCCTCACCAGGGTATTTTTCGTGATATCGCCGTTGAGCGGATCCATGTGATCCCAATCATACAGGACATTGGGATTGGTGCCGCCTTCCAGGGGAGAAGTCTCTGGAATATCCAGAGATTCACAACCCTGCCACCACCCATGTTGTGCCATGATCGTATCGGAACGGATGCCATTGATCAGGTGAGCCACTGCCTTCATTTTTCCGTGAGGTGACACAATATCAATCCAATCACCATTCGCTACGCAGTATTTCTCCGCTGTAACAGGGTGGATTTTGACAACAGGGTGTTTCCTGATTTCACGGAGCCAAGGGATGTCCCGCATCCAGGAGTGATGATTGATATAGTCCGAATGTTCGTCAGTGAAGAGAAGGGGGTATGCTTCGGCAAGTTCAGGGGCATTAAGAAGGTCTTCCGGTTCCCCATGGTAGACCGGGAGGGGTTCGAATCCTTCCCCTTCAAGGATCCTGTTAAAGAGCTGGATTTTCCCGCTTGGCAGATCTTCGAACAACTCGTCATACCTCTCGCGACGGTCCATCCATTCTGTTCGCGGGAGATGGACTCCTTTGAGCGCTTTTTCATCCAGTTGATCCAGGGTGATGCCGACGGGTTCCAGAAAATTATTGACCATGGCATCATATTGCCCTCCCCAGAAAGCCTTTTCCATGCCCAGCCTGCAGGCAAGATCGAGGGTGATCTCCAGTTCGTCCCGTGTGTCCCAGAGAGGATCAATAACCTTTTGGCTCATGGCAAGGTGATTTTCCCAGAGGCCCGGTTGCTGCGAGCATTCATATCTCGTGGCCGCGGGCAGGACCAGGTCGGCATACCGGGTTGTGGGGGTAGGAACCACGTCTACGACGACGAGGAACGTGAGCTTTTGCAGGGCCTCGGTAACCAGGCGGGGATTCCGCGCCGTGCTCAATGGATTGGAGCCGAAAATCAACATGGCCTTTGGGCGATAGGGCTTCCCGGTCACCAGAGCATTGATGACGCTATGAGAAAACGCTGAATTCCTTCCCGACGAGCGGATACAAAAGGTGTCAGCACCCAGCACCTGTTCCCTGGCCTTTTGAGATACCCTTTTAGAGAGAGTGGAAAATCCCAAACTGCCTGCGGGAAAAAACCAGACGTTTCCCCCCGGCCTGTCCAGGTGACCGGTTATGGCCATGAGGATGGGGACAGCCATGGCGAAGGATCTCAAATCTTTTTTTTGGGGAGCCTCTGATACCCGTATGCAGGCCCGCTTCGTGGTTGCGTAAAGCCTTGCCAGTTCTTCGATCTCTTGCGCAGGTATGCCGGTAATCTTTTCCGCCCAGGCAGGATCATACTGTTTCATATGGGTGGCCAGGGCCTCGAATCCCTCACACCATTGTGAGACGAACGCCTCGTCATAAATTTTTTCTCTCAGAATGACATGGATCATAGCAAGGGCGAGGGCGCCATCGGTGCCCGGCCTGATAGGGAGCCATTTATAGGCCCGTCCATTGGCCCCAAGGGGGATCAACTGGGGGTTGATGATGACAAGTTTTGCTCCTTTTCTCAAACGTTCGATGATTTTTCGAGGGACACTCCTGAAATTGGTATCAAGGGTTTCAACTCCACCTCTTGCAGGCCCCCCCTTGCCTCCGCCAGTGAACCACTCGAGGATGAGGTCTGCGTGATCATAATCCGGCCTGGCATACGTAGGGCCGCCGATTATTTGCTTATGATACATGAGCTGGGGAGCGTAACACACGGACGGTCCCCAGTTGCTGAAGGTGACGGAACCGAGGGCGTGCAGAAACCGCATCCACAGGAGATGATGAAGGCCGCCCCAGCCGGAAGACTGGCCCTTGGAGAGAATGATCTGCTCGGGTCCGTACCGTTCTTTTGTATCCATGAGGTTCCCGGCAGTTATCTCCAGCGCTTCATCCCATGAGATGCGGGTAAAACGGCCTTCTCCTCTCCTGCCTTTTCTCAGGAGCGGGTACCTCAGGCGATTTTCATTGTAGACCCATTGGACTGCAGATTGGCCCTTGGCGCACAGTTTTCCATGATTCAAAGGGTGGTGAGGATTCCCCTGGACCCGGATGAATCTTCCGTTTTTTACATGGGCCAGCATGCCGCAGTTATAGCCACCATAGGAACATCCATGGCACATTGTGGGGACAACCCGGTTCCTTTCCATGCTCATGTATCCCTTCCCGTTAACGTGAATAGAGCCTTCAAGCATTCTGTCGGCATCGGCGATAATGTTTCCTTATTTATTGAACCAGGGCATTGTTACATCTTTTACAGTATTGTGGCTTGACCGTGACAGTTGTCTTTTGAAATGATGAATGAACATAACCAGAATGGTCATACCATACAGGAAGTGCCAGGCGCAAGAGAGTCATGACTTAAAACAGTAGTGGGTTTGGAGGCGATATGAAAGAGCCGGAAAAGGGTTCCGGAAATGCAAAACCCGCCTGGAGAAAGATTATTAAGCCTGCCGTTTATGTTGCCATTGGCATTGCCATCGCTTTTCCTCTTTTCAGCATAAGTTATTTCACCATGGTTCGGACCTCCACTCCCCAGTTTTGTGCATCCTGCCACGAAATCCAGTTTGCCTACAACACCTGGAAGACCTCCACCCATGCGAACAATGCCCACGGGTTTGTGGCCGATTGCATGGACTGCCACCTGCCCGCACCCCATGACACCTTCAATTTCTTTTATGCCAAGACGGCGCACGGCATCAAGGACATTATCGTCCATTTCACGAGCGGCAAGTTTGACCACGAAGAGCAACGCCGTATCGCTTATGCCTCGTTCGAGAATGCACAGTGCCAGAAGTGCCACCGGAATCTCCTTTACATTCCCAATAAAAGGGGCGCGATGCTGGCCCATCGTGATCTGATTTACGCCAGGGCGGGGTATGAGAAAAGATGCGTGGATTGCCATAAGCACCTTGTTCACAATCCCAGGAGCATTTATGAATACAAGCAGTACCGTGAATCTTACAGGGGCCTCGGGCTCTAGGGAAGGGGGGTATGATGAAAAGGACTATTTTAGTTGTTGCCCTGATATGCGGATTCGGAGCTTTGATTGCGGCGGGTACCATTGTCGCCGATGCCCAGACCGCACCCAATCAGGCGAAGCAGAAGGAATTCCGGATAGAGAGGAGTATGCCCAAAGAGGCTATCGCCTGTATCCAGTGTCATAAGAAAGAAAACCCGGGTATCTTTGCCGATTGGGCCCGCAGTCGTCATGCCTCGGCCAACATCACCTGCCTGGACTGTCACAGGGCCGAGGAGTTTGATCCGGATGTGAGCAAGATACACTACAAGCAGTATGAGCGGTCTGATGAGAAATACGGGACAAAAGAGTACAAGGTCCCCATTTCCGCGGTTGTAACACCCAAGGACTGTTCCCGGTGTCATCCCGACGAGGCGAAACAGTACGGCCGGAGCAAGCACGCCAATACCCTGGAGATCATCTGGAAAATCGATCCCTGGCTGAACCAGGGGATGAACAGCGATTTTGAACGGGTTGCAGGGTGCTTCACCTGCCACGGCACGATCCTGAAGACCAAGAACGGCGCATTGACCCCGGACACCTGGCCGAATGTGGGTGTCGGGCGCATCAACATGGACGGCAGCAGGGGAAGCTGTACAAGCTGCCACACCCGCCACCGCTTTTCCGTCATGGAGGCCCGTAAGCCCGAGGCCTGCGGCCAGTGCCATCTGGGCCCGGACCATCCCCAGATCGAGATCTATATGGAGTCGAAACACGGCGACATCTATACGGCCCACGGCGACGACTACAACTGGAACGCCGCTCCCGGGACTTGGACGCCGGGTGTGGATTTCCGGGGGCCCACCTGTGCCTCCTGCCACATGTCCGGGGCTGGATCGGTCCTGACCAGCCACGATGTCACTGAAAGGTTGTCGTGGGAAATCCAGGCCCCTTTGACGATTCGTCCGGAAAACTTCAAGCCCTTTCCGGCCAAGAACAACTGGAACACCGAGAGGGATAAAATGAAGGCCATCTGTCTCCAGTGTCACGCAAAAGCGTGGGTGGATGATCATTATGTCAAGCTGGACAAGGTCGTCGAAGAGTACAACAATGTATATTATAAGCCGGCCAAGGCTAAGCTGGATGAGCTGTACGATAAAGACCTGCTGGACAAGAGCAAGTTCTTTGACGAAAGGCTGGAAGTGGAATATTACGAACTCTGGCATCACGAGGGCCGCCGGGCGCGGATGGGTGCGGCCATGATGGCCCCGGACTATTCCTGGTGGCATGGCTTCTACGAGTGCAAGAAGCGCTTTGTAAGGTACATGGAAGATGCCAACGACCTGATCACGCACAACAGGAAGTCCTATAAGGCGACGGATTTTCCCAACGCCACCGGAAATCCCAAGAAGCCGCCCGAGGTGCTTCCCAAGACAAAGTAGCTCATCAACTAAAAACTGAACCCCTCTTCCAAAAAGGGCCGGGCCTTTTCATTCGCCTTTTCCGGTCCGCAGCGTTGATAGTCGGAAAAGGACTTGACAGGCCCCTCAAAAGAGACTTTCAATGTCCGGATGGAAAGGGCTTTTGTATTTAAATTGAAAGACCGGGAAGAATTCCTGGGTCCAAAACTGGATGGTCTCTATTCTAAATATAACGACGGGATCTACATCCCGTTTGATCCAATAAAATATGTCTACAGATTCGAGGATCCTTCGGAGCAGGAACTTGTTGGCCTGATTGCCTCTTCACTGGCCTTTGGAAGGGTCACTCAGATCTTCAAGGCCATGGATCGTCTCCTTCAGATCGTCGAAGGCGAACCTCTCCACTACATTTTGACACTTGATGATGAGCCGGAAGAGCAACTGCTGGCTTTCAAATACCGGTTTGTTACCGGGGCTGATCTGTACCGGTTCTTTAAGGTGATCAAATCGATCTTTAGAAAACACGGCTCGTTGGGCGGTTTCGTCAGGCAATATTACCATGGGGGGCAATTCCTGGATCTCCTCGAGAGGTTCATGCCTCTATTTGCTGATGTGCATTACCTGATTCCGTGTTCTCTCAAAGGGTCCCCATGCAAAAGGCTGTGCATGTATTTCAGGTGGATGGTGAGAAAGGATAACATCGACCTTGGCCTTTGGGACTTCATTAATCCCAGAGAACTGGTGATCCCCCTGGACACCCACATCTTCCAGGTGACAAGGGAATTGGGATTTACTTTGAGAAGAAGCCCGTCCCAGGCCGCCGCCCTTGAGATAACGGACGCACTGAGAGGATATTCAGAAAACGACCCTGTGAAATACGATTGGGCCCTTTCCCATATCGGGATCATTGCCAACAATTTCCCTGCGGCACCCACGACAACGTCAAAATCAAAGTAAAGGAAAGATAAAGGAGATGGTGGAAGGTAGAGGCGCATAGTATGTTATGTTACTGCGCAACAGATCATTTGGGGATCAGCAAAGGGGAGTTGGCGAGACAATTTAAGCTGACATAACGGGCTGCGAGTCAGGCGGCCCGAAGACGGAAAGATCGAATAGTAAGTTCATGAAAGCCTGAACTTGTCCAGTGCATCTTTCCGCTGGCGCCAATCAGGGAGACAACGCGTCAAAAGCGAATAAAAGGCTTTTGAATGATTATGGTGTTTCAAATGGCAGAGCTCATGAACGATCACGTATTCTATACAGTGCACAGGCACTTTCACGAGGCTAAGGTTAAGCGTTACCCGGCTTGAAGGACTGCAGCTTCCCCACCGTCTGCGCATGCGTCGGATAACCACATTCGGCTCCGGAACCCCATGCCGGGATGTAATACGATAACACTTCTCCATGTATCGGCCCAGGATCTCATGGGCCCTTTTTCGATACCATGCCTCGACAGACTTTCTTACGCTTTGGGCATCGGTCTTGTTTTCCACCCAAACCCATAGAAAACGTCCCAACAGTTTTGCCGGCTGTTTAGAACCTTTTTCCAACTTCAAGCGGTACTGCCTCCCCAGATACACGAAGGTTTCTCCACTTAAGTATCGCTTGGGCATGGGTAGGGGGTGATAGCCTTCCAGCTTATCAAGTGTCCTGACAATCCACGGTGCTTTCTTCTTTATGGCCGTTTGGACCTGTTCATCACTGGCAGAGTTTGGAGCAAATATGTCCACCGTCAACTCGGGAGCAATGACAATGCGCAAATGCTTTCGATCTGAACGATGAAGGCGGTATGCAATCTTTCGTGATCCGAAATCAATAATATGCTGAGCCGATTTAATCTTCATTGGCTATGGCTACCTCGATGCACCGATCAATGATAGCGTCGTGATCGTCCAGAGATAGTTCAAAGCCCTGCCCCTTAGCCACTTCAAAGAGGAGGTCATCAATCTCGCCCCGCATTTTGTTGATTGCGTCCACATTTATTCGCCAATCTCGGATCTTATGCCTCGCAATCCTTTCCACAATCCGAAGCGCAATTTCTGCCCCGGGTTTTTCACCTTTCCCAGCATATTCAGCCATCGGATCTCGAACACATCCATAATAACGGCGCGCCATGTCGTTCCCAACGAGTTCATAAGGGATCTCCTCATCGGTATGTGTAACGACTTTTGTGGAGATGTCCTTGATCTTCTCCAGGGCTTCAAGATCTTGTAACCTCCCCTGATTATACGCCTCAATTACCTCTTCCAGCAGCCTGGAAAATTTCCTGTAAAAGCCCGGGTCCTTAGCCATTTCCTGTTCGATCACGTGCCTGGTGGCAGAGGCGATCATATCGGCTTTGGCACCTGCGCTTTTTTCATGATCTTCAAGAACTTGCTGTCGCTCCTTTGTATCGAGGAGGTTGATGGGCTCACAGAGCTGTTTTACTTCACCGGCCCCGACATGGGTATCGAGCAGCTTTCTGATTCTTGGCTCATACTCAGAAAAACTAATTTTCTCCTGGTAACGCTGCGTGACAGCCGCCCGCAGATTCTGGAAGAACTTGAGATCGGTTTTGTATTTCATGATGGTTCTGGGCGATGTAATTTCAAGGAAACTTGCAGATGAGAGGGCGAGTGCGAGTGTGCGGGCAAAGAGACTGAATCGCTCGTAAAATCTGTTCCTGAGATCAGCATCACGAAGGTGAACCTCGTAGACTTCAGGGTCTTTGGCCCCCTTTACCGGATCGAATAGTTCCCACAGGTTGGAATGGAGTTGCGGCAATTGGTCAGCCCTGTCGTCAATATAAGTGACGGTGTCTTCCAGTTCTGCACGGTCATAGTCGGCGATCTGGCTATAGAAATCGATCGCTTCGTCTAATTCCTGGATGACGCCGCTGTAATCAAGAATCAACCCGTATTCCTTCCCTTCATGCAGTCGGTTTACACGGGCAATGGCTTGGAGAAGCGTATGCTCCTTTAACTTTCGAGCAAGATATAGAACTGTATTGCACGGTGCATCGAAACCGGTCAGGAGTTTATCGACGACGATGATAATTTCAGGACTTTCACCATGTTTAAAGGCATTGATTAGTTGCTTGTTATAGTTCTTTTCGGATCCATAGCGGTCCATCATTTGCTGCCAGAAACTTTTCTGTTTTTGAGACGGTTCTGTGCCGTTTCCCTCGCCCTCGTGGGTGGACGGAGCCGAAATCAGGACCTCCGTTGAAACCAAACCGAATTCATCCAAAAAATCTCTATATTGAAGGGCCGTTTCCTTGTCGGGAGTGACAAGCTGTCCCTTGAGGCCTGTACCCTGATAAGCCGCTGTGTAATGGAGGCTGACATCCCACGCAATCATACGAACCTTTTGAGTGGCCTTGTTGAGCTGGCGCTCCGTGGAAAACTTTCTCTTCAGGTCCGCCTTCTGATCATCGGTGAGACCTAATGTGATTTTATCGAACCAGCTATCGATGGCATTCTTATCCACTTTCTGAGGCACATGCCGGGCTTCATAAAGGAGGGGTACAACCGCCTTGTCCTCCA
>CAYOIU010000100.1:0-11788 GCA_964404085.1 uncultured Desulfobacteraceae bacterium | reverse complement strand
CTCAATCCTATCCGCGACGCATCCATATTCACATACATGGGAACAGGGGTGGACGCGGTCAGTGCAGCTACCCCGCTTTTCGTCCTGAAACACTACGGCATTGCAGGGGTCATAGAAAAATTCGGTTCACTTTCCACCATTTATGGAAACTTCTTCCTGGGGTGGCGCCCTGGTTCCATTGGGGAGACTTCGGCTCTTCTCCTCCTTTTGGGCGGGCTTTACCTCATCTACAAGGGTTACATCACCTGGCACATGCCCGCAGCGGTCATTGTGTCGGTCGGTTTTTTTACTTGGATCTTCGGAGGCGAGAAGCTTTTTACGGGAAACCCACTTCTTGCAGTCCTTTCAGGAGGCATTATGCTGGGGGCCTTTTACATGGCCACGGATTATGTCACATCACCCACCCAGAAAACCGCCAAGCTCATTTTCGGTGGTTGTATCGGGGCCCTCACCGTGCTCATCAGGCTGAAGGGCGGATATCCGGAGGGCATTTGCTATGCCATCCTGCTCATGAACCCTCTGACGCCGGCGTTTGAGCAATGGTTCGGACCCAAGCGTTTTGCTCCGCAAAAGGGTGCTTCCTAATGAGAGATATCCTGCAAATAACCATTAGATTGACGGTCTCCTGCCTGATTGCCGCATTTATCATGGGAGCGGTCTTTACGGTCACCGACACGGCCAAGAAACACAACGAATTCATGGATGTCCAGAACACCATGCTGGGGCTCCTGGGATACTCCGGATCGCATCCGGCGCCGTCGGATCTGAAGCTTTTTTCCGTCTACCGGTATGTCATCGAGGACCAGGGGGCTCAATTGCTCGGATATTTGACTCCCTTGAAAAAGGAAGGGGGAATAGGCTACGAACTCCTTCTGATTGATTTGGCGGGAAAACTGAAAAACCGCTTCAGCCTTGCCCTGTCTTCGGACGAGGTTGTCGAAATGTCCGAAAGGGAGGAGGCTTTAAGGGAGGTTTTGAGGCCGCCGAAGCAGTTCACCTATGCCGATACCTTCATTGTGGCACTGCTGGGAGGCAAGCGCCTGGCTTACCTGATCCCGGGCGAGTTTCCCGGGTTCAAGACTTTTATCAGGGTCATGCTTTCCCTGAACCCCTCTTTCACAGTCAAGGGCCTTGACATTATGGAACAGGAAGAGGACCCGGGGTTGGGTGCTGAAATCGGACAGGAATATTTCAAGAATCAGTTTATTGACAAAACCTACAAGAAAATGAAGACACTGAAGGTTGTGAAAAAACCTCTCCCCGCGCAATACAAAAAGTACCTCGAAAGGGAGAAATGGAAAAAAGGCATGTTCAGCCGGGAGCAGATTGATGAGATCCGCAGGAAATACGAAGATGCCGATATCTATGCCCTGACGGGGGCAACCATATCCAGCAGATCCGTTACCAGGGGGATCAAGAATATGGTCAAGAAGTTCGCGTATCGAACGGAAATCCTCGACCGCGTGATTGCCCAGGAGCATATTCCGGTCGCCTTCTAGACGGATGTTCCGTTTGAAATCATATGAATAGATTTGAATTCAAAGGGACGGAAAAGGTTTATTGACGGGCCGGGAGGGCCAGCACCCGTTTTTTCAGGAGGAACACACCATTGGCAACAACAAAGACATCCGCACAGCTGGTCTTTAACGGCCTGTTGAACGAAAATCCTATCTTTCGTTTGGCCCTTTCCATGTGTCCTGCCGTGGGAATCAGCACGACCGTAATGAACGGCCTGTTGCTCGGTGTGGCGGTTCTCTTCGTCCAGGTGTGTTCCAGCTGCACCATCGCGCTCATCAAGAACTTCATCCACCCGCGGATCCGGATCCCCACCTACACACTGACCATCGCAACCTGGGTCACGGTCATAGACCTCGTGCTGTCCGCCTACGCCCCGGTGGCTTACAAGGCCATGGGAATTTTTGTAAAGCTGATTGTGGCTTTCGCCATCATCACCATGCGATTGGAGGTGTTTGCCGGCAAGAACACCGTCGGGAAATCTTTTTTTGACGGTCTGGGAATGGGGCTTGGATTCCTGTTCGGGATGGTCTCCCTCGGCTTTGTCCGGGAACTCCTGGGGTTGGGTACACTGCTCGGGCACGATGTCCTCGGCTTTCGCCCGCTCCTTTTTTTCGCCCTTCCACTGGCGGGCTTTTTCTGTGTCGGATTTATGATGGCTTTGTACAACTATATTGAAATCGTTTTCAACCGGATGAAAAAGAAGGTTGGGTGAGGACCTCATGGGTGGCATGAAACACAACAACTTTCCAGCCTTCGGAATTGCTTTCCTGGTGGTCCTGTTTTTGACGGCTGGTTGTGAGCCGCAAAACCGTTTCGTGAAGAAAACAGCCTTTAAAGGAAACCACGACATCATCATTACCTTTGCCGCCCCGGTGGACAAGGCGTGGGCCACGGACATCTCCCATTACAGTGTCTATGAAAAACCGGACCCGGATATCCGCTTGGAACTGGCAAGCAGCTTTCTCTCCAAGAACCGACAGGATGTGAGGCTCCACTTTCAGGAGGAGTTGAATCAGGATCAACCTCACATGGTCACCATCAAGGATATCATGTCGGACGGAAAGGCTATCGGGACAGCTGTCGTAAAGGTCAAGAAGCTCTACCTCGGTTTTCTTTTCTCCATACTCATCGGCGCGATGCTGATCCAGAATTTTGTCTTTACGAAGTACCTCGGGCTCTGTGTATTTTTCGGAACCTCCCAGAAAAAAACAACGGCTGTTGGGATGGGAATCACTTTCACCATCGTGATAGTGGTCAGTGCCATGATGTCCTGGGCCCTCTACCAGTTTGTGCTGAAGCCTTTTCATCTGGACTACCTCCAGATCGTTGTCTTCATCGGACTGGTATCCCTGTCGGTCCAGGCCGTTGACACCGTGTTGAGAAAAGTCAACCCTGCACTCTTCAAGGCCTTCGGAGTCTACCTGGTCCTGGTCATCGCCAACTGTATTATCCTGGCGGTTCCACTGATTCTGGCAGATAATGAATACAATGCTTGGGAAAGCCTAATGCTGTCGCTCGGCGCAGGACTCGGGTTTCTCGTGGCCCTGTTCCTGATGTCTTCCGTGAGGGAACGGCTGGAGCTGGCCAATGTCCCCGCGACCTACAGGGGCCTTCCCATTGCCTTTGTGGTGGCGGGGCTTTTTGCTCTCGCCTTCCTGGGTTTTTCCGGGATGTCACTGTTTTGATGGAACCTTAGAAAGTTAACTTATGCCGCAAGCGGCAGTTTATGGGCAACGAATGGGAACCGAACCTGACAATCTTTTTCAGATTCGCTTCGTTATATGCGTTTAATAAAGCGACTTCGTTGGAAGTCCATCCGGGGACTTTTTAGAAAGTCATCAAATGTGATGCGCGACAGGATCAAAAAGAAAGCAGGAGTTTGAATGGATCCTTTGTTGATAAAACTGGCCATCGGGGGGTTGGCATTGCTGGGCTGCATAGGCCTGTTTTTCGGAATCGCCCTCGCCCTCGCCGCCCACAAGTTTGCGGTGCAGGTGAACCCCAAGGTGGAGGAGGTACTGGAAGTCCTGGCAGGGGCCCAGTGAGGGGGCTGCGGCTTCGCTGGATGCGAAGGTTATGCTGAGGCTGTCGTGAACGACCCGCAGGTGGATCCCAATTTGTGTTTTCCCGGCAAGGAGGAGGTCGCCAAACTGGTTGCCGAAATCACGGGAAAGCAGATGACGGCAGTGGAGGACATGGTGGCCGTCCCCCGCTGTTCGAGGATCGAAGGACAGGTAAAACAAAAACAGCGTTATGTGGGATTTCAGACATGCGCAGCAGCCGATCTGGCCTTTGGCGGACCTGTGGCCTGTCAATATGCCTGTATCGGGCTGGGGGACTGTGCAACCGCCTGCCCCTTTGATGCCATCAGCATGGTGGAAGGGTTTCCCGTGGTTGACCCGAAGCTTTGTGTGAGCTGCGGGACCTGTGTCCGTGCCTGCCCAAAGGGTATTTTTGAACTCATTCCCCTCAAGGCCAGGGTCTGGGTGCCCTGTTCAACAAAAGACCCGGGGAAGGCCGTGAAGGCCGTCTGCGGCGTGGGATGCATCTCCTGCAAAATGTGCATCAAAGTCTGTCCATCCAAGGCAGTCACCATGGAAGACGGCATCATCCATATCGATCATACGCTGTGTATGGACTACGGACCGGATTGTGGAGAAATCTGTGTGGAAAAATGCCCGCGCAATATCTTCAGGACTTTTTCCCCTGTTAAAGGCGAATCTGAACAAAAAGAAGCAGCCTCGGCTGCATAAAAAACCCCGAGTGAAGCTGTTTAAACGGCTCCAAGGAGTAGTGGAGGAATAAAAATGAAAAAAAATACGATCATGTCTCAAAAGTTCGGAAACATGGACCGGAGGTCGTTCCTGAAGATGTCAGGGATTCTCGGTGCGGGTCTCGCAACTGCGGCGGTGATCCCCGCCACGGCAGAGGCCGTAAAATTCAATCGAAAGATGTACAAAGTATCCATGACCAGGCTGGATATGGGGACCTTCGTCTCCATGACGCTTATCCACGAGTCCCGGGACAAAGCCGAAGAAGCCATGGGGCTCGCTTTTGAAGAGATCGACCGGCTGACAGGCCTCTTGAGCCGATTCAATGGCGGCTCACCTGTGGGTATCTTGAACAAGGAAGGTGTCCTCCGGGACGCACCCGATGAAGTGAGAAGTGTTGTGGGAAGCTCCCTTGATTTCTACCGCGTAAGCAACGGCAATTTCGATATTTCCGTTGCGCCAGTGGTGGACCTCTTCAAAGAACGGCTGGGGAAGGCACACCACCTGCCCCCAACCGATGCTGAAATCCGGAAAGTACTCGCCCGCGTGGACGCGACCCGTATTGAGATGAAGGGGAGGACCATCCGCTTTAATAAATCGGGAATGGGGATCACGCTGGACGGCATCGCGAAAGGATACATCGTTGACCGGGTCGCGGATGTCCTGGCAGCACACCGGATAAGCAACTTCCTGATCAACGCCGGCGGCGATATCAGGACGATGGGTCACAAGCAGGGCAAGAGACCCTGGACCATTGCCATCCAGGATCCTCTCAAGAAAAAACATTACCCGGACATCATCCACATGAACGACGGCGCAGTGGCCACATCCGGAAACTATGAGGTCTATTTCGATCAGGAAAAGATGTTTCATCACATCGTGAGCCCCAAGACCGGTCTCTCACCGCATGCAGACAGCAGTGTTTCCGTGAAAGCCCCTACCACCATGGAAGCGGATGCACTCTCAACAACGGTTTTCGTGATGAATCCGGGCATGGGTATCCGATTCATCAATGGACTGCCCAGGTATGAATGCCTGATCCTGACGGCTTCCGGGAGGATTGAAAAATCTAGGGGCTGGAAGAGCGCTGCCATATAATTTTTTCTATCCTGTTCACCAGCGGTCCCAAAGTGGGAGGGTGTATGGCCGAAAGGGCCACCCCTCCTGTTCTTTTCTGCAGCATCCCGGCTTCCACCCTTTTTAGACGATCGGCCTTGTTCAGCACAAGCAGCAGGGGAATCTCCGTAAGTTCTAACTTTCTCAGGATATCTTCAACCGTTTTGATCTCCTGTTCCATACGCCCTCCGGAAGCATCGACCACGTGGAGCAGGAGATCTGCGTCATTCAGTTCCTCGAGGGTGGCCGCAAAGGCCTCCATCAGGCTCTGGGGAAGATCGCGAATGAATCCAACGGTATCGGTGATGATCGCTTCCCTCTCCCGGGGGAATCTCAGACGCCGGCTGGACGGATCGAGGGTCTCAAACAAACGACTCCCCGTGCGGACACGACTTCCCGTGAGGGTGTTCAAAAGGGTGGATTTTCCGGCATTGGTGTAGCCGACTATGGAAATCACGGGAAGTTCACGCCTTTTTCTCAATTGCCTTCGCCCCTGCCTTTGGCGGCCGATTCCGGCCAACTCCCGGTTGAGCTTTGCGATGCGTTCATAGACCCGCCGCCGGTTGATTTCCAGTTTTGTCTCACCGGGTCCCCTGCCCCCTATACCGTCGGTCAGCCTGGACATGGCCGTGTTCTTGGTGGCGAGGCGGGGAAGGAGGTAATTGAGCTGTGCCAACTCCACCTGAATCTTGCCCTCCCTGGTCTCTGCACGTCTTGAAAAAATATCAAGAATGAGCTGGCTTCGGTCAATAATCCTCATTTCGGTGAAATCCGTCAGACTCTTGACCTGGGCGGGGGTCAGTTCCTGATTGAAAATCAACAGATCCGCCCCTGCCTGCAGGCAATTGAGGACCAATTCACCCAATCGTCCCTTGCCCATCAGGAAGCGTGTGTCGATGCCTTTGATCCTCTGGACCACCTTGCCCGCCACTTCAACCTCATTGGAAACGGCCAGGGCCTCGAGCTCATTCAGGGATTCCTCTTCAGCCCACTTGGCTCCCGTTGTGGCACCGACGAGGAGGGCTCTTTCTCCCGTTTTGAGGGACCGCCCCAACCAGTGCCGCGACAGCTCATCCTCCAGGGAGTGAATCAGCTTGATGCAGTCCACCTTGAGCCTGCCCATGTCCCGGACCCTCTCCACGGTATATCCTTTGCCCTTGCGATCGCCCGGCAGGAGATGACCATAGGATATCGGCCCGGCTAGCCCCTCGTGGTTGACCTCGATACACACCATGAGGTCCAGGCCGATCAGAACCATGTCCGTCATATCCTCCCTGGATAAGGACTCTCCCCCGAGGTGGGTATGGACGAAGCGCAACCCTCTGAGACGCCCGCTCCCCGTTCTGATTTTTTGCAGTCGCGGAATCCAGATACGCTTGTTGTTCCCCACCACCACATGGGAAATCCAGCCCTTGCGGGTAATCAGGAGGCCGACCTGTCTCTTGATTTCTCTTGAAAGTGCGGATAGCTGACGTGTCAACTCAATGGAAATGATGTCAGATGGATTGATCTTTCGACGGTAGAGATTCCGGAGTCTCTTTTGCTGGCTTGGCTTGAGGCCGCTCGTTTTACCGTAAATCCTGTTGATTGTCACTTGCCTCTATATCTGATGTAATGTAAAAAGTCCGGTCCTCAGGACGAGAACCTGAGAATCTTTTTCAGATGATTTCTCATAGTGCCCTTGGCAAGGACTACCGCAATGGACGGCTATTTGGGATTTACACCTCCAGAAGCCCTCGCGATTCTCTATTGCGTACCGCTAAACCCCAAATTGGCGTCCATCCCCCCCGGATTATTTAGAAAGCGTCTGAAAAAGACTGTCAGGTTCGGTTCCCTTCGTTGCTCATGGCCTCTTCCTCAATATGGTCTTTAAAGAGGGTTAATTCCTTCAAAAAGGTCAACTTGAAAAATCCGGTCGGCCCGTTTCGCTGCTTGGCAATAATGATTTCGGCAATATTCTTGTTCTCCTCCGACGCAGGATGGTAGACCTCATCCCTGTAAATGAAAGCGATAACATCCGCATCCTGCTCAATGGCTCCACTTTCCCTGAGGTCCGCCAACTGGGGCCTTTTATTGGGACGGTCTTCCACCTGTCTGTTGAGCTGCGACAGGGCCAGAACGGGCACATTGAGGTCCTTGGCCAGTCCTTTCATGGCCCTGGATATCTCAGATATTTCAAGCTGCCTGGATTCCGCCGAACTTCTCCCATGGATCAGTTGGAGGTAGTCCACTATAACCATGGCGAGCCCCTGTTTCTTCATCAGGCGCCTGCATTTGGCCTTCATTTCCAGGACACCGATGGCGGAACTGTCATCAATAAAGATGGGCATTTCAGCAAGGTGATTGGCTGAATGGGTCAGCCTCTCCCAGTCCTGATCCCTCAAAAACCCGGTCCGCAGCTTGGTGGCGTTGATGCCTGAATCAAACCCCAACAACCGTATCCCGAGTTGGAGTTTGGACATCTCGAGGGAAAAAATCGCTACCCCCTTCCCGGTCCGCTCTGCGGCATTGTAGCCTATGTTCAAGGCCAATGCCGTTTTCCCCATACTGGGTCTGCCTGCAATAATGATGACTTCCGAGGGCTGAAACCCGGCTGTCAACCGGTCGAGATCACGAAAGCCCGTGGGAATACCCGTGACGTAACCGTCAACCTCCGCCACGCTTTCAAGTTTCTTGAAGCTGCCCGTAATGACGTCCTGCAGGCTGAAAAAACCTTCCTTGACCCGCTCTTCAGCGATATCAAAGATAGATTGTTCGGCCATCTCCAGGAGCTCATCCGTCTCTTTCCAGTTCTGGAAGCAGGATTCGGAAATGGCGGAACACTGGCGGATGAGTTTTCTTCTGACGGACAGGTCTTTGACGATCTTTGCGTGGTGGGCGGCCCCGGCGGATGTGGAAACCGCCTCAACAAGGGAAGCAAGATAGTCCGTGCCGCCGGCCGTCTCAAGGAGATTCCTTCTCCTCAGGACCTCAGACAGTGTGATGATGTCAATTGGCTCACTGGCATTATACAGTTCCAGCATACCTTCAAACAGGGCCGTGTGGGCCTCGCGATAGAAGTCCTCGGGTGTAAGGAGGTCCACGACCTGATTCAGGGCATCGTTGTTGATCAATATGCCGCCGATGATGGCCTGCTCCGCCTCCACATTACTTGGCGGAACTTTCAGGTAATTGGTCAATTGCTGTTCTTTTGCCCTTGCCATAGCATGTCATTTCCCCGGCTCTACTCCGGGGGTCGCGGGGTTAACGCCTTGAACTTACTGGACACTCTCCTCTTCGGGAGACACCACCACCTTGATAGAAGCGAGAACTTCGGGATATATCCTCACGGAGACATCAAATTCACCGAGGCTCTTGATGGGTTTGTCAAGCATGATCTTGCGCCGATCGACGACGATGTCCTGACTTTCGAGTCCTTCGGCAATGTCCATGCTCGTAACGGACCCGTAGAGTTTCCCCTCATCACCGGCTTTCTGGGTGAGGCTGATGGTAATCCCTTCCAATTGTTCCTTGAACTTCTCTGCTTCTTCCTTTGCCTTCAATTTCCTAACTTCAATCTTTTTCCGCCGAAGCTCAAGAGACTTGATATTCTGCGGCGTGGCCTCGAAAGCAAAGCCCTTGGGGATCAGATAGTTTCTCGCATAACCATTTGAAACCTTTATGATATCCCCTTCAATGCCTATTTCATCCATGTCCTGTCGTAAAATAATCTCCATAATTTTTTTCCCTCCATCAGTAAAATCAACTGGCCAACTTCTTACGGATTTTCCTAAAATCCACCCACTGGTCAAACACACCGACCATGGCCACTGCAAGGAGGAAAATCTGTTGAAAAAGCAACAGAAACCAAATGATACCTCGCATCCATGTTGGTGCATTGTGTTTATTTAAAAAGAAAATGAGAATAGAAATGCCCTGAAACAGATAGACGGTCATCATAACGATGAGACCGTTCATGGCCAATAACCTTATAACGTCCAACCTCAAAAATAAAGAAAAACCTGCCGCTATCAGACCCCAGATCATTATCTCAGGTGCCTGCCATCGATCGGCATCCGAAAACAGGGGGTACTCCAGGCCGGCCCAGCGGAGTACGTGCCTGCCCAAAATGACATTCAACCAAACGACAAACCCCGAACCCACAATCAAAAGTGCCGGGTAGATCCTGGCTATAGTGTTAATCAGTGCCTTGCCATAGGTCTGTATTTCGACGGCCTTGCCTTGTTCAAGCCCCATGCCCTTGTACATCTTCAGGGCCTCGTTGAGATTGGTCGTAAGATAAGACTGAACCATCTCAAAAGGCCCCATGTGCCTGAAAAGCCCCACCAGGAACAGGCACGCAATACCCACCAGGACCATGCTCAGTGTTCCTACGGCAAGGGTATAGCCTATGGAATATTTTCTCCTGAAGACTTCAGAAAGGGCGATTCCCAAGGCCGAAAATTCAAGGGAAAACAGAATAATCTGGGGCTGTCCCAGGAACCTGGACACCAGGCTGATGAAAAATACGACAGCAACCGCCAGCTTCAATCCCCTGTAGAAGCCCAGTTTGGTTGCGTAATAGAGGAAGGGGATGGGTGTGAGCAGGCTGATAAATGGACCCACGATGGGGAGAGATACAGAGGCGAAGAGGATCAACGCAGCCCAGCCCACACAACCCAGGAAATCCTTAGCACTCATGGGTTTTCTTATGAAAATAACTCATTTCCGGCCTGAAAACGTGTTCATGCCAAAAATGCATTGATGGATGGGCATTACCTCACAAGCGCTGTCGTATAGGGTAACAAGGCGATGTTTCTTGCCCTTTTGATGGCGACCGTCAGTTGCCGCTGATGCTTGGCACAATTACCTGAAATTCGTCTCGGAATAATCTTGCCACGTTCAGTTGTAAAATATCGAAGTGACTTCCAGTCTTTGTAGTCGATAATCAGGCTGCTGTCGGCGCAAAACCGACAGATTTTTCTCCTGTGGAAAGTACGTTTGCCCCTTCTGGGCCTATCTCTATCAAACGCCATTTTCAACCTCATCGCTTTCAGTTTCACCGGTTCCCTGCTCCGGGGGTTCCTCCGCAACAGCCTCAGTTTCCTGATCCGCTTCCGGGGCCTCTTCTTTCGGCAGCAAGGCCTCAGGGTCCGCATTGTCACTTATCTTGACGGTCTGGTACTTCAAAATCCCGTCATCCAGCTTGAAGACCCTCTCCAGTTCTTCTGTCAGGCCGGCATCACCGCAATACTCTAACACGACATAATAGCCCTTGTTCATCTTTTTCAACGGATAGGCCAGCGTTCTTTCACCCCACTGATCAACCTTGATCATCACGCCTTGGTTTTTCTCAATGAGATCAACGAATTTTTTCTGCGCCTCCTCATATTCGCCTTCGGCGAGGGATGGGCGCAAAATGTAAATGGTTTCATACTGTCTCATCTACTTTCTCCTTTTGGACATATATAGCGTGCCGGAACGAGCAACCGGGCTTTCATTCGGGCACCATTTGATAAACTGCTTAGGTCCCTCTGGGGCGATGCCCCCTCGGAACAAGGAGCAAATCAAACCAAAATTTGTTTTTTTAACACCCGCCATGTAAGTTGTCAATCGTTTTTAAGCGGGGGGCTCGGAATTTTTCCCGTTGTGCATTGACACCGCAAACGGAGATGTTATATAGGTGATGACTTTCAATGCCTGGAGCAATCATCGTTTGGTAACGTTCCAGAGTTTACCACGGAATGAGGAATACCCATGCTGAAAAAAGAAATGGAAGTTGCCTCGATGGCAGCCGGGGCCGCCGGAAAAATCCTGAAAGAGAAATTCGGGGCCGTCGACCATGTCAGAAAAAAGGGCGTTATCGACCTGGTAACAGAGGCGGATTTGGAGGCGGAGAAGACTATTCTCAACATCATCAACCATCACTTCCCTCAGGATCACGTCCTTGCCGAAGAGGCCGGCGATCAGGGCAGATCCTCGAACCGTATCTGGGTCATAGACCCCCTCGACGGAACGACCAACTTCACACACGGTTTTCCCTTTTTCGCGGTTTCCATTGCACTCGAAATCGACCAGCAATTGGTGCTTGGCATCGTCTACAATCCTTACCTCGAAGAATACTTCGAGGCCGTCAAAGGTTCAGGCGCCCTCTTGAACCGCCGTCCAATACAGGTTTCCAAGACCAGCAGGATTGAAGATGCCCTCCTGGCTACAGGTTTCCCTTACAATATCCATGAACAACCGGAGGCGGTCCTGGAAAAATTCGCCAGAGTCATCGTAAAGGCCCAGGGCGTCAGGAGACCCGGCTCCGCCGCACTTGATCTGTGCTACGTGGCCTGTGGGAGAATGGATGGGTTTTGGGAAGAAGGGCTGCACCCCTGGGACACGGCCGCCGGTACCGT
>CAYOIU010000099.1:0-11849 GCA_964404085.1 uncultured Desulfobacteraceae bacterium | reverse complement strand
AAGGAGTGTCGTCATTATCCGGCCTACCGTACTCGATCTGACCCTGACAGCATCAAGCGTTTGGGAGAAATTCTGTCAGAGGCCAGGCGGCCGGTAATGATTATTGGCGGGGGAGCGGTCCACTCAGGGGCCGGCGACCAGATCATGAAAGTTGCAGAACGCCTGTCTATCCCCGTAGTCACCACCATATCCGGCCAGGGGATCATGCCCGACAACCGTCCCCTTGCCCTTGGTGTAATCGGCGATAACGGCTATCATCCTCATGCGCATAAGGCTATTGATGAAGGAGACGTCCTGCTCTATGTGGGCTGCAAAATGGGGTCGGTCTCCACCATAAAGTGGACCAAACCTGCTGCCCGCCCAGGCCTGAAGATATTACAGATCGACATTGATCCCATCATGCTAGGCAATAACTACCATAATTTTCTAAGCATTGCCGGTGATGCAAGGCTGGTTCTGGAGGATCTTCATACCCTGTTTTTCGATACTGTTGTCCACCGTCAGGCATCGGAGTGGGTCAAGGAACTTAACCGGAAACGTGACACATTTTGGGCACAGTCCTTGGACCGGTTGGAATCCGGGGCGGTTCCTATCAAACCCGAGCGGGTTATTCATGCCGTCAACCGGCGGCTGCGGGGGCGTGGTTGGCCAGACCGGGCGCAAAGATAGTCGGGATGTTTGGAGATGGATCTCTGGGTATGTCAGCCGGCGAACTTGAAACTCTCGCCCGGCTGAACGTCCCGGCAGTGCTGATACACTTCAATAACGGTACTTTTGGTTGGATTAAGGCCCTTCAAGCTATTCACTCAGGAGGGCGCTTTATGTCGGTCGATTTCAGTCGTGGCGATATGTCCGCGGTGGCAAGGGCCTTCGGGATAAAAAGCTATCACATCAATACTCCCGATGAACTTGAGAACGGTCTGGACATCGGGTTCAGTCATGATGGGCCTGTATTTCTGGATGTGGTGTCGGAGTCCGAAGTGGCCGAGCTTCCGCCGGTATATTCCTGGCGGCAGGCGGGCGGGACGATTTCTCCGGCGGGCAGGAAACGGGTATAAAGGAAAGAGCGTTCATTCGGCTCGTAGGAGTCGTGCGGTTCCCTGTTTTACAGAGCAGGGTATATTTCACAAATTTTATCAAAAGGAGGCAAAGATGAAAACGGGAGCAACGATTGGGAAAATATTGATAACAGTGATGGTGTTTTTAATCTTCATTTCCTTTTCAGCTTGGGCAGGAGAAAAGAGTGAGCTCAGAATTGCCACATGGGAAGACATAAATACCATGGACCCTGGTTGGTTGACCAGCGTCCAGCGAGAGCTGACCGTTATGAACTGCCTGTACAATGGATTGGTAAAGTACAAAGAGGGAAGCTGGGAGATTGTGCCCGATCTGGCCAAATCCTGGGAGATGTCCACGGACGGCAAGGAGGTCACCTTTCACCTGCGCAAAGGGGTACAGTTCCAAAAGGGCTACGGTGAGATGACTGCCGAAGATGTCAAGTTCTCTTTCGAACGTATCATCAATCCCGCAGTCAAATCTCCTGAAAAGGGCAGCTGGGCCCAGTTGGACCACGTGAAAGTCATCGATAAATACACGGTCAAATTGGTTCTCAAAGGCCGCATGGCCCAGCTGTTCACCTCCACCCTTCCCCTGAATGCCGGTATGATTGTCTGCAAGAAAGCGGTTGAGGAGTTGGGGCAAAAGAAGTTCGGTTTCAATCCCATCGGCACAGGCCCCTATCAACTGGCCAAATGGACGCCTAAACAGTCTGTCAAGCTGGTCGCTTTCAAGGACTACTGGGGAGAAAAACCCAAGATCAATAAACTTACTTTCATGCCAATTGTAGAGGACGCTACCTGTGAAATCGCTCTTAAGACCGGTGAGATCGACATTGGCCGGGTTTCGCTAATTAACATAAAAGCCTTTGAAAAGGACCCCAAGTTCAACGTCTACATTAAGCCAGCCCTGTTGTACTGGTGGCTGGGGTTCACGGTCAACAAGCCGCCCTTTGATAATCTAAAGCTGCGGCAGGCCGTTCGCTATGCCGTTGATGTGGATAATATTCTTGCCGCCGCTTTTTACGGCACTGCGACCCGGGCCAACGCCATGCTGCCGCCCGGCATGCTTGGATACTGGAAAGACGCCCCTGTATATAAGGTGGATTTGAAGAAGGCCAAACAGCTTCTCAAAGAAGGGGGAAAGCCCAACGGATTCAAATCCGACCTGTTGGTGTGGACCGACGATAGAGCCAAAATCGCCGCTGAAGTGATTAAAGCGGATCTGGCCAAGATCGGGGTCGATGTGGATATCCAGGTCAAAGAGGTTGGCGCATTCAACGAGGCGACAAACAAGGGTGAATCCAATATGCATATACAGTTCTTTACTACCACCATTGATCCCGGTTACGCTATGAGTTGGTTTACGACCGGTAATACCTGGAATCCCAGTCAGTGGAGCAACAAGACATACGATGAGCTATTGAAAAAAGGCATGGCCGAATCCGATCTTAAGAAACGGGCACAAATCTATATCGACGCACAAAAAGAGATCGATAAGGATTGCTGGGCCGTATGGATTACCCATGGGGTACAAGTCAGAGTGGCTCACAAGAATGTTGACATCAATGAGCTTTATCCCAATGGCCGTTTGGCACCTTGGACAATGAGTTTCAAATAACTCTCTTTGGGGGTTTCGGCTGCCGGATCTAGAAGGAATGCCTTTTAAATTCGGCAGCTTTTATTCGCCTTCGCCATAATATTCTGACCCGCCTCAGGTGGGACTGAGGTAAAGGCAACAAAACCAATGTTGAAATACATCATCAAAAGAACGCTCTGGATAATTCCAACCTTACTCGGTGTATTGATTATTCTATTTGGTCTGACCTACCTGATGCCCGGTGATCCGGCGTCGGCCATGTTAGGTCCCCGGGCAACACCTGAGCTGGTGGCCGAACTTAACCAGAGGCTGCATCTCGATAAAGCGATGCCGGTAAGATTGGGCTATTATTTGCTTGGCGTAGTCAAAGGGGATTTGGGTACCTCCGTCTGGTCCGGCCACAAAGTCAGCTCGCTGATCGCGGACGCCTTGCCTCACACCGTTCTGCTGGCCATAACCAGCCTGGGTATAGCCGCCTTTATCGGTATTATGCTGGGAGCATTTGCCGCCCTTCGACGGGATAGCTTCATCGGGGGCACCGTGACCATCATCTCACTTCTGGGTGTAGCTGTGCCCGATTTTGTGGCTGCGCTACTTCTTATGCTCCTTTTTTGTGTTCAAATTCCCCTGCTTCCCGCTTTGGGTGCCGGCACCGCAGGTGATCCGGTAAGTGTTGCGGTGCATCTGATTCTTCCGGCCACGGCCCTGGGCATCGGATGGATCGGCTATCTGTCCCGGCTCATGCGCGAATCCATGCTGGATGTTTTGGATTCTGACTACATTCGTACTGCCCGGGCTTTTGCTGTTTCCGGGGACATCATCACTTATCGTTACGCTTTAAAAAATGCGGTGATTCCTTGCATCACGGTCATCGGTCTTGGGGTGGGTAAGCTCCTGGGAGGGGCGGTCTTTGTGGAGATCATCTTCAGCCGCCCGGGCCTTGGCAAATTGATCGTCGACGCCGTTTATGCCCGAGATTTCCCGGTAGTTCAGGGAGGAATTCTGGTGGCGACTATCCTGTTTGTTTTCGCCAATCTTCTCGCCGATATATCCTATGCTTTCGTGGATCCAAGGATTCAGTACGATTGAGAGAGGGCACGTCTTGTGGAAATGCAGACCACAAATCAAAGCGAAGCCGGAATGGCACCTGCTGAGGTGACCCTTAAACGCAAATGGTCTGACACCATACAGATAACGTTCCGCGCTGTCGTTAGGGTCAAAGGCGGCTTGTGGGGGGGGATTTTTGTCGGGCTCATGCTTTTGTGCGCCCTCGGGGCCCAATGGATATCCCCAAGTGACCCCAACGCCCAGGATATCGTCCATCGATTTGCAGGTCCCAACCTAAAGCATTTCTTGGGGACCGACTACCTGGGCCGCGACATCCTGTCCCGAATCATTTACGGCTGTCGCATCGCCGTAATGGTTTCTTTTGGTGCAGTGACCCTCTCGTCCATTACCGGTGTATTCCTGGGAGTGATGGGAGGGTATAACGAGGGGAAAAAGATTGATTATTTCATTATCTGGCTGTTTGATATCGTTCGTTCCTTTCCACAGATCATTTTAGCCCTGGCCATTGTCGCCGTTTTGGGACCGTCGCTCTTTAATGTGGTTGTGGCACTGGCGTTCACCGCTTTCCCTTTTTACGGGCGGGTGGCTCGGGCACAGACGCTTTCCGTAAAAGAGGCCGATTATGTTAAGGCCGCTGAGGCCATGGGACAGAAGCGACTTACAATTATACTGAGGCATATCACCCCAAACATTCTGGCCCCGGTGATCGTTTGTCTGGGCATGGACATGGCTACCATGATCATCTGGGAATCCGGTCTCTCATTTCTTGGATTAGGGGTAAGGCCCCCCACAGCCTCATGGGGAATCATGCTTCGCAACGGGTATAGGTACATCCAGACTTCGCCATGGATGATCCTTTGGCCTGCGGCGGCTATTGTCGTGGCGATGATTGCTTTCTCCCTTTTCAGCGAGGGATTGCGGGTTGCTCTGGATCCTCAGGAACGGGAAAGATAATGTCTGAACCTTTGCTTGAAGTAAGCAGTTTGACGCTAGACTATAACCTGGGCAATCGGAAAATGCGGGCCCTGGATAGAGTCAGTTTCAGCCTAAACAAGGGAGAGGTGCTAGGGATTGCCGGCGAAAGCGGCTGTGGAAAATCTACCCTGGGCCTGACCATCATCAGACTGCTTCCCAAAGTGGCTGAGATTAGAAGAGGTGAGATCATTTTTGATGGACGTGATCTCACGAAGCTCTCCGAAGCGGAAATGGAGCGGGAGATAAGGGGACAAAAGATCACCATGATCTTTCAAAATCCACAAAACGCTCTTAACCCGGTATTTAAAATAGAAACTCAGATGATCGACATTCTTCGTGCGCAGGATAAGTATCAAAAGTCTGGGAGGAGGAAGCGGCGGCACAATTACAGACAACAGGCGATCGAACGTCTAAAGAGTACAGGGATTGCTGATCCATCTGAGCGCATTTCCAACTACCCCTTTGAATTCTCCGGCGGCATGAAACAACGGGTGATGATTGGGATGGCGTTGTCGTCCGGCACCTCTTTGCTCCTTGCCGACGAGGCGACAACAGCCCTTGACGTCACCATAGAAGCCCAGATCAATAGGTTGATCACCAATCTTGCCGCTGAGCACGGAACCGCCATTTTGTACATCAGTCATGATCTTGGAGTACTGTCGGAAATCGCTGACCGCATCATGATCATGTACGCAGGCCGAATATTCGAAATGGGCCCTACCGAGGCCATTCTCGGGTCTCCCCGGCATCCCTATTCCGTCGCTTTGCTGGAATCGCTGCCTGGCCGGCAAACCAGGGGTAAACGGCTTCTCTCCATCCCCGGTTTTGTGCCCCCATTGGACAGGTTGCCCGGCGGATGTTCTTTTCATCCTCGTTGTCGTTTTGCAGAGCCGATGTGCAGTCAGCAGGTGCCGCCTCTTATTGAAGTCTCAAAAGGTCATTGGTCCTCTTGTTTATTAGATCAAAAAAGGGGAAGGCAAAAATGGCAGTGGACCTAATTCAAATCAAGAATTTGAAAACGTATTTTTTCCAGGGCAAAGGCCTTTTGTCCAAATTTCTTGGGCGAGGGCTACGGATCGTCCATGCCGTGGATGGTGTCAGTCTTACCATTAAAAGAGGACGAACCTTTGGCCTAGTGGGAGAGAGCGGCTGCGGCAAATCCACACTGGGGCAAACCATCTTCCGTCTGGTGGAGCCAGTGGAAGGGGAGATCATTTTCAAGGGTCGTGATGTTCTGAAAATGGAGCAAAATAATTTGATGGAATTTTATCAAAAGGCCCAACTGATCTTTCAGGATCAATTTGGCTGCATGAATCCACGTATGACCGTAGGGGAGATCATCGCCGAACCGATCAAGATGCGCCAGCCTGAACACCATCGTCATCAGGGCATTACCCAGCAAGTAGCTGGTCTCCTTAAAGCGGTTAATCTTGATCCCGAGGCGTCTGTTAAGTTCCCTCACGAACTTAGCGGAGGACAGGCACGGCGTATTGGTGTCGCCAGGGCTATTGCCCTGAATCCTGATTTTATCGTTGCCGATGAGCCAACTTCCGGCCTTGACATATCCACTGCCGCAACCATCCTGAACCTGATGCAGGACCTGCAAGAGCAAATGGGCCTCACCTATCTCTGGATATCACACAATCTGAACCAGGTTCGATATATGTCTGACGATATGGCGGTTATGTATCTGGGTAAAATCATGGAAATGGGTCGAACGAAAGAACTGTTCGATAGAATGGCGCATCCGTATACCAAGGCCCTTATTTCTGCAGTTCCCCAGGTGTCCACGGGACAGCGGAAACAAAGAATCATCCTGGAAGGTGAAATACCCAGTCCTCTCAATCCTCCTTCCGGCTGTTACTTTCGCACGCGGTGCCCTCAGGTGTTTATTAGATGTGAGCAAGAGGAGCCTTCTTTAATCGATCTGGGGGGAGGACACTTCTGCGCCTGCCATCTGAATGATTACCATTGATAAATTACAGTAAAACTTTCGGAAGGATATGAAAATGAATAGGCCATGGTTTTCCAGGGAAGGAGAGGCTTTGATTCAGCAGGGCAGGCCGTTTTTTAAGATGCATGGACTTCGCAACGATTTTGTGATCGTGGACGGGCGGGATACTCCATATACGCCCTCTGCGGCGGAAATTGTCCATATCTGCGACCGGCGCGAGGGAGTGGGAGGCGATGAATTGGTGGTGGTTGAGTCACCGAGGGCCGCAGAAGCTTATGCCTTTGTTCGGATCACGAACCCGGATGGACGTGAAGCGGAAGCCTGTGGCAATGCCAGTCGCTGCGTGGGCTGGCTCCTTATGGAAGAGTGCGGATGCGATGAAGTCCGCATCGAGACACTTGGCGGCGTGCTCTCCTGTCATCGTGCCGGAGAAAAACAGGTGGCCGTGGAGATGGGCAGAATTCGGACCGGCTGGCTGGAGATCCCACTGTCTCGGGAGATGGATACGCTTCATCTGGGGATCGGGGCCGGGCCGCTTCAAGATCCGGTAGGCATGAACATCGGCAACCCCCATGCGGTCTTTTTCGTGGATGACCTTTCGGCCATTGATTTGACTCTGCATGGCCCCAAATTGCAAACGGATCCATTATTTCCGGAAGAAGCTAATATCGGAGTTGCGCAGATTGTTGACCCGAAGACCCTTAAACTTTCCGTGTGGGAGCGGCCTGGAGCCCTGACTACAGCCTGTGGTACTGGAGCCTGTGTAGCCGTAGGCGCGGCGCATAGACGCGGTCTGACAATGGAAAATTCTATGACCGTCATCATGCCTGCCGGGTCAGTGGAGATAGAGTTGAAAGATGACCGCATGGTGGTGATGACCGGCCCGGTGGAAACCTGTTATGCAGGATATCTGCCGGTGATCGGATGATTCGGTAAAAAAGAGGATACCAAGGAGAAGGAATTAATGAATGCAACAGAGAGAATGAACGCGGCCATCAACCTGAGGCCAGTGGACCGGGTCCCCAATGCCCCCTTTTATGAGGCCCCGATCTGCACCTACTTTGCCCCCAGTTTCAGGGCTGGCCTGCTTGAAGAGCAGGCCATGGTAGATGCCCACCTGACTGCTTTGGGCGAATTTACGTTCGACTGGGTCATGGTGGGGATGGGGCTCATCGGCGGAATAATCCCGGAGGCGTTGGGCTGCAAGGTCAGCTTTCCCGAGGACGTCTTTCCAATTATCGAACAAACCACGGTTCGATCTATGGAGGATGTAGGCCGCATCGTAAGGGCCGATGTGTACACAAAGCGTATGGAGCGGTTTTTGAAGGGCGTGTCGATCCTGAAAAGAGAGCTGAAGGGAGAGGTGCCCATTGCCTGCGAATACATATCTCCTTTTTCAATTGCCACCAGGCTAAGGGGCACCAATGAAATTATGGCTGACATGTATAAGAACCCCGATCTGGTAAGAGCACTTCAGAGTGCCCTGATTCCGCCGGATATCGAGATCGGTAAGGCCCTGATCGAGGTAGGCGTTGACTATATCTTTTACGGCGCCGATATGGAATGTCCGTTATTGATATCGCCAAGACACTACAAGGAGTTTGTTCAAGAGCCCACAAGCAGGGTCGTCAATGAGCTGGCCCGGCTGGGCGCACGGGTCCTGCCCCACATGTGCGGTGCCATCGTCAAGACCGGCATTGTGGATATGCTGCTGGAGATGGATATTCACGGGATCATGCCGGGCAACCTCACTCAGGAGACGGTGTTGGATCTGCGGGAGCTGAAGGAGAAGGTAGGTAATCGGGTTTGTATTTTTGACAACCTCAATCCCAACGGTCCCCTGTTGATCGGGAAACCGGAAGAGGTGGCGGCAGAAACCCTCGCTCATCTTGAAAAGGCCAAGGGTATGTCCGGCTACATCTTCTCTACATCTGGAACAACATCTTCCCGCATACCCAAAGAGAATTTCAAGGCCATGAACCATGCGGTTTTGAATTTTCGGTGGTCATAAACAGACGGCGGAACCAGATTTGATGGAATCGTAAAAAGCCCGTCCCTGGACTTTTTGCTCAATTTTGAAAAGATCTGAAAAGTAAAAAGGGAGTTGTGCTATGTTCGCAAATCATTTCAATGCTCAGATTAGACCAAGGTTTCAGCTTCTTAGGCAAGATCAGATAAAACAGATCCACCTTGCTTCACTTGAAATCCTGGAAAGGACCGGAGTTCGGGTTATGCTGCCGGAAGCGCTTGATCTTCTAGAAAAAGCAGGCGCATGGATCCTTTCTGAAAACATGGCAAAAATACCCTCTCACCTTGTGGAGGAAGCCCTTCGATCCGTTCCTTCACGGATCACCATCTATGATCGGAACGGCAGTCCCGCAATGAGGTTCGAAGGCTTCAACGCCCATTTCGGCCCAGGCACCGACACCACATTCGTCATGGACATAGAAACCGGGGAAAGGCGGCCTACAAAAGGCCAGGACGTAGCCCGTGCGGCCCGATTGTGTGATGCACTGCCCAATATCGATTTTGTTGCTTCAATGGGCGGGGTTTCACAGGAGGAGTGCAATCCGAACCTTTCAGACCGCCACAATTTTGCCCTCATGTTGAACAACACGACAAAGCCGATTCTGTTTACCGCATGGAGCCTGGAGGGGCTCAAGGATATTCATCGCATGGCCTCTGTCGTATGTGGAGGGCAAAAAGCGTTGGAACAAAAACCCTTTATAATCCATTATGCAGAACCCATCACACCACTGCAACATGCCCCTGAAGCCCTGCAAAAGCTGTTGTTTTGTGCAGAAAATCGGATCCCGTGTGCTTATGTTAGCGCCCCGATCATGGGCGCAACATCGCCGGTAACCGTAGCCGGGACCGTTGCCCTCCAAAACGCTGAATTTTTAAGCGGCCTCGTCATTTCACAGCTGAAGCGCAAGGGAACCCCAATTTTGTACGGCGGTGGAGGGACCCCAATGGACATGAAAACCTCAGTCAATATTTACAGTGGTCCGGAAGCTTTTTTGGTTCATGTGGCCGCCAAGGAGATGGCAACCTATTACGGCCTGCCGGACTTCAACACCGGCGGATGTTCTGACGCCAAGGTTCTTGACCAGCAGGCCGCAGCTGAAGCTTCCGTGTCGCTGATGCAGGCCGGCATGGCAGGTAGCAGCATGGTCCACGATGTGGGATATCTCGAATCCGGCCTTACCGCGTCTTGCGAAATGATTGTCCTTTCAGATGAACTAATCGACATGATCAAGTATATTTTGAAAGGGGTCACCGTGGATGCGGAGAGTCTTGCCACGGATTTGATCAACAAAGTCGGCCCAGGGGGGAACTATCTTCAGGAAAAACACACCATGCAACATTTCAGAAATGTCTGGTACCCAAAGCTGTTAGACCGTGCCAATCATAAAAGGTGGACGGAAGGCGGAGAAAAAGACCTGTGGAAGGTGCTGAACGAACGCGTCAAAACGATTTTGGGAGAGCACAAGCCGGAACCTTTGGCAGGAGATGTGATGGAAACCATAGAAGGGATACTCGGGTCGAAGGTTGACATCGAATAGTTTAGGACCTATTCGCGATTTACAAGTTTATTACAAGGGGATTCATCTGAATGGAAAACACTTACGATCGATTGAAACCTTTGAAAAGAGAACAGATAGAGCTGATTCATAAAAAATCTGTTGAAATTCTGGAAAAGACAGGGTTCTGGTTCGATTCGGAAAAGGCTAGAAACATCTTCAGAAAACATGGCTTTAAGGTTGACGGTGACATTGTCTATTTTAAAGAAAAGGATATTGAAAACGCACTTGTAACGGTCCCTTCCGAATTCACCATTCGGGCCAGAAATCCCAAAAACGACATAAGGGTGGGGGGAGAAATTTTTTCTTTTTCCAATAATGCAGGAGCTCCTTTTATCGTAGATTATGACGGGACAATGCGAATTAGTTCGAGTGAAGATTTTTTTAATTTTCTTAAGTTGAACCAGCAGCTTGAAGCCATCGAATATACGAGGGAAATGGTTTCAACAACTCTGGATGTTCCTGCTCAGTGCACACTTTTGTATGAACTTCTCTGGCAGTTGAAGCTCACGGACAAGCCTGTAAACTGCGTATTCGGTACCGGGGCGGGTTTGCTCGCCCTGGCCTTTGGAATTGACAAGAAGAAGATGAAGGAGGACTCTCAAAAGGGAATTACCTACGGCATTGGAAACTACAATCCCCGTTCTCCTCTTACCCTGGAAAACAGTCAATGTGATAGGTGTATAGATCTTGCGGAATGGGGAATCGCCGCCTGCATCAGCCCCATGCCCATGGGGGGTATGACGGGACCTGTTACACTGCCTGGCCTGATTGTTTTGCAGAACACCGAAAATCTCGCTCCACTGGTACTTTCCCAGCTTGCCTCTCCGGGTGCCCCTGTCATCTATGGTATTCTGGCGACAGTTACGGATATGAAAACAACCGTTGCCCCAACTGCAGCACCGGAGGTAGGTATTATCATGCGTGCCTGTACTCTGATGGCAAAATTTTACGGCCTGCCTACGAGAGGCGATGTCGGTCTTTCGGATTCATGCTGTGTCGACTATCAGGCAGGTGCCGAGTCTGCATATCACTTTGTCAACGCCATCCGTTGTGGAGTAAATCTTCTTCCGGGACTGGGCAGTCTGCAAAGCCGGGGAATCGGGTCTTTTGAAAAACTCGTACTGGACGCAGAGATCGCAGAGCAGATCAAAAGAATGCTGAAGCCCCTGGAGTTTAATGAAGAGAACTTGGCCCTTGAGACAATTATGTCAGTAGGGCAAAAGGGTAATTATCTGACTCAGAGCCATACCTTCAAGAACTTCAGGAAAGAACTCTATGTTCCGGCTGTGTTTACTCGCCAGACATATAAGAGCTGGGAAAACAATGGTATGCAAAATTCATATGTACGGGCTCATGAGAAGGTAAAGGAGATGCTTGAAAGTTATAAAAAACCTGAACTTGGAAAAGCCCTGGAAAAGGATATGGACACTTATGCCAAGGCCCATTATCCTATACCGATAAACGCTGAGTGAAGAAAACATCTTGCGGCAGAATGTGTTGGACTCCAGAATCTCTTGCCGCAAATAGTCAACATTTACTTTGGTCCTAACCCATGCGGACCATGTGATGAACACAATGAACAGAGCAATCATTAACTTCGACAAAATTGT
>CAYOIU010000098.1:0-11869 GCA_964404085.1 uncultured Desulfobacteraceae bacterium | reverse complement strand
ACCCCCGACCCACTGATTACAAATCAGTTGCTCTGCCATCTGAGCTACGCTGGCGTTCATAGCCAGTTTTCAAAATATCCTGCTGGATGACCACTAGCTAAAAAAAATGCAAGAAGTAAATCTAATGAGATAGTAAAATTATTTCAATAGTCGAAATACGGCGTTTTTTAGGATTAGAAGCATTAAGGGCCTATTTCGTCCCTTTTTCATCCTTTTTTGTTCATTTACTTCGTATTCTTATTTCAGTGCCTTTCGTCCACTCCCGAAGGCAGACCCGTTTTTCTTCCGGAAAACAAACACGTTTGATTTTTCGATAATCAAAACCCCATATCAATTTCTCAAATTCTCAAAATTTATTTTTTAATATGGATCGAAAAGAAAAAGCAAGTTTTTTTCACGGATTGTAAATTGTCTTTCTGCCTTGGATTTCTTTTCTCACTCGGCCATTCCACAAAGTGACAGCCGCGACGACCACTGGAATATTCGGGACAAAATCCCGAGATTAATGCTTGAACCTTGCACTTCTTTGTGCTAAAAGAAATAATTCCAAAAGCATTGTTCACTGCTCGACACAAAAATAGATATCTTAACGTAGGAGGGAAAAAATGGCAGCTTTATTGGGTGGATTGGTTGCATTGGTACTGGGCTTGCTTGGAATCATTTTTTGGTGGGGCGATTTCATTCAAATCTTGAAAGGCAGCATCCCTCTGATGCTCCTCTTGGGTGGTGCCTTGGCAGCATATCTGGGGTTTGAAGAACTCAAGGACAAACGTGCGGCCGATTCATTTGAGGATACCGGCGCAGACTTGAAAGAAGAGGTTCAGAGCCTCAAAGAGGAAATCAAGGACCTCAAGAAAGAGCAGGAACCCGCAAAAGAAGCGGCTCAGGAAGACGAATCCAAATAGACTTGGGGCCCGCTGATCGAAGGGGAATCCTGGATATTTTTTTCTGACAAAGACCCCCATGGACGGGCACGCAAATCAATGCATTGCTTCGCTACCCGTTGATTTGCAATTTCATCAATAATGAAAGGCCCCCGAACAGGTTTCCTTACTGTTCGGGGGCCTTTTTGTCTTACCCGCCTACGATCTCCATGGCATTAAAAAAGTACCCTATTTCAAATCTGGCCGTCTCTTCCGAGTCGGATCCGTGTACCACATTTTTTTCAATGTCCGTCGCAAAGGCATGCCTGATGGTCCCTTCTTCCGCTTCTTTATAATTGGTCGCCCCCATCAGTTTTCTGTATTTCTTGATGGCGTCCTCGCCTTCCAGAACCATAACCAGGCAGGATCCTGATGACATGAAGTCGGTAACGCTTTCAAAAAAAGCTTTGCCTTCGTGGACCTTGTAAAAACCCTTTGCCTGATCCTTTGTCATTCTGATCATCTTCATGGCCACAATCTTGAGGCCCTCATCTTCAAGGCGTGCCACGACATTTCCAATCAAGTGTCTTGACACACCATCCGGTTTTATGATTGCAAGTGTTCTTTCTTTCATGAAACAGTAAACCTCCTCCAGTTAATTTCGTTGACCTTAGACTTTGCCATCTGTTATAGATGCTCCCTTATAAGAATAGATGGCCACCCTGTTAGTCAAGGGATTTGTGGAAAGGAAATATGATATGACTCAAAAAAACGAAAGTGTTCAGAATACGGAAAGAATGGATGCCAATCATGTATTTCAATTCAAATGCTCACCGGGCGTCACATGTTTTACCCAGTGCTGCCAGGATGTTACCATCGTATTAACGCCTTATGATGTAATGAGAATGAAAAAAGTGCTGGGGATCTCTTCGGACGATTTCCTGGATACCTATACCATAATATTGAGCAGGGACAAAAAGCTCATTCCGCTTGTCGTCCTGAAAATGAACGAACAGGACAAAAAATGCCCACTTGTGACCAAGGAGGGCTGTTCCATTTATGAAGACCGTCCTTGGCCATGCCGTATGTTCCCCCTGGATATGAATGATGATGGCACATTTCGCATCATCGCAGACAAAAGCCGGTGCCTGGGACTGCAGGCCAGTGAAAAATGGCCCATTTCTGAGTGGCTCGTTGACCAGGGCATTGCCATCTATCAGCAAATGAATGACCTTTTCGCACAGGTTACTACACCCCTGCAGGCCATGGACCTGGATATCGACAATCCCAAAATCTATCAAATGACGTTTATGGCTCTTTACAACCTGGATAAATTCAGGGAGTTTGTTTTCAAGAGTACCTTTCTGGAGAAATTTGAGGTGGATCAACCAACCATCGAAAAAATTAAAAGGAGCGATATTGAACTCCTGAAATTCTCTTATGATTGGCTAAAATTCGGCATCCTTGGTCAGAAGACCTTTACTGTAAAACAAGAAAAAGAAACGACGCGTCCCTCGGCTTGACCGTTCATCCCATGAACAGCGAAAAAAAAACCGACATATTCAGTCCGTTGACCGAAGAGGCCTTCCGTTTCGATTGTCACCGGAATGTGCCCTGCTTTACTGAATGCTGCGCGAAACTTCGGCTGATCCTAACTCCCTATGATATTCTCCGGATAAAAAAGGCGCTTGGGATCTCCTCGGGCGCTTTCCTGGATCAATACACAGATACGCTTTTCCACGAGCACCCTCGTTTTCCCATGGTTAAACTTAATATGCTGGATGAGGAAGGACAGCGGTGTCCGTTTGTGACCGCGGAAGGCTGCTCCATTTACAAAGACCGACCCGGCGCCTGCCGGCTCTATCCCATTGGACGGGCATCAACTGCAGGAGATGGTGAGCGTGTCGCCTGCGAACAATATTTTGTTGTTCGCGAAGACCACTGCCAGGGTTTCAAGGAAGACAAGGAATGGATCATCGATGAATGGCTCTCCCACGAAGGGCTCCGTTACTATACGGAGATAAATGACAAGTGGCTGGAAATTTTGAATTCTCCAAAGAGTTTGGGCCCGGACAAATACCTCACCAAAAAACACAAGATGTTTTTCATGGCCTCTTATGACATTGATGCGTTTCGGAGATTTGTTTTTGAAAGCACCTTTTTTTCTCTTTTTGAGGCCGGCCCGGGAAAAAAAGAGGAACTGGCCTCAAGCGACGAGGCCTTGCTTCTCTTCGCATTTGATTGGCTCAAATTCAGCCTGTTTGGAGAAAAAACCCTCGCCCCTATTCATCCTTCTTGATGCGTGACCCAATATAGCCGGGACGTTCACAGATCAGGGCATCTATTTCTGCGCTGTTTTCCGACAGGAACCCCAGTATCCGATCGGACTTCGTCTTCAGTTCCAAGGCATTCTGCCGCTCAATATCGGCTCCCTTTATGAGCATCCCGTGTTCGTAAAGATAGGCGACAATCATATCATCCGCATCCAGCTCCACTTGAAATTGCTCCCGCAGATATTGCAGCCAGTAGCCGAACTCGTGGGGATGCTCCACATGCTCCACCGGGATTCCCAGCTCGAAGCTCAAGGGCTTCGCCAGGCCCGGCATTATTTTCGATCCCGCCAGGCAATCAAGCACGTGGGCAATTTCATGGATGAGCGCACCGTCTCCAATGCCCGGAGTAATCGCAACGTAGATATGATCCGGGTCACTCTTGACCGTCTTATGGATATTCACAACCACCCCACCCGTCGCCGCTTTTCCCCGGCCCGGAGACTCCGCATCTAACAGCTTGAGTTCCTCATAGGCGAGGAGATCGATGAAGCGGATTCCCAGATGGGTCCCGGTGAGATTCACCATGTCCAGCCCATCGACCATTTCTGTCGAGCGCCCGTAGCTGACCTGGGGAAGAGCCGTTATCTTCCGACTCATCTCAACGGTAAACTCGCTCATTCCCTTCTGGATGAGATCTTCTTCTCTTCCAAGGTGGCATTTCTTGAACTTTTTGCCACTGCCGCAAGGACAGGGGTCATTTCTTCCGATCTTATTCATGATCCGCGCACACCCTTAAATGAAACAATTGTTGAAAGACACTCTTGGATATTATTCCTCCAGGATGCAGCTTTTGTGGGCATCATACGACCAGCAAGGCAGTGGTCCCTCGGACCCTGTTCCAGGGTCACGGCGATGCCTGTAGGAGGCCTTCACTTTTTGGGTCTTCATCATATGGTCCCATCCCCTGACAAAATAGGGGCAACCATCGTTAAAGCATACCCACTGGAATTGCGAATCCGACCATGTGGAATTCTCCGGCGGTTGCCATTTTTTCATTTCCTCCCCACAGTGGGGGCACTTGGGTATTTCATCTCCACTCATGTTTTCCTCCAATGACAAAAAAGAGAACCAAACCGTTCAATGAACACCAAGGGTTTGGTTCTCACAAAGGGCGAAAATCGCGATCTTTTACCCGATGGCTTCTTTCAATATGCCTTCAGGTGGAATGACATTTCGGTTCAAGGCTGCGTCTTTTTTCAAATCCATTCCAAAGGAAACAGCCATGAGCTGGGTCAGATACACGATCGGCACATCCAACTGAGTCCCGTATTTCTTATTGATCCTTTCCTGATACATCTCCAGGTTCATGGCACACATGGGACAGACTGTGGAGATCAGTTTCGCCCCGTGATGGAGAGCGTCTTCCAGGATCGTTTTCACCAGTTCCAGGCAATAGTCCATCTCCGGGAGAAATATTCCCGACCCGCAACAAAGCATCTTCTTGGGAAAGGGTACGGCCTCGGCACCCAAAGCTTCAAGAAGCTGATCCTGGACACGCGGTTTGATGGGGCTGTCATATTCTCCATAGGGCCGGACGGACTGGCAACCCACATACCCGGCTACCTTCAGTCCGTTCAAGGGTTTGGTTACTCGCTCCCTTATTTTTTCAACGCCAATATCGTTAAAAAGCACATCCTGTATATGCCTGACCTTTATTCCACCCTTGTAGTTCAGACCACCCTCTGCCAAGCATTCATTGACCTGTTTCAGGGCAGCAGGGTCTTCCTTGATCTCGTGGTTCACTTTGATCATCTGAATATAGCATGAACTGCACGGCGCTACAATGTCATGTTTTCCTTTGGATTCGGCAAGGGCGAGATTACGCGCATTGAGTACCTTAATGGAAAGATCATTCGCCCCCGCATAGGAAACGCTGGCGCCGCAGCAGTTCCAATCGTCGATCTCCTGGAATTCCATTCCCAACGCCTCACACGCCGGTCTAAGCGACAAAAGAAAATTGGCGCCGGTTCCCTCCAGGCTGCATCCCCAATAGAGATAATATTTCATGCCACGGCACCCCCTTTTCCCATCTTTTCAGCCTTATCCAACATTTTCCTGAGGGACTGGATCCCTTTAATCTTTTTTTCAGGGAGGAGTTTCATCCTCCCGTGCAGGAGCAATTTGATTCCCACATCTATGAAGTTGAGGGTGCTCTTTATACCCTCGACCAGTCCCGCGGAGAAGAAGACACGCCTCGGGAGGTCCTTTTCATCAATGCGGCCCAGCCTGTAGACCTGTTTCCAGAACTCCCTACCAAAGGCCGCTGTTTCCTTGCGGGGCAGATAGCCCTCCCTGAGGGCATAGTGAGCCAATCCATGCATCACATCCATGACCGGAATATTTCTTGGACACTTGACCACGCAGGTATAACACGACGTGCACAGCATAATAGCCTTGCTGCTCAGGACCTCTTCTCTCCTGCCGGCCCTGATCATGGAAAAAATCTGCCGGGGAGGATAATCCATGTGGTCACGTAAAGGGCACGAGCCGGCACAGACACCGCATTGCATGCACATCTTTGTCTCTTCTCCGAAATCCACATTTCCGAAGACTTCCTGCGCAAAAGACGGTTCGTAGTTTGCCATAGTTTTCTCCTTCCTCCTCTTTTTGCTTACCCCATCTCCGTTACCGTAGGATTACCAGCCCTTGTAGGGATTCGGGCCAACTTCTTCGATGGTCTCCATAAACTCATTGATGATGCCCGGGATCTTGTCATAATCCGTAATGCTTACTTCCACGTATTTGACTCTATCAGATTCCAGAGCAAGACGATCCAGGGTCTCGGATACTTTACTCAATCGCGTTTCGGCCAGCTCACTTCCCTTGATGAAATGGCACTGGTAGTCATCACCATGCCGGCAACCGAGCAAGAGGATGCCGTCAATACCACGGGACATGGCATCGGCAATCCACACAAGGTTCATGGAACCCAGACACCGCATGGGAATGAAGCGGATGTAGGGACTCCATTTCATCTTCCTGATACCCGCCATATCCAGGGCAGGATAGGCATCATTTTCACAAACCAGCGCGATGACCCTGGGTTTTTCCTCGTCCTCTTCCGGAACCTCTATGGCCTTGATCATGTTGCCGATCATACCCACGGAATAGTTCTTAAAGGAGATGATCCTTTCCGGACAGGCGCCCATACAGACCCCGCACCTTCGACACCTGGTGGGGTTGGGAAGCGGGTTGGCCTTTTCGTCTTCGTTGATGGCCCCGAAAGGGCATTCCTCTGTGCAGCGCTTACACTGCGTACAACGGTTCATGTTGAATTCAGGGTAGGACATATCGCCCGCCCTGGGATGCACGGCGAGGCCCTGGGACGTAAGTTCGGCACACTGGATGGCCTTCATGGCAGCGCCCGTAGCATCATCCAGGACCTTTGCGGTTTCCATGGGCTTCCGCACACAGCCGGCAGCGTAAATACCCGTCCGCCTCGTCTCATAGGGAAAACAGATGAAATGAGAATCCGGAAAACCATACTTGAGAGTGGGCAACTCCGGCCCCTGGCGATAGTCGAGATGCAATGCGGAATTCGCAAAAAAACCGGAATCCGGCACCACCTCGATCATCCCTTCCTCGTCGATCCCTTCGGCATCCGCCGGGGCCTTGATCCTCGGTGTCACCTCGGGCTTCGTCCTCGGGACCAAGCCCACGGCAAGGACCACCAGGTCCAGGTCCTCCACCTTGATCTTTTCTCCAAGCAACTCGTCGTCGGCTTCTACATAAAGCTTGCCGCCGGCCTCGCCTATGCCGGTAACCGCACCACGGATAAAAACACCGCCGTCATTCTGGGCCTTGCGATAGAAATCCTCAGCCTGTCCCACGGTCCGCATATCCTTGTAAAGGATGTAGTTTACGGCCTCGGGATTCTGTTCTTTCACGTAGGTTGCCTGCTTCAGAGAAACGAGACAACAGACAGAGGAACAGTAGGGCAGATGCTCGGGATCTCTGGACCCGGCACACTGGACAAACAGGACATTTTTGACCTCTTTACCGTCAGACGGGCGTGTGATCTTTCCGGCGGCAGCCATCTCTTCCATCTCCACATTGGTGATGATGTCCTTAAATTTCCCATAACCGAGGTGATCCAACTTATTGGCGTCATAGGGCACCCATCCCGTCGCCTGGACGATCGCGCCCACGTGTTCACTGTTCGCGCCGCCGTTGGACTTGATTTCAACGGAAAAAAGCCCCGGACCGCCGCTCACCTTTTCCACTTCTGCTCCGGTGAAGACCTTGATCTTGGGATGAGCTTCAACCGACTCAATAAGTTCGTTGATCCCGGTGTCACTGAGTTCCTTGTATGGCATCGTCACCCGGCTTTTCATCCTGGCCATGAAGCCGCCGAGTTTTTCCTCTTTTTCCACGACAATGGCCTGGAAACCGGCGTTAGCCGTTTCCATGGCAGCGGTCAGGCCTGCTATGCCCCCGCCAACCACGAGGATATCCTTTGAATATTCCTCCTCTGCCTTGAAGGGTACCGGCAACTCCGTTCTGTCGGCCTTGACACAGCCCACCCGGATGTTGTCCTCGGCCAGCATCTGGGTGTCCTCATCGCCGGGCTCATGGCTCCATACCACCTGCTCGCGCAAATTCACCCGTTCGACAATCTTATCCGGGCCGAAATCAAACACATCGTAGTTGACCCGCAGAGAACAGCCAGCGATAATAATGGTGTTGACCCCTTCCCCTTCAATGTCCTGTTTGATGAGTTCCACGCCGTCGGACCCGCAGAGGAAAGGATTGCTTTTACATATGGGGACACTGTAATCATCGGTTGCAATCGCCGAAAGCTTTTCCACATCCAGGGCGTCTCCGATGCCGCAACCGGTGCATATATATAGTGCTGTCTTCTTATCCATTGAGCTACCTCCTAGCGATTGATTGGATGGCCTTCAGCGCTGCTGCCGTGGCGTCCTGAACACATGATGCAACATCGGTAGGTCTCCTCACGCAACCCGCACCGTAGATCCCGGCCTTATCCGGATCATTCGTCAAGAAACCATAGTCATCACAGGTAATTTGGGGAGATGGTTCAACCTGCAACTGGTTCGGAACCATACCGGTTGCCAGGACAACCATGTCGAAGGTCATCCTGATCTGTTCTCCCGTCCTGGTGTTTTCCCCTTCAACCAACAGGTCATTGTCCTCTTCATTCTCACTGATGTTGGCAATCTTGCTTTTGATAAAGCTGACCTTATCATCTTCCTGTACCTTGATATAAAAGTCTTCCAAACGGTCAAGTGCCCGTATGTCGATAAAAAATATGGTCACATTGCAATCCGGATACTCCTCTCTCAAGTAGGTGGTCTGTTTCAATGAAGCCAGGCAGCATATGCCGGAACAGTATGGGAGGTAGTTTTCGTCTCTGGAACCTGCGCACTGAACAAAGGCCACATTCTTGACTTCTTTGCCATCTGAGGGGCGAAGGATCTTTCCACCGGTTGGACCATTAGGCGAGGCAAGCCTTTCCATCATCACATTGGTGATGACATTTGGATATTCCCCAAAGCCGTAGTACTCGATTTTAGATGCATCGAAGGGGGTCCACCCGGCGGCCCAGACGATGGACCCCACCTTCAGATCAAAGGTGGTTTCCTTCATCTCCAGGTCAATGGCCCCGTATTCACAAGCCTCTTGACATTTCTTCCCTTCTTCGGTCTCAACAATGGAGGGATCCAGGACGTACCGCATGGGGAATGCAAATTCATGAGGAAGGTAAGCGGCCTTGATCTTGTCCATGCTGAAATTAAAAGGATTGTCTATCTCGGTTTCGCAGACTTCGGCACATTTTCCACAGCAGGTGCAGTTTTCGTTCACATAGCGCGGAGAGACCTTCAAGGATATATCATAATTACCTTCCTCACCGGAAACCCCTGCCAGTTCCGCCATGGTAAAAAAGCGCACCCTCGGATTCTGTTTCATTCTCCTGAAATTGATCTCCAGGCCGCAATTAGGGGGACAAAGCTTAGGGAAATAATGATACATCTGTGAAACTCGGCCACCCAAGTAAGCATTTCTTTCTAATAGCACCACCTCATAACCGGCCTCGGCCGCTTCCAGGGCAGCCGTGATGCCGCTCATTCCTCCGCCAACCACTAATATGCTCTGGTTTGTCGTTTGGGAATCTGCCATCGTCTCCTCCAGGGTTGTTATTTGTTGAAATTTATCAGGTTCTCTAAACCCCATGCCCACACAGAATACAGAAGTCAGGCAACCGAGAAACCAATCAAATTTGTATGCCTCACTTAATACAAAAAGCGTATTTCGTCAATACGCATTTTCCGCCCGTCGAAAATGCAGCAGGTTAAGATGCCAATTGACCAAATACGCTTCGAATTTGTCAACAATCGAACGGGATTCAATTTGGATTAACGAAATGCTCCAGGCATCAGAGCAAACTTGATACCTGGAGCATGTTCGGTTCAGCTTAACGCTTACACGCCGGGAATATTCCACACATCCCGTTTCATCATCTCCCACTCCCCGGTAGCAGGATCCCATTTACAATTGGCAAAGCAGTGCCAGTTTTCCTCGTCCATCTTGGGTGTGTCAGACCTGAAGTAGTATCCGGGCCACCTGGTCTCTTCGCGGAAGAGAATGGTGCGCACATGGGCTTCACCCTGCCACATCCTTTGAATGTTTTCCCATGCCCTCGTAAGCTCATGGAGGTCACGGGCCGCCAGCTTCTCGGAGTCTTCCTTCAGGAACACAAAAAGCTCCATGGCCCTTTCCAGCAGGGGCTTGCTGGTCTTGAAAGCCGAGGTAACACCACCGGCATACTCATCCATGATCTTCTGGAGCCTGAACATGAACTGCCTGGGCATGATGTAGTTGGTATTAACCTCAGGGTCCGTGGTCTCATTGCAATGGGCCTCATACAGATCCAGGGGTGCCAGGATCGCGGCCTTCAGTTCTTCCACCTTGGCCATATCTACTGCCGGATCCGCGCCCTTCTCAACGATATACTTGATGGCCGCTTTCCCTGCAATCCGTCCTTCGGCATGTGAACCGGAGGAGAACTTATGGCTGGAAGCACCTGATGCATCACCGACGGCAAAGAGACCATCGACAGTGGTCATATTGGCATATCCCCACTTGTAAGGCGTATCCATATCCTCGGGTCCGCTCACCCATGCACCCGACGCACCGGAATGCGATCCGATAAAGTAAGGCTCACATGCAGCGATCTCAGAGTGTTTTTCTTCGGGTTTGACATTCATGGAAGCCCAGAGTATGGCCTGGGAGATGGTCATATCCAGGAAGTCTTCCCACGCCTCGCTCTCCAGTTCCTTCATTTTCCTTTTGAAGGCCTTGGGATCTTCCTTGTATTCATCGGCGATCTTGCTGATGGCCTCGTGGGTCTCCATGTACAAGGGTCCCAGGCCAGCATCCATATCCAGCATCCCGAGATAGTTTCTCAGGTTGGCCGGGATGGGCTTGGCGAGGCCATAGGGCGCCCAGTTCTGGAGTTCGTCTTTCCTGACGGCCATGTACTCGCCGCCCACGGCGCTTATGGCCCTGGATTTGAAGAGCAGGAACCATGCACCGACCGGGCCATACCCATCCTTAAAACGCACAGGGATAAAGCGCACTTCCTGACAGGTCATCTCGGCGCCGGCCCTCAAGGTAAAGTAGGCACTGGAACCACTGTTGAATGGCGGATACCAGGAACGGCCCAGGCCCTCACCTATAGACCTTGGACGGAATACATGAACAGCACCGCCCATTCCGGCGATGACTGCCTTGGCCTTGAACACATAAAACTTATCCTCACGGGTGCTGAAACCCACAGCGCCGACCACCTTGTTGTTTTCCACCAGGGGCTCGGTGATAAAAATGCGCTCATAGACCTCACCGCCGGCATCTGCCAGGGCGTTTTTCGCGGCCTCAGCAATGATAATCTTGTAAGACTCACCATTGATCATGAGCTGCCAACGGCCCTCGTGGACATACTTGCCCTCTTCATCCGTCCAGATCTTGAGGCCCCATTTTTCAAAGAGGTGTACAGTGGAATCCACGTGCCGGGCGATATTGTAAACCAGGTCTTCCCGGGAGATTCCCATGAGGTCCTGACGCACATAGCGCACATAATCCTCAACCGTGTTTTCGCCGTCCTTCACGCCCACGTACTGGTTGATGGCCGAAAGCCCCATGGCCACGGCACCACTCCGGTCCAGGGCCGCCTTGTCTACGATGGCGACCTTCAGGCCGTTCTTCTTGGCCCAATATGCTGCCTCAACAGCAGCGCCACATGCTCCAAATCCCCCGCCTACGATCAGGAGGTCGGTGTTAACTTCTACAGTTTCAAAATTTGCCATAATTTACATACCTCCTTTTAATTATAGTGTGGGGACTGCATCGAGTCCCAACGAAGCGGGCTCTGTCGCCAGGGCCTGGTTGTTGAGATCCTCATGCGTTGCAAAACCGCCCAACGGATCAGCAGACCCTTCCTCATTGGTCCTGATGGGGAATTTGAACCGTTTCAGGCTGCCGTCGCGGAACTTTACGGTCCACATGATATCCTCGGAACCTCTGAGCGGCGTTGCACTCGCTCCCAGGGGAACAAAGTCGGCATAGCCGCGGACATCCATGGCCTGCTGCGGACACAACTTGACACAGCACATGCACTCCCAGCACATCATGGGATCCCGGTTGTAGGCCTTC
>CAYOIU010000097.1:0-12129 GCA_964404085.1 uncultured Desulfobacteraceae bacterium | reverse complement strand
GGGAGGCAACCGACTTCCCCTTTACATGCAATAACTTAACCGGAAATTACTGACTTTTTTTTGAGATTTTATTGATGAGAAAAGTTCTCATACCCGTATTTGACTTTTATCTTTCGTTGTGATCCGGGGATTATGGGTGTTTGCGATTAAAGAGATGCGATGTATGACCCTTGGTAAAAAGGGAATAGGAATGAATCAGGACAAATATATCAAAATACATCCATATATTACCATTTTGATGATATTCTTTGCTCCGATCATCATGCCTGAGCCTCTTTTTGCTACGGATCCCATTGATCTGAAAGACAACGCGTTAAACGGTGAATATATAGGGAAACATATCGAGTATCTCAGCCACCAGAATTTAATTAACAGCTTAATCAAAAAGTTAGATCTTGATGATGCTTTCAAGGAGAAGATACGTTCGGGTGATCTTGTTTCTGATGATGTGATAAGAGTGGATCTGAAGTGGACAACCACCGGCTACAGTGCATATTTTGAGTACGTGGATGGAAAGGCAGATGGTCAACGGTTTGAAGTAGGTATCAATGATCTGTTAACGCCCGAGATTTCTTCGAAATTTGTACCTTCCCGACAACGAATATTAAAACTTGGATTTTATCCCCGCCCCTATTGGCTCCGTTTCAAGGCGTTGAACAAAGGAGATGGACCAATCGATTTTCTGCTGGAACTGGATAAACATCTTTTTGAATACATCAATATCTACAGTACCAAAGGTGCCGGTGTCTGCATGAAGAGGGCAGCGCTGGCAACCCCCCTGGACCAACGTGAAATTCAATACAAAAACTTTGTTTTTAAGCTTTCGGCCGAGAAGGGTGAGACGACCTATTACATGTTCGTCAACAGCTGGAATAGACTGACTAAAGATTCGGTTCCTTTACGGATATGGTCCCCTGAGAATTTTATCCGGCACGCGTCGGATGACGGGCTGTACCGTGGTATTATTGTCGGTCTGTTTCTATTCATTTTCTTCTATAATATTTTCATCTATATCTCGGTCAGGGACCTGGCCTATGTATATTTATCCCTTGTCACCCTGTGTCAGATGATACTCGAAATGAGTGTGTCAGGGTTGGGATTCAAGTATTTATGGCCGAACCATCCGCTTTTTGTAACGCAGGCGCTTTTTCAGACCACTGCACTGGTAATGGGATTCAACCTCCTTTTTTACCGATCCTTCATAGACATATCCAGATATACACCCAGACTGGACAAAGCTCTTCTCTTCATGAGCTGGGTTTTTTTCGGGAGCGCGTTATCGTTTTTTGCTCTGCCGCAGCCGATGTTGGAATTCATGATCGCCTTTCTGTTCATCGTGGACCATTTGTACTCCCTGCCTATTTTGATCCCTACTGTTATCGCTGTAAAAGAAAAGAACCCATCCGGTTGGTTTGCTCTTGTCGGGATAGTTTTCTACTACCTTGGACTGTTGAAATTCGGACTCACCAGCAGCGATATCATCCCGTATGGCCCCTTACATTATCTGCCCATTAAGGGGCTCTCTTTTCTGATTATTATGACATTGGGATTGGCTCATAAACTCAATATGATGAAGAAGTCACTGGTGGATTTGAATGTCAACCTGGAGCGACGCGTTATCGAAAGAACCGAAGAACTCAGAGAAGCCAACGAAAAACTCAAAGAAATGGACAAACTCAAGACTCGATTCTTTACCAATATTTCCCACGAGTTTCGAACCCCCCTCACCCTTATTACCGCCCCTATTGAATCACTATTGGGGGGTGATTATGGCAAACTGCCTAAACGCAGCATTGATGTTATATTTTCAATGAAAAGGAATGCCGGCCGGCTTCTCAAACTGATCAACGATCTTCTCGATTTTTCGAAAATAGAAGCCGGCAAAATGGATGCCAATATGGCAAATTGCAATCTATCGGAACTACTCTCGCTGTGGATAGCCAGTGTGGATTCGGGTGCCGCGAGCCGGGGGACAAAAATCTCTTTTCAGGATAAGACAGATGGCCTCCAGACCTTGATAGATCCTGATTTGATGGAGAAGGCGGTTTTGAACCTGTTGTCCAACGCAATCAAGTTTAACCGCCCTGAAGGCGAAAATCTTATTGAGGTGATTCTGGAGAATGATGCGGCTTCCTTCAGGATCATTGTCAACGATTCAGGTATCGGAATCCCTGATGATCAGCTGGATGGTATCTTTGACCGTTTCAGCCAGGTTGATCCGTCGAGCACACGTCGGTATGAAGGCACAGGAATAGGTCTTTCCCTCACCAAAGAAATCGTCCAACTCCATAATGGGGCAATCTTTGTTGAAAGCAAAGTCGGCGAAGGTTCGGTGTTCACTATCAGCATACCTTTGGTTTCAGTGGAGGATAATCAAGCCGAGAGCCTCTATTCTGACGATTCGGCTCAAACACTGACAGCAAGAAAATGGGATCATGCTCATCCGGCGGATATTCCTGCGGAAGACTATTCAAAAAAGATTGAAGCCGGGGATAAAAAAGACGAGTCTGAGAAATCAACCATTCTTATTGTCGAAGACAACGATGACATGCGTGACTACCTGGCCGGTATCCTGAGCAAAAATTATCGAACCTTATCGGCCATAAACGGCAAGAAGGCCTTGCTGGAGCTGGAGAAAGAAAAGGTTGACGTGGTTTTATCCGATCTTATGATGCCCGAAATGGGTGGTTATGAATTGACCCAGTCCATACGGTCAAACGGTCAGTATGAGGGCTTGCCGATCATACTTCTGACCGCAAAGTCTCAGGTTACGGATAAAATACAGGGACTTGAGAAAGGGGCCAATGATTACATCATAAAACCCTTCAGCGCAGAGGAGGTTTTGTCCAGGATAAAGTCTCAACTTAAGTTCAAGCTGCTCAGGGACAAGCTGCTCAGGGCTAATCTCAACCTGAAAGGCCAGAGAAAAATCCTTACCGATACCTCAAAGGTTAAGATTGAAGCCGTGAAGGAATTCCTGGATGAAAACTATGATGAAGATATCTACCGCGAAGACCTTGCCGCGGAAGCAGGGATGAGCCCGGACCACCTGGGAAAGATGTTCAAACAATATGCAGGTGTAACAATATCGGACTATATTAATCAGAGAAGAGTGGAAGATGCTGCCAGGCAATTGCAGGAAACCCGGTTAAAAATCGTTGACATCGCTTTTGAAGTCGGCTTCGGCAGCCTGAGGTCCTTCAACCAGGTGTTCCGTGACATTATGGGTGACACTCCATCAAATTACAGAAAAAAGAATAAAAAGAATAGGTACGATTAACAGCCGTATGGGGCATGTTCATTTTAGGCTCCTTACACCCCTTTTCCCGTTAGAAGAATTAGGCAACAGAGAGTCACCAAGCCTGCGGGACTGGCAAGTTCGCCGCTCGCCTCTTGGCAGAACAGCTGCCCTCGGCGACCTATCGCGGCTGTTTCCGTTAAAGGGAAAAGGTGATTCCTCTCAAAGAAGAAAAGCCGTTCTTGTGTTGCTTTATGAGGGCTAGTGTACAGAGGGGATGCGATGAATTCACCATTGGTCCGAGTGATCCTGGCCACTGTGGGCGGATACATGTTGATCCTGCTGGGCCTGTTCGTCCATGACTGGTACAAACGGGAATATCCACGCCCGCCGGACGAACCGCCAAGTCAGGCGCGGATCCAGTATCTCTTTTATCATAGGCGGGCGGTTGAGAGTCTGCACCGCTTTTCACAATTGCCGGCCCCTGAGCGCCGTGCGATTTTAAAAAACCTGGAATCCGCAATGGTGACCATGGAAGAATGGCTGGCCCTCCTTGGCCGGTCGGGATGCCAGGTGCTCTGCCTGGGGGAGTGTCATGAGGAATCGACTCGCCGGTTTTTGTCCGAAGCCTTTTTTGCCAAGTTCCGGGTTGATCTCTTGCTGCTGGAGGCCACGCCGGACGAGTTGGTGCGACTGATGAAGAAAATGAGGGCCGGTAGACGCTATTTCCCGTTACTGGAGGCTGATATCATGAACGTGCTGCGGTCCGTACGGAGCCGGAGCCCGGATGTCATGATCCGAGGAATCGAAGAGACCGAGCAACAGCAGATGCAAGCCAGGGGCCAGGTCAGATTGCGGGATCGCTCCATGGCCCGCAACTTCTGGAGCCATTTCCGGCCGGGTATGCGTCACATCATTCTGGTCGGCCGCCTGCATTGTACGAACGACCCCAATTGGCTTTTCGGACGCCTCCGGGAACAGGCGCCCGATCCGCTCAAACAGCGGATGGTGAACACGTGGGTGCTGGGGGAGCATCAGAACGGACCACTGGAAGCCTTTCTCTTTTTCTTGGACGAGGCGGACATCGAGCCACAAACCAAGGCGTTCGTCATTCCAGACACGCGCGCCTTGCCTCCCCGCCTGCGGAAGTGGTTTCCAACGCTGGACCGTCAACTCCTGGAGCAATACCGCACACTGATCGTATTCCGCGGATAATTCAGTGGCGCACATCTCAAAAATAACGTGTGGGCAGCGGGACGCTCTTTAGCAATTTAATTGAAATTGTATGCGATTCAGATTTTGTGGATTCAGTTATTTCCCGATCTGAGGAACACTATGAACGGAGGCATAAGCTCACTTACAGTTGGAGTCATTGGATTTTAGAAGAGCGTACCACTCTCATACCAGGAGGCAGATATGGCAAAAGACATCTATCGAGAGCTTCAAAAACAGTTGGACACGTATTCGCTCGGTTTTCCGGCCACTGAGTCAGGCATCGAATTGAAGATCCTCAAAAAACTCTTCAGAAAAGATGATGCCGAGCTGTTTTTAACAATGACGCAAAGGCTCGAAACAGCGGAAGAGATAGCTAAAAGGGCCAATAAACCGGTTGAGGAGATTGCCGCCAGGCTCGAAGATATGACGGAAAGGGGACTGCTCTTCAGGTTGAGGCGTGGAGACTCATTAAAATATGCTGCCATCCCTTTTGTCCACGGGCTTTTTGAGTTCCAGCTCAAGAACTTGGACAGGGAACTCGCTGAGATGGTGGAACGGTATCACGATGATGGATTCAGTAATAATTTCCATAAGATTTGCGGCATGTTTCTTCGAACGATACCGGTACAAAAATCGGTTGATGTCACACATCATGTTGCCACGTACGATGACGCGGTTGAGATCCTCAAATCCAGGGATAATATTGTTGTGGCGGAATGCATATGCAGAAAGCGGAAAAAGGTAGTGGGCAGCGGGTGTGATAAAAGGATAGAAGCCTGTTTTATGTTCGGGTCCATGGGGCAGTTATATATTGATAGAGGAATGGGCCGTAAGGTTGATCTTGGCGAAGCCATATCCATCTTGAAAGAGGCACAGGAAAGCGGTCTCGTTACTCAGCCTGCTACTACCCAGAATCCTGCAGGAATGTGCAATTGCTGCGGAGACTGCTGTGGCGTGCTTCTCTCCATCAAGGAGTATCCCAGGCCGGCTGAATTGGTATGTTCAAACTATTTTGCAATGGTAGACAGCGAGCTCTGCGCCGGTTGTGAGACCTGTCTGGAGCGCTGCCAGATGGACGCCATTGAAATAGATGAGGATAACAGAGCAGTGGTTAATAGAGACAGGTGTATCGGATGCGGTCTGTGTGTTATTACCTGTTCAACAGAGGCACTGAGATTGGTACCGAAGCCGGAAAAAGAGCATATGACACCGCCTGCAACCAGTGCGGAACAGATGATGATCATGGCCAAAAACCGGGGCTGTTGTGAAAATCGCGATCGGCCCTGATCACGCGTGAGCAGTAGCACGCTAACTGCATAGGGGTAGTAGCAGTCGTTAGCAGCAATCTCTTCTATATTTTCCATAAATAGGGGAGGGAATGATTATGAAAAAGATCATAATATCACGCTAACGGGAGCGATCTCACGAAATACCTCAGCAAAGATATCTATTCACACATGGCTATATATAACAAAGACCGAACGCGGAGATGCTTGCTGTGTTGGCGCAGCTCACATACGGGACACTGGATCATTGGGCATTGGGTCGGACCCAATGCCAAAAATGCCAAAATGCCACACCACCGCACCTCACAACCAGTGGGCGGATGGGGTCTGGCCACGCTAACTATTTAAAACTATTAAAGAACAAGCGTGAAAAAACACCCTTATTTAGGCCCTATATTGAACTTTTCAGGGGCAAAAAGACACTATATCCCAGGCCGGATTTGGCACAAATATAGGCGGGATTGAAAAGGTAAAATCATTGATGTTGGTTTTAGCTATCGGGCAAAAAGGTATGTAGGTTGGGGAATCCTATCAACTTCGAGAACCTGCGATTCCCTATGGGGCTCATTTTGGGGTCAAAAAGTGCAATATAGGATCTGAAAACCCATTTTGGGGATGTTATTCTATAGTAATCAATAGCTTGGCTTGGTCCGACCCCCCAACAACCACAAACCAACCTGCCCAACCCGCCACCAAACATCCCCTCACCACAAAATGAGAACCGATTTTGGCCGGATGAAACCTTGGTGGTACATAGAGGTAAAAGAGCGACGCCAGAATCGAACTCCAATTGACCCCTTAACCCCTTGACGCAGAAACTATCCAGAGGAGGGTAAATTTCAATTTTCACACCCAGGAATCTGAAAAGCAGACACTCTGGTGGGAGAGAAGCGGTCACATGAGGCCCTGAATAAAACCTGGGTTTTACTATGGTGCAGAAAAGTGCCTGAATTCCTCCAGGAAGGTGGGGATAAAGGTTTCCAGATTCTCGACTATCCCGTAATCGGCCACATTAAATATCGAGGCATCGGGATCGCTATTTATCCCAATAATTGTCTGTGAGCCCCTCATGCCGGATATGTTTTGAACGGCACCTGATATACCGCATGCGATGTAGAGCCGGGGAGAGACTGTCTGGCCCGTGATGCCGATCTGGTGTTCATATCCAAGCCATCCAAGGTCGCATGCTCCTTTAGATGAACCCATAGCCGATTTCGGGAAGATCTCTGCGAGTTCCTCAAGGAGAAGAAGGTTCCCAGGATTGCGGATTCCCCTGCCTGCAGAAACAATCACATCAGCATCGCCGAGGTTGAGCGTCCCCTTTTTCGGTTCTTTGATTTCCAGGGTCTGTGACGCGACGGGGACAAAATCTGTCGTGACGATATGGACAGAGCCTTTGGATTTTGGACGTATCTCAAGGGGAGGCCATGCCCCCGGCAGGATGGTGAGGACGGCCTTGGCCGTTGCAGGTGACATTTCTGCTTGCAATTTGCCATTGAACATGGACCTGATAAATCGAATATTGCCCTCACGGGCGCATACCTTTTCAACCGAGGTTATGCAGGAAGCATTCAGGTGGGCAGCGAGCCTTGGCGCAAGGTCAAACCCGGTGGCTGTGTGGGGCATGCAGATGTATTGGGGATCAAACGTCTCCAGGACCTCCAGGGCGGCGGACTTATAGGCCTCGGCATTGTAGAAATCAAGCTGTTCCCCTTCAATCCCCATGACAGAGCTTCCCGTTCTTTCGGCCAATTGCTTTGCCATTGTCCCAACCTGCTTTCCAAGGATCACCACCAACAGGCTCAGGTCCAGCTGTTTGCCTAATTCCATGGCAAAAGAAAGGGATTCATAGGTGACGGACAGGATACCGTTTCCGGAATGCTCCGCGATCACTGCAATCCGCGCTTTCATTTCGATTTCCCATTAGATGAAGGATTTTTCATGCAATATCCTGAGCAGTGCCTGCGCCTTTTCCCTTTGATTTCCCTCGAGGAACAGGCCTTTTGAGGAAGACTCAGGGAAGGAAAGAGACACAATCTTTTCCCTTTTTTCAGGGGGCTGCAGTCTTTCCGCATCAATGGTAATGATTTTCTGTTTCCCTGACCTGATCACATTGGACAGAGATGGATATCTAGGCCTGTTGATACCGGACTGTATGGTAAGAACGGCAGGCAGGTGCAATCGAAGGCATTCCCTCCGCCCTGTCTCAATCTCTCTTTCAACGGAGATCTCGCTCCAGTCATTGACGATTTCCTGATGGATTACAGACGTTGCGCAAGGGTAACCAAGATTTTCTCCAATGAACTGGCCAACCAGGCAGTGCATGTCATCCTCTGCCATGACACCGGCCAGAATCATGTCGTATGCCTTCTCCTTTGCAAAGGATGCAATCAGAGAGGCGGTATCAAACGGACTCATGTAGCGGTCTTGATCCAGTAGGATATGAATACCTTCATCAGCCCCCATGGCCATGGCTTTCTTCAGGGTCAGACTTGCCCTCGGTGGGCCCACGGAAACGGCATCTATTGATGCCCTTTTATCACGAGAACTGCGCTCTCGAATGAGCAATGCCTCTTCAAGGGCGAACTCGTCGAAGCGGTTCATCCTGAACCCCGTTTTGTCTTCATGGGTAATCCAGGAACCCTCCGGCGAAATGGTGAGGTGTCCTTCTGAGTCAGGGACCTGTTTTACACATACGAGCAGCTTCATTCCTTCGGGCCTGCACCCTTTCCTGGTTTGGATTGTTCCCTTTTTTCCGACGCATTCAACAACAGGGTAAAAAAAGGCAAAAGGAATTGCAATTAAAAAGCGAACGATCGCTCGGTTCTTCTTGACACGCCCTTTGTCCCCTGTGTATTTTGATTCAATGGTTATGATATACTTGATAAGGCACGGGCAGGCATCTTTCGGCGAGAAAAACTATGACAGGCTTTCTCAAAAGGGTGTCTCTCAGATGCGGGCACTGGGCGCGCATTTGGCCGACATTCCCCTGGAGGTTGATGCCGTTTATTCAGGTCCACTCGAGCGTCAGAAATCAAGTGCACTCGAGGTGGTCAAATCCTACAGAGAGTTTAGAAGGAAAATCCCCGATCCGGTGATTGTCCAGGGTCTTACAGAATTTAACTACCAGGCCGTTCTGGCTTCTCAAGTCCCTGAAATGGTCAAAGAAGATCCATCCCTTCGAGATGATCTGCCGAAGATCTATACGGACGGGGCCTCTTTTAAGAGAGTGTTCCAGGGGGCAATTATCAGATGGGTGTCCGGTAGATTTGCCAAACCGGGTGTCGAGACATGGGACGATTTTTCTTCCAAAACGTGTAGTGCCCTTTTTGAAATCGCTTCAGCGTATGGAAGCGGTAAAAATATGCTGGTGTTTACTTCAGGTGGATGCATAGCTGCAGCACTCCAGCTATCTATGGGTTTATCCAATGAACACGCGCTTAGACTTAACTGGCAACTGCTCAACGCATCTGTCACCAAGTTCGCGTACGGTAAGGGGAGGATCACTCTGACAGCATTTAATGCTATCGCCCACCTGGAACTTAAGAAGGATAGAACATTAATCACATATCATTAATCACAAGGAGTTTCTTATGGACTTTGAAATGCCAGAAAAGACCAGGATAATAACCGGCATGATTGATGAATTTGTTGACAAAGAACTTATTCCTCTTGAACCGGCATTCCTGAACAGGAATTTCAGGGATTTCGTGCCTGTGCTCGAAGAGAAAAGGACCATGGTGAAAAAGATGGAGCTGTGGGCCCCGAACCATCCTGAAGAATACGGCGGCATGGGATTAAACCTGGTGGACCATGCCTTTGTATCAGAATCGCTCGGCAGAACCCCTTTAGGACACTATGTCTTTGGTTGCCAGGCGCCGGATGCCGGGAACGTTGAGATCCTTTACCTTCACGGCACGGAAGAGCAGAAGGAGAAGTACCTCAGGCCCCTGGTGGAAGGCAAGATCAGGAGCTGTTTTTCCATGACCGAGGTGGAACTGCCCGGCTCAAACCCTGTCATGATGGACACTACGGCGGTCAAGGACGGAGATGACTACGTAATCAACGGGCAGAAGTGGTATACGTCATCATCAGACGGTGCCGAATTTGCCATAGTCATGGCAAAGACCAATCCCGAGGCCCCGCCCTATCTCCAGGCAAGCATGATCATTGTCCCATGCGATACTCCGGGTTTCAATCACGTGAGGAACATACCCGTAATGGGGGAACCAGGCAGTGATTACTTTGGTCACGGGGAGATATTGTACCAGTCATGCAGGGTGCCGCAGAAAAATCTCCTCGGCCCGGAAGGGCAGGGCTTTGTAATTGCACAGGAGCGCTTAGGCCCCGGCAGGATTCATCATTGCATGAGGTGGCTTGGCATCTGTAAAAGGGTTTTTGATCTCATGTGCAAGAGGGCTTCCGAGAGGATCATGACTCCTGACGGAAAGACTTTGGCCACCAAGCAGATCATTCAGGCATGGATTGCAGAATGCGCCGCCGAGATACAGGCCGCGCGCTTGATGACCCTGAACGCGGCATGGAAGATAGAGAAGCTTGGCATAAAGGAGGCCAGGGAAGACATATCTCTCATCAAGTTCTTTGTGGCTGGTGTGATGCTGAAGGTGGTGGACAAGGCCCTCCAGGTCCACGGGGGCCTGGGAATGACGGATGACATCATTATCCCGTTTTTCTACAGACATGAGAGGGCCGCCAGGATTTACGACGGCGTTGATGAGGTACATAAAATATCCGTGGCCAAGAGGATCCTAAGAGGCTATGAAAGGCGTGAGGTAAAATAAAAGGCTGTGACTCGCACAGAGCCCGCAGAGATCACAGAGTTTTTAGATGAAAAAGAATATGCCTTTCTCTGATAGCTCTACGTCTTTAATGAACGAAATGAACCCCGATAGCGGGATCTTTGCTTCGCTGCGACGGGCGTGAAAAATCAATTCAATATGTGTAAGTTAACCGGACGAAAGAGAGTAAGATCGGAGAGCATATTGAATTTCGATGTCTTTAGAAACCTCGTAAACAATTCCAAACTGCAGGATTGGTACTTGAAAAGATGGAAATATGAGATGAGGAACATCTCGGTAGAGCAATATGCCGGGTTCGTGATCGATCTTCTGGAACCATACCTTGCAGGCTGAAGAAGCCTGTGACGGGGGCGATTGTGGATTTGTCAGACAGGCCTACGAAAGTAAGACAGGGTGAAGAGCTTGATATAATAGCAGTGGAGGAGTTTTTAAAGGATAATATTGAAGAACTCGAAGGCACGCTTGAGATAGCCCAGTTCCCCAGTGGGTTTTCCAATTTGACCTATATGATCCGCGTGGGCGAAAGGGAATTGGTGCTCAGAAGGCCGCCTTTTGGAACAAAGGCCAAGACTGCCCATGACATGAGCAGGGAGTACCGTATATTGAGTGCACTTCACCCCGTGTTTCCTTATGTCCCCAAGCCTTTTGTATATTGTGAAGACACCTCCATTATGGGATGCCCCTTTTTCGTGATGGAGCGCATCCATGGCATCATACTGAGAAAAGACCTGCCCAAGGGTCTGGAGATGGGCCCTGTGCATGCAAGGAGACTTTGCGAAAATCTGATTGATCTCCATTACAAACTCCATTCTATTGATTACAGGGAAGTGGGGCTCGGAGATTTTGGCAGGCCCGAAGGGTATGTGAAGAGGCAGGTGGAGGGGTGGTCCAGGCGTTACCTGACCGCCAAAACAGAAGATGCGCCTGGTTTTGAGGAAATCATGGGGTGGCTGGATGAAAGTATGCGGCCCGAAACTGCCCGGCCTTCTATCATTCACAATGACTATAAGATGGACAACCTTGTGCTTGACCCTGGTGATCCCTTGAGGATTATCGGAATACTTGACTGGGAGATGGCAACCATAGGAGATCCCCTTATGGATCTGGGAAGCTCCCTTGCCTACTGGGTACAAAATGATGATCCCGAGGAATTCCAATCAATCCGCCTGATGCCTACCAATATCCCGGGCGCGCTTACGAGAGAAGAACTGGTGGCCAGATATTCAGCCCAATCCGGCATTTCCATCGATAATTTTGACTTTTATTTTTGTTTCGGCCTCTTTCGTCTGGCTGTAATCGCCCAGCAAATTTACTACCGTTATTACCACGGTCAGACGAGGGACAAAAGATTCAAAACACTCATATTTGCGGTGCACAACCTCGAAAAGACCGCAGCAAGAGTGATACAACATTCTCTTCTACAGTGATACAGGCGCAAAAAGGATGCCTGGGGGCTTCCCCCATGAGCAGCGGGACGCTCTTTTAGAATTTAATTGAAATACTAATGATAGAAGCTTAGTTGTTTCTGCTACTAAGAATCCGTACAAAAGAGGTGAAAAGAGGGTAACAC
>CAYOIU010000096.1:0-12189 GCA_964404085.1 uncultured Desulfobacteraceae bacterium | reverse complement strand
CAAGGGGCCTGAAGCTTGAATGGGTAATACCGACGGGCATGCGCCGCAGCCGCCCAGCCATAGCGGGATCGGCCAGAAGGCCGTCTGCGAGCAAAGCGTGGATGTTGAACAGGTCCGTCCGGCTGATCGTAATGGCAGCAAGATTTTCCACGACGTACTGAATTGCTTCCTTGTGGTTAAGGATCATCACCGCTTCCTTGCGATCCTTTCCGGAGGCCTCCTGCCCGAATCGGATCAGGCGCTCGGTTTCGAGAAGGTTGTACGTGTTCCCTTCCATGCGCGATGACGCCCAGGAGAGATCGACCAGGAGCCGTTCAAGAATGCGGCGCGCATAGGTTCCCGCCGGTAGCGGCGAGGCGGTAGGCGTACCGGCTTCAAGCAGGCGCTGCCGGTCAGCCTCGACGAGATAAAATGTCTTGTTCGGAATATAGCGGTCTAGGAATTCCTTTTTGTAGCTCACCAGCCTGCGGCGGTTGTAAGGCGTCTGCAAATGGGCGCGGAGCACGGCAGCGCCCGCGAGGCTGTAGCCCGTGGCCGGGCCTTTCCCTGAAACCTCCAGTTTGCCTTCATCCACGAGCCGCTTCAGAGCACGCCAAACGGTCGTTTCGCTCACCTCGGGGACGGCCTGGCGGCGGATATCCTCCCGACGAGCGCCGGGATGGGCCGCAATGTAGTCAAGGATAGTCTGATTAGAAAGCCTCATGAAACGATTCTCCAAAGCTGTGAAACGATTATCTAATTATAATATATAGGCTTTTCGACCTTGTCAAGATATCGTTTCACAATTCGTGAAACGATATGCCGCTACGGCCGGTTACAACGAAATCTGCCACGTATGAAACGTTTAACCATTTGATATAACATTTTTATTACCCATTTAGTCTCTATCGTTTCATCAAGAATGAAGCGATAGGTGTGGAAGCGCGAGCCGAATGTGTGGAATTCCAATATGCGGGGGGCGAGATATAGAGCTTGTTTGACAAGTTATCTCCAACCTGGGGTCTGCAAGGTTCAAGTCGGTCCGGGCCAGACCAAGCTAGTCGGCTGATATTTGGGGATTATCATCCCAAAACTGAATATTTTCAAGCCTTAGCCCGTCATTTTCATGCCCCAAAATGCCTTCCTAAGGTATCGCTGCAGAACCATCACAAGGGCTGACCTTTTCTTGGAAAAACCATTTTCATGACAAAAAAAGCGTTCTAAGCCCTCAAGGAGGCTGGTTTTCATACCCTTTCTTCAGCATTTCAAGTAATTGCCTTGGTCCGACCCGGATCGGCAAACCCGGATCGGTTAAAAGCGAAGACGAGGAAGCGTGATTGGATTGCGGGCGGATTTGCAGTTAATCATAATTATACCACTAATTATCAATCCTGCACCAATGAAATTAATTAAAGAGAGTTTTTCACGAAAAATGCTTGCAGCTAAAGCGATTGTAAATATAGGCTCTGTATTCATCAACATCGATGCTTTGACTGGACCAATAATCTTGAGACCGGCATAAAATGCTACATAAGCAACCCCAATGGCAAATCCCGAGCCACACAACTCAAACAGGTTGGTTGATGTGATGGCACTTGCAGGCTCATCCCCTATGAACAGGAAAAGTATAAATAATAGTGTACCGCTAAAAATGGTGTGGAGGTTCACTGCCTGGGGATCAGCAGTACGAATGGTCAGACTGCTGATCGCGACAAATGTGCCCATAGCAATTGCTGCCATGAGAGCAAATAGAACACCCCTGATTTGAAAAATACTTGTAAACTGAACCCCCACGGCAAGAGACAAACCAAGAAAAGCGATAGCAATCGCCGTCAAGCGAATGATGGTAATGGGTTCATTTTCTGTAAATCTGGAAATGAAGATTGTGAAAAATGGGCCTGTATAAAAGATAAGGACGGCAGTACTTACCGGTATATATTTTGTAGCGCCGAGATAGCCGATTCCCATCATAAAGACAGTACTGCCGAGAGCGAGTGCCGTATAACGTTCTCGTGGCAGTATCTTTATCGGTTTTTCAGTTGCCTTTTGATAAACGAAAAGCAGCACGGTCGCTACTAAATAGCGCACCGCATTTGAGGTGTTAACACCAACTCCCCGCTTGATCACCATACTTGCAAAGATGATACTCGATGAGAATCCCAATCCGGAAATTAGCATCAATCCGATGCCGATCCATGGTCGTGTATTACCCAAATCCGTTTGAACTTTATGCATTATGCCTTGTCTCATGTGTATAGGGGACAATCCTAAATAACCAGCTCATTTTTTATCCGATAATTGTTTGACTACGAGATGCCTTCGCCCTTGATAGCGGCATAACCCACTCCAGGCTGGGTCAACCCCGGAATTGCCGCCCAACTCCCTTTGTCCATAGCCAAGTTCTCTATGTGCCAAAAAGCAGAAAAGGGCCGTGGCATCGGACTTCACCTTCTGCCTGTTCCACTCGTGTGCTTTTACACTGCACTGTTCAGTCGCTGATCGAGGAGCGGCCTACCTGGCCGGTACGAGACGTTCTGTTGGGAGGGGGTGGCCCTTCGGGCCACTTCCTCCCAGATTATCGCTCATCACTCAATTGAGAAATTTACTCTTTCTGTCTTTTCATTGAGTTGATCACAGCTTCGAAAACCGGATAGTTTTGATCAAACGTTTTGACGTCTGAAACCAAAAAGATTTCCATCTCGCAGGTATCATCAGTCCTGCAGCTATATAAATAAGATCTGCTCTCCGCTTTTATCTTTTGAAATTCAGTTTGGGAGAAAATTTTTTGGGTTACGACGTGCTGAGGTTCATACCAGGCATTTGACCAAAAACCTGAATCATGAATCTCATATTCATATTCCTTGATATAAGGGTTCTTTTTGTTAACTTCCTTTTGCTTTTCAAACCGTTTTACGAAGGCATTCTTCAATTTTTTTGAATCTATGCGGCTCAAATCGATAATAGTTTTGTCACTACAAACAGCTATCATACCATTTGTATCATTGTTCAAAAAAATCACCTTTATTATTCGCTTTACCTCGAAGGGCAGACTACTTTTTAACCAATCTGGGATTCTTTTTGAGACCTGCCATCCAATGGGAGTTTGGATTGCGTATTCAAATCTGGGATTGATGTATTTACCCTCTTCAATTCTTGCAGGTGGTCCTGTTGCGCAGCTGGAAAGCAAAGGCGATATGAAGAAAGCCATCATAAGAAGTCTTTTCATGTGTCCCTCCTCTTTAGATGAGCTACACCACCAGGGGGATGCCCCCAAGGGATTTAAGAAACGTTGTCACTTATGATACAGTCGAAAGAGTATCTGTTTGCGAAGGTTGTAATAAGTACCACATAAATCCCGGCAGGTCCACTTTTGCATTTTGACTCAACTCCTATCTGGGGTATCACACTCCTTATTGTTGCCTAGATTCAGATGAGTATATGCTCTACATCACTTCAGCCAACATCCGTTTAAACGAAAATTTCCCGCTCATTTCTTCTATGTAGTCTTGCGAAAGATATTTCTGCCAACACCTTTTCACCATTGTCATGCTCAAGACATTTGACATTTTTTACCCAACAGGTGATCCTATAGTGCGGATGTCATGAAAATACCCACAGAGAAAACAGAGGTTCCCATGGACGCAAAACCCAGTGGCGCACAAGGCCGGTCGGCGGCCGCGAAAAACCTCAAGACGCCGGACCTTGCCAAAAGGATCAGGGAGTTGGATTGTCTTTACGGCATTTCCCACTTACGTGAGCGAGAAGACAGCTCTCTGGAGGAGATGTTTCAGAAGTCGGTGAACCTTCTGCCGCCATCCCTTCAATATCCCGAGGTGGCCTGCGCCAGGATCAGCCTGGGTGAAAGGAACTGGGAAACCGAGAATTTTCATGAGACGCCCTGGAGACAACACGCCGGCATCTTTGTCCACGGGGAACTCAGTGGGGCGGTAGAGGTCTATTACCTCGACGAAAGGCCGGAAACGGAAGATGGGCCTTTTCTGAGGGAGGAAAGGGACTTGCTCCATGCTGTCGCCGAGCGGATGGGGCGCATCGTTGAGCATTTTCAGGCAAAAGAGAGGCTGGAGTGGGAATCCAGGGCCAATGCCCGCATAGCCGATCTGTCGAGATCTCTCCTCTCACTGACATCCATCGAGGAAATTTCGGAAAAGGTCCTCGATCACGCAAAAGGCCTCACGGGGAGCAGGCATGGCTATGTGGGGTACATCGACCCGGAGACGAACTGCCTGGTGTGCCCTACTTTGACGAGGGATGTATGGGATGAATGCAAGGTCCCCGACAAGAACATCAAGTTTAAAAAGGTAGGTGGATTACGTGAATGGGTCCTAGAAAAGCAGCAGGCCCTTTTGACCAATGCACTATCCGAGGATCCAAGGTCCACGGGAACGCCGGAGGGCCATATACCCATCAACCGTTTGGTATCCGCACCGGCCCTGGCGGGAAATACCTTGGTGGGGCAGATTGCCCTTGCCAACTCGGATCGGGACTATACTGAACGGGATGTTGTCCTGGTGGAAAGACTTGCAGATATCTACGCCATTGCGGTTCAGAGCAAGCGGGCGGGAGAGGCATTGAAAAAGGCACATGACGGTCTGGAACAAAAGGTGAAAGACCGTACGCGCGAACTCCTGAACGCCAACCGGCGACTGGAAAAGGAAATCAACGATCGTAAGCGGACTGAAGAGGCCTTGAGAAAAAACGAAGCGAGTCTGGTCGAGGCCCAACGCATCGCCCATCTGGGTAACTGGGAATGGAACATTGAAAAGGATGAAATTTCCCTGTCTGAAGAGATATTACGTATCTTTGGACTAGACCTCCGGGAGTCTGGGGTAACCTACCAGGATTTTCTAAATGTCGTTCACCCCGATGACAGGGAGTTCATAGCCCGGGCTGTTAATAGAAGTCTGTACGATAAGGAACTCTACGATGTGGAGCATCGTATTGTCCTGCCCGATGGCTCTGAACGGGTGGTGCAGGGAAGGGGAGAGGTCACCTTCGACGAACAGGGCGGGCCCCTCAGCATGATGGGGACCATTCACGATGTCACCGAGCGAAAGCTGATGGAGGACCGGCTGGTTCAAAGTGAAAAGCTCACATCCCTTGGCCTCCTGGTCTCGGGTATCGCTCACGAGATCAACAATCCCAACAACTTTATCTCCTTCAATATTCCCATTTTGCGGGACTATCTGAAGGAGCTTTTACCGATCGTAGACGATTATGCCGTGGGCCATGATGAGTTTGAGCCGTTCGGCATGTCCTATGATGAGTTCAGGGAGGATATCCACAGGCTTCTGGACAACATGGAACACGGTTCCCAGAGGATCAGCCTCACCATTTCAAACGTCAAGGATTTCAGCAGGAAAAAGGACAAGATTGAGAGGAAATGGGTTGATTTGGTGGAGGTCTTGAAAAAGGCGATTTCCATTTGTAAAGGGGAGATCAAGAGACGGGTGAGGTCTTTTGAATTGGCCTTAGATGAAGAACTGCCTAAGGTCCTGATCGACCCGGAGGCGGTGGAACAGGTGGTGGTCAATCTCCTGATCAATGGTGCCGCGGCCGCTGACAAGGAGGATTCATGGTTGCGACTCGGTGTTATGGCCGGTGACGGTTCGCAAGATGAGCTGATCATCGAGGTGACTGACAATGGGTGTGGCATGGATGAAAGGGTCGTAAGACAAATCTTTGATCCCTTCTTTACCACAAAGGGCCCGAAGGAAGGAACCGGACTGGGCCTTTACATCTGTCACGAACTGGTGGCAGGACTCGGCGGCCGCATAGAAGTGGAGAGTGCGCCGGGTCGGGGAAGTATCTTCAGGGTATTGCTGCCGTGCGAGGGGAGAAGAGAGGATGAATTTGGATGAACAATTCGATTATTGTCATTGATGATGAACAGGATTTCCTGGAAACGGCAAGAAGGGGATTGATCACCTCCGGATTCCGGAATATTCACTTGGAAAGCGATCCCAGAAAGGCTTTGGCCCTTTTTGAAGCGGGGAAATCCATAGCCGTTGCCCTGATCGATATCTCCATGCCGTTCCTAAATGGTGTGGAACTCCTTGAAGCCATCAAGAAAACCCGGCCTGCTACGGAGTGCATCATGGTGACAGCCATGAACGAAGCCAGACTGGCTGTTGAATGCCTCAAAAAGGGGGCTTATGACTATCTGGTCAAGCCCGTCTCGCGGGAAGATCTGGTTTCCGCCATTGATCGCGCATTGGAGCGAAAGAGGCTCCTGGATATCCTGGACATGCGGAAAGGCGATGCTGTCCCCAGGCTCCGGCATCCGGAGGCCTTCAGTCCCATCATCACCTCTTCCGCCAATGTGATCAAGATATTGAAGGAAGCGGAACTTCATGCTCCGAGCAAGGTCCCGGTTTTGATCACCGGGGAAAGTGGAACCGGAAAGGAACTCCTGGCCAAGGCGATTCACCTGGCCAGCCCCAGGGCCAAATTTCCGTTTTCCGCCATAAACATGGCCTCCCCCGCAGGTTCTGCGAGCCTCTTTGACGCCGAGTTCTTCGGCCACACGAAGGGGGCCTTTACTGGGGCCGAAAAAGACCGAATGGGCCACCTGCAGCGTTCAAATCGGGGGACCCTCTTCCTTGATGAGATCGGGATTCTACCTCCTGAGTTCCAGGGCAAACTGCTCCGTGTATTGCAGGATGGGGAATTTACGAAGCTGGGCTCCGATAAATCCCAGAAGGTGGACATACGCCTCATCACAGCCACCAACGAAGACCTGACCCGATTGATGGCTAAAGGGACCTTTCGAAAGGATCTCTACTACAGGCTCAGGGGAGCCTGGCTTCACCTTCCGCCCCTCAGGGAAAGAAGGAACGACATCCCCCTTTTGATTGAAAGATTTCTGGATGAATTCTCTCCTGCGGCCGGGACCGTGGGAATCGATGAAGAAACCATGAACATATTGTTGGACTATGCCTATCCCGGAAACATCAGGGAACTCCGGTCCATTGTCCAGTCGGCAGTTAATCTGGCCCAGGGCAAACCCATTTTACCGAATCTTCTTCCCGATGATATCTGGAGAAGCAAACGTGTCCCCAGACGCGACACCCGGGCCGGATCCGAACCTTTGGATACCCTTTCGGCGGTGGAAAAGGCTCATATTCTGAAGGCTTATCATGCCACGGGAAGAAACAAGGCCCGGACGGCCGGATTGTTGTCCATTGGATTGTCTACCCTGCGCAGGAAACTGGAGGCATACGGTGAAGACTAGGAATACCAAAACAGACCCTTCCAAAATGAAACGGTATTTGCTAACTTATTGAATCCAAAACATAACATCCACAAACCCTATCAAAATGGTGCTGTTCCGAGGCCCATCCACGCATCCCGATCACACCCTGACAACCCCTTAGTCCAGCTTTAAGATATTGAATTGAATGGGGTTATTCAATCCATTCCCTGGAGCATATCCGGTGGCATGATAAATGCGTATTATTCTTCATGAAAGGGTACATCATAAATCCGGAAACTGCCGAGCTGCTTGGGGCCGGCCATTGAATCGGGGAGATTTCCTGTCCTTCGAAGTAAGGGGAAGTGCTGTGGGGAAGGGGACCGCACCCGGCTCTCCTGCTGACTCAAAAGCCAGTTGTCTTTTTGGGGAGGGATCCTCCAAATTGGAGAGAATCGTCATCCTAACGAAACGGTCTCAGAAAAACGACCACCTGGTTTCCTATTTAAGGTCCCTGTTTCCAGAGTGCGAGATAAAGTTTCTGTCAAGACCGGTGGCGCTCCTTGGAGAAGGTCCTGCGGATCCGTGACCTGTTGCGGCAGACAATGTGAAGAAAGTGGAGGCTTAAAGATGGAAGAAGTGATTGATTCCATTCTGCATAAACTGACAGGCAAAGGACTGATCATTGCTGAAATTCCAAGACTGATCAGAGATGTCTTGAATATTGTCAGGGACGAAACCGGGTCCTCGGCGGTCGATGTGAACCGGCGGCTGGAGAGCCTTGGATGGGAAGAAGGTATCCTGGATGGTTATACGTTTGAGCTGATACTCTTTCTCCTGGAACAGAGAGGAGACAAGGATATCAGGGCCCATACCCTGCACTGACCGGAATGCCTTTGCAGCCGGAATTGGAAGTGAAAGCATCGCCGGATAAGGAAATGGAAAGGGACGAACGGGGTCAAAGGAGGGCTGAAAATGGATATTACCAAAAGGCCGATAAAGGCACGCGGTAGAAGAAATGTGTATTGTCCCCATTATCGGGCATGCCTGGACTATGCCATCAGCGAGTCGTGGGATGTCTGGAAGTGTGGTGAATGCGAATACATGTCCGTCAAAGAGCCGAGGGAGGAGATATTCTACAGGAATGAGGGAACGGTAGCGTACTACTCTCTATCCCAGGAGGTTATTTGACCAGTTTGGGCGGGTGTGCATGTGAAATTTCTATTCATGGTCATTGTGGTGGCGAGAAAGGAGCGGAACAATGAAGGCACTGGTCAGTCAAATTGTAAAGGCCCTGGTGGACAATCCTGAGCAGGTCAAAATCGAAGAACTGAAGGGAGATCAGACCTCCATCTACGAATTGAGGGTTGCCAAAGAGGACTTCGGAAAAGTTATTGGAAAACAGGGGCGGAACGTGTCGGCGATACGAACCATTTTGAGCGCGGTTTCTTCCAAGGAGAAAAAACGGAGCCTCCTACAGGTGATTGAATAGTCCGGTAATCAGAGACAGACAATAGCGGCAGCATTGAGGTCTTCATATCCTGCGTGTCCTCCTCAGGAGCGCTTGTCCGCCTATGGAGGTCTTTTGTGTATCAGGCAGACCTGCCCGGATTAGGGGGGAAAGAAGATGGCAAGGCTAATTGATGATCCCAAGGGAAATGAAAGGCTGATTTCCTGGCTCAAGGTGATGTTTCCTGAGGCCAAAGCAGAAACCGTCTTAAGACCGGCGGAGTATGCCCGTAAGAGGTCGGTGTATTCGAAGACCCCCAGAGCGGGCAGCAGGAATACGCCTTACGGTTTGATTTCCCACATCCTATCTGGCCGACGATCTCGATCGACCCGAATCCAACCATCCCACTGAAACGATCTCCCAAATCCGCCGTCTAACTTAGACTTGATGTCTCCTGCACAGTGTTTGGGGATTACACGACCTTTACTTTCCTTTCCCACCGGCGTACCATGTGTCCTCTTTGAAAGAATCCCCTGGTTATCCGCAAGAGGACACCACCCATGAATGTGTTCGCTTTCATTATACTGCTTGCTATCTTTACAGAAGTTCTACTCCATACCTTCGCAGATGTCTTGAATTTGAGAGCGCTTCACGAGGATCTTCCGCCTGCCTTCCAGGGTTTCTATGACAAAGAACACTACGGCAAGTCCCAGAAATATCTCAGGACTAATACACGTTTTGGCTGGCTGACCTCCGGCTTCAATCTCGCCGTTTTCCTGGCATTCTGGTTTGGACGGGGCTTCCCGTTTCTCGATGGGTGGATGCGAACCTTAGAGAGGGGGCCGATCTTGACGGGTCTGCTGTTCATAGGGACCTTGGCAGTGCTCAAGGCATTGCTGTCTCTGCCTTTTAAGATATACGGTACCTTTGTCATTGAGGAGAAATTCGGGTTTAACAGGACCAGCCGGCGGGTTTTCTTCCTTGATATGCTGAAGGGAACCCTCCTTGGTCTTGTGCTCGGAGTGCCCCTTGTTGCCGGCATCCTGGCCTTTTTCCAATTCGCCGGAGAATATGCATGGATCTATTGCTGGGTTGCCGTAACGCTCTTTATGCTTGGGGTCACTTTTGTAGCTCCCACCTGGATCATGCCGCTTTTCAGCAAGTTTACGCCCCTTGAGCCGGGCGAGCTCAGATCGTCCATCCTCTCCTATGCCGAATCCATCGATTTTCCCCTTGAGAATGTTTACGTCATGGATGGCTCAAAACGTTCAGGCAAGTCCAATGCCTTTTTCATTGGATTCGGAAAACACCGGCGCATTGTCCTGTTCGATACCCTGATCGAGCAACACATCGTCCCCGAACTGGTAGCGGTCCTGGCCCACGAAACCGGACACTTCAAGAAAAAACACGTCCTCAAAACACTCATACTTGGGATTGTCCAAACCGGGGTTATGCTTTTCATCCTTTCCTTTTTTATCTCCTCCCAGGGCCTTTTTGACGCCTTTTATGTTGGGGCGAAGTCCGTCTATGCAGGACTGGTATTCTTTGCGATCCTTTATTCACCCCTGGAATTCCTCATGGGTCTTTTTTTGAAAATGTGGTCCAGGAGAAATGAGACGGAAGCAGATCGATTTGCCGTTGAAACGACTGGGAATCCGCGGGCATTGGCCATGGCGCTGAAGAAGCTGTCGGTTCACAATCTGTCAAATCTTCTGCCCCATCCCTTTTACGTGTTCTTGAACTATTCACATCCGCCGGTCCTAGAGCGGGTCAGGGACGTCGGCCGGATGTCAAAACATGGGTTGGGGTCGGATCCTGAGATATGAGTGAGGAAGGTTATTTGAGGGCAAGGGAGTCCCGGCTATTTCATGGTGAGAAGTGGAGAACCTTTTATGAGTATGAAGAATAAGTGTCTTATCTCTCTGATTGTATTGGGAATTATAGATGTGGTGATTCCTGTTCCGATTGTGGGGATTCTCCTCATCTATGTGCTGCTCCAGAGGCCGCCCTGGTTTTCTGAAATGGTGAAGGAAATCTATGGGGCAGGTGGTTGATCAAGTCCGGAAAAACGGATTGGTCATTCGTTCGCGGCCGATGGTGCTGGCGGGACCATGGCCCGGGTAGACGCGAAGGTCATCTCCCAGTGGGAAGATCTTCTTGATGACCCCATCCAGAAGTGCGGAATGATTGCCGCCTGGAAAATCCGTCCTCCCGATGGAGCCTGCAAAGAGGGTGTCACCCGTGAAGACAGCTCCTGCTGTTTGAAAGCAGACCCCACCCGGCGAGTGTCCGGGGGTGTGAATGACCTTGAGGGAATAGACACCCACTTGGATTTCCTGACCCTCATCGAGGTAGCCGTCCGGCTGGAAACCGAGTCCCGAAGCGTCCAGGCTGTGGATCAACACCGGGGCCTTTGTGATCCGCTTGAGTTCCGCAGCACCACCTGTGTGGTCCACATGACCGTGGGTGATGAGAATATATTTTACCTGGAGAGCGTTGTTTGTGATTTCTTTGACAATGCGGAACACTTCATCGCCCGGATCGATAACCAGGCCGTGATCCGTTTTTTCGCACCCGAGCACGTAACAGTTTGTCTGGTAGGGGCTGACCACTATTTTTCGAAGCATACTCTGTCCTCTGGAATCCTCATTGAGTCTAAAAAGATAATTTCCAACGAACTCACCAAACTCGAGTCCAAATGCCCAAAAGGTTTATCGGCCTCTGGGAAGAAGCCACGTCTTAAAGAAGGGGTTAACGAATTTAATTTCTTTCCCGCTCTTGAACAGAATATTGATGTTAATCATCCGTGTGATTGCGCGGTTCACCGATGCAGAACTATGGTGTCCCACGGCCTTTACAAAATTCATCGAGTAAACCCTGCTACCGCCTTCCTTTGCTAAGGCCGTAAGACACTTGAGTTGAAAGTCAGTCAAAAGGCTGACGAAGGTTTCGTATGACTTTTGTTCCCTGGCGAATATTAACTCAAGTGCTCCCCTCAGTTTGTCCGATGAAACGGTATCTCCTTCTGAAGTGACTTCCCATAGGGCCTCACAAAGCTGCTGTATATCTCCTGTAATGTTACTGGCCATTTCAAACACCTGTTTTAGGGCCTCTCCGGAAACCTTGCGCCTTCCACTCTCGAACTTCCTTACCAGGAATTCCGAAAACTCTTCATATGGCATCGGATCAACGGTGAGCGGGATAGCCGACTTAAAAAAGGCTGAATTTGGGGAGGTAAATATCGCGTCCATCTTATGCCTCATGCTCCCAACAAAGACATAAGCGATATTGTTGTGAAATTGTATCTTGCTTCTTAAAAGTGCAATAGCCTCATCGGCGTCGTTTATCTTTAATATGTCCTGGAATTCATCAAAGATGACTACAAAGGACTTTTTTTTGCGTATGGATTCGATTAAATCGAGCACCTCCTGGATTGAATCGGCCTTCAAGTCCACGGATGCATCGAAAGAAACGATGGGCATGGAGGTGACAGGATCTGTGGCAATGGTTGGTCTGAGATGCGACAGGGCCTTCATCATCGTGGTTACCC
>CAYOIU010000095.1:0-12215 GCA_964404085.1 uncultured Desulfobacteraceae bacterium | reverse complement strand
AGAAAGCATTTGAAAAAGATTGTCAGGTTCGGTTCCCATTCGTTGCTCATAGGCTTCCGCTTGCGGCATAAACCAGCTTCCAACGAAGTCGTTTTATTCACCGGAGCTCAGAAGAAGGCCTGAGGGTCTTTTTCGGACACTTTCTCATAGTGCACTTGGCACCCAACTCCGACATGGACGGCTATTTGGGGTTTACTGCTCCTGAACCCTACGCGAATCTACTGAATAACGCTAAACCCCAGATAGGCGGCCATCCCCTCAGGAGTATTTAGAAAGGGTCTGAAAAAGAGTGTCAGACCTCCTCCACTTCGTTGCTCATAAGCTGCCGTTTGCGGCATAAGTTAGCTTCTAACGAAGTCGCCTCACTCAACCAACTTGCTAGCCGGCCTCAAGTATAATTTTATGATCAAGCAGTGAGAGGCTCTTGAGATGGCCCTTGAAGACGATTTCCTCTCCAAACAGGCTCAACAGCTTCACCTGATCTCCCTGATTCTCAAGGAAATCCACGTCTTCGAGCAAGCGTTCTTCTCGACCGTCCTTCAGCACATAGGCCGTTGCTTCACACATTCTCGTATTCCTCCTGGATCATCTCTACCACCTGTTTTACGAGGTGGGGAAGCGGTTCGGCATTGATCCCCACGATCCGAATGTTTTCCTGGTTAAGGGGAACAATAATCTTTTGGGCGTCGGAGGAACTCACCGCCTCAGCCATGCCGGGAGTCACTTCGCCCATCATGGCGTTGGCCATAAGCACGGACAGGGGCCCGATAATGATGTCCGCCTTTCGAGCTGTCCTCACAATGGCATTTTCTCCTGTCGCACCCCTGTTGGCGCCTGCCTTCATCATGGCGGAGGTTGCAATGGAATTGGTCCCCAAGGCCAGTATCTCGAGATCATTCCCCATCTTTTCCCGCAATCCCCTGATCAGGGTAGCGCCGATTCCGCCTCCCTGCCCATCCATAACCATTATTTTCACGCTCTTACTCCAAGAAAAATTCGTTGAATACTTTATGAAAACCCGCTAAAGTGACCAGCGATTTCATTGTCGCGTCACCGAATGCCAAAGGGTAACCCACATGCTTTCTTACTGGATCGCTTTTTCCCTGGCGGCCTACCTTTTCGCCGCCATCCCTTGGGGTAAGATGATCGCCCGCAAGGTCGCCGACATCGATATTACCGAGAGGGGAAGCGGCAATATCGGCGCCACCAATGTGTCCAGGGAGTTGGGCCTCAAATGGGGGCTCCTGACACTTTGTCTGGACAGTCTCAAGGGCTTTTTGCCCGTGTTCCTGGCCGGCTATTATTTGGGGGTGAGCTCCATTGCCCATTCATGGGGAATATCCGCCGTTGCTGTAGCGGCCCTCCTGGGGCACCAGTTTTCCCTATACCGAAAATTCGCAGGCGGGAAAGGGGTTGCCACAGCCCTGGGCATCTACCTGGCCATAGCTCCCCTGTCCTGCCTCCTTGCTGTATTGCTTTTCGTATCCGTGGTCTACAAGTGGGAATATGTCTCCCTTGGGTCCCTGGCCTCGGCTTTCTCCATGCCGGTTATTGCCGCACTTTTCGGGAAGCCTTTACCCATCGCACTCGGAGCCCTGGTCATCGCGATCCTGATCTTCCTAAAACACCGTGCCAACATCCATCGCCTTGCAAGGGGTCAGGAACATGGGTGGCGCAAAAAGGGGCCTCAGCCCAATCTTTCAATGAGTCGTTCCAACTCACCATCGGAATAGAAATAGATCTCGATCCTTCCTTCTCTGCCCCTTTTCTTGACCGCAACCTTTGTGCCCAACGACCTCTTCAGGTCATCCTCAATGGATTGAAAATAATAAGCGTGTTCGTTCTTCTCCTTTTGAGGACCCTTTTTACCATATCTTCTTTGGACCAATCGCTCAAGCTGACGAACGGAGATTTCCTCTTTCAATATCTTCTTCCTCAGGGCCTGCTGATCCCCGGTGTTTCTTACACCTGCCAGCACCCGTGCATGGCCCATTGAAAGGCGCCCATCGATGAGATCCTGTTGAATCTGGACAGGCAGCTTGAGCAGTCTCAGGAGGTTTGTGATCGTTGAGCGTTCTTTCCCCAACCTTTGGGCCAGGCTTTCCTGCGTAGCCTCCTGGTCCTCCAACAATTTCCTGTAGGCCAGGGCCTCCTCAATGGGGTTCAGATCCATTCTGTGGATATTTTCAATGAGGGCCAGTTCCAGAGATTCCGTGGGCGTTGCATCTCTCAGCACAACCGGCACACGGTCCAGGCCTGCCATTTGGGCGGCTCGCCATCTTCTTTCACCGGCAATCAGTTGATATCCTGTTTCACTTCGACTGACGAGCAGGGGTGTCACCACCCCTTTTTCCCTGATGGAATTGGCCATCTCCCTGAGTTCATCCGGGCGGAAATTCTGCCTTGGCTGGTAAGGGTTGGGTACGATGGCCTCGACGGGGCACTGAAAAAAAGGGGTTTCCGTGACATCAAGTTGATTTGCATCGGGAATCAAGGCCGACAAACCCTTTCCAAGGGCCCTTCTCTTTCCCATCTCTATTTTCCCCCGTTTCTGATGAACTCTCTGGCGAGAGACAAATAGCTCTGTGCCCCTCTTGAACGAATATCGTAAAGCAGAATTGGCCGTCCATGACTCGGCGCCTCGCTCAACCGTACGTTACGTGGAATCACCGTCTCGAAAACCCCTTTCTTGAAATGGGTTCGCACCTCCTCGGCCACTTGACGCGACAGGTTGTTACGCCCGTCATACATGGTCAGCAATATACCGGCAAGGCGCAGTGTGGGATTCAACCCTCTCTTCACAGCCTTCACGGTCTTAAGAAGTTGTGACAGCCCTTCAAGGGCATAATATTCACATTGGAGGGGAACCAAGATAGCATCTGCGGCAACCAGGGCATTCACCGTCAGAAACCCAAGGGAAGGCGGGCAATCCAAGAAAAGGTAATCATATCGGGCTTTCAGGGATTCCATTTGGCGACGCAGGAGGAACTCCCTGTTTTCCGCCCCTGCCATTTCCACCTCCGCCCCGATCAAACCGGCCGAAGCCCCGATGGCACTGAGTCCGGGCAGGATGGTTTCCACCAGGACCTCCTCCTCCGGGGCGGATTCCAGGAGGAACTCATAAAGCCCCTTCTCTAAATCATTACGATCAATGCCGACACCGGTGGTGGCATTTCCCTGGGGGTCGCAATCCACCAGGAGGGTGGTCTTTTCCGCAGCGGCCAGGGACGCCGCAAGGTTAACGGCGGTGGTGGTCTTTCCCACACCGCCTTTCTGGTTGGCAATAGCAATAATGAAACCCATAAATCCTGTACAAATGGGGCCTTCAGCCAGGCACACTTCCGAACCCAAGATGATGCACTTGCGGTTGCAAATGAATCAGATCATCCTGTGTGCCTAGAGCAGATGGACCCAAAATCCTTATGTGAAATGGACCGTCGACCGCCCGCTTCCGGCCAGGACCGGAAACGATGAGGACACCTTGGGTTGTTAGCATAAAGGACCAGGATTGAAAAGGGAAAAGAACGGGTTTTTTTGGAAAGGCCAGGCTGGTTTTTCTCTCAATCCTTAAGCATTGGCCGGAAGAATCTCGGAATGTTTCACGTGGAACATTCGGCCTTACGCCTTTCGTCTCTCTGATGGGCGCGGAACTATTCAGGGTCTGTTTTCTCAAGCGACAGTTGAATCAACCGCTCGACCAGTTCCGTCATGGACAGGCCGGCTGTTCTTCCGGCCAGAGGAAAAAGGCTGTTTTGGGTCATGCCCGGGATGGTATTTGTTTCAAGCAGGAAGATCTCGTCACCGCGGATTATCGTGTCCGTTCTGCTCCAAACCCGACACTGAAGGGCCTGGTGAGCGAGCTTGGCACATGCACGGATCCTGTCGGCAACAGCTTCGTCCAGATCTGCGGGGCAGATTTCCCTGGTGGCACCCGAAGTATATTTGGCTTCATAATCAAAAAAATCATAGGGCGGATTGGGGGCTATTTCGATCAGAGGAAGCGTCTCCAGCTCTGCGTTTCCCAACACACCGCAGGTGATCTCCCTTCCTGCCACGTATTCTTCCAGCATCACCTCTTCGTCGAGAAGGAGCGCCTTTTCAATGCCGGTGCGAAGGCCTTCCTCTGAATTACAGATGGAGATGCCCAAACTGGAGCCCTCCGAAACGGGTTTAACAACCACTTTCTCCCCAAGCTTTTCCCTGTAGAAGCGCGGCCGCATCTCTTCTCCGCGTTTCAGAATGATATGGTTGGGAACCTTCAGGCCCACGCTCCGATAGACTTCCTTGGTAAGTTTCTTGTTCATGGCCAGTGCGCTCGAAAGGACGCCCGAACCTACGTATGGAATGGATAGCAGGTCCAGAAAACCCTGGATACATCCGTCTTCCCCCATCTTGCCGTGAAGCAGGATGAAGGCCAGGTCAATGGCGTTCCTATTCTCTATGAGCGTCACCATATGCTCTGTTGGATCGTAGAAGGTTACCTCATATCTACTCCTGTCCAACGCATCGTAGACTGAACGGCCACTCCCCAGAGAAACCTCCCTCTCTCCGGACCATCCACCTGCCAAAATCGCCAGCCGAATCTTCTCCATTTCTTCTCATCTCCCCATATCAGCCCTAACAAAATATTTTTTCCCTCATAATTTCTTGCAAAAAACAACCCTTCAACAGGCCACCTTTTGGAGAACCACATACATTTTCTTTAATTTCATATAGTTAAATACACCTGCAAGATTCTTACCCGTCTCTGAAAATCATAATCCCACGATTCAAAATTGGAACAAATTAAACAGAAAAAATTAAAAATCGCCGAAATTGCGCGATTTTCAAAGAAACCACGAGAATCCATTTGTGGACTTTTTTATGCACAAAAACGATTTTGTCATTAACTCCTCGAATTCAATTGTAAATCGCAGGCGTCGATTTATCTTTTCCTAACGGCAAGTTACGGGCCGACTACATATTTTATCTGTAATATTTGTATGTTAACATCTGTCGAAAATGACAGTCAACCTAAATAACCTCTCTCTCCCAGACCTTTTGACAGCTTCTCCGGTTTCGGATAAAACCCCACCCGTCAGATCATGTTCAAGCATTGCCCACTGGTTTCCTATCAACGGGCAGTTTCAAGGAGAAATTGATGAAAGTTACTTGGGAGCAAGTTAAAGACTGGATCAGATCCGAAGTGCCCTCATCCAGTTTCTCCCTGTGGATCAATCCTCTCACGTTTTTGGAAACTGAAGAGGACAAGATAGTCTTGGCCTGCCCCAACAAATTTTCTAAAAGATGGGTTAATGAAAACTACAAGGAAATGATCCGGAAAAAGTTCCAAATGGCCACGGGGGCAGATCACGAAATCCTGTTCAGGGTAGAACCACCCAAGCGAAAGAACACGCTTCCTCCCCTACTTGTCGACACGCGGCAACTCATGCTCCTGGACGTGCCGGGTAAAAGAAAAAATGGTCGTGTCAAACTCAACCACGGCTATACATTCGATCGTTTTGTGGTGGGACGCTCCAACGAATTCGCCTATTCGGCCTCAAAGGCGCTTGCAGAAGGGGGCGCCTGGAATTATCATTCTCTTCTCATGCTCGCCAACACCGGGCTGGGGAAGAGTCACCTCTCCCACGCAGTAGGAAATGCCATCCTGGAGCAAAGCCCCTCGAGCCGCGTCTACTACATGACCGCGGAAGACTTTACAAATGAGATGATTTCTTCCTTAAAACAGGGCCGGATAGAATCATTCAAGAACAAATACCGCAATGCCTGCGATGTCCTGCTCCTGGAAGAAATCCACTTCCTCAGCGGCAAAGAAAAGACACAGCTCGAACTCGGGTATACCCTGGATGCCTTGGCCAACGACAACAAGAAACTCATTTTTACCAGTTCTCTTGCCCCTAAAGACATACCACGGATGTCAGTACAATTGACTTCACGCCTCACGTCGGGTCTCATCACCACCATTGAGCACCCGGATTACGAGACACGGCTGAAAATTCTCAACACAAAAGCCAAGGAACAGGACCTCTTCCTGGAGGATGACATTCTATCCCTGCTGGCCTCCAACCTCAGCCAGGACGTTCGCCTTTTGGAGAGCGCCCTCAGTTGTCTTAAGGCCAGATCCGAACTGTTGAAGACCAGGATTGACAAAGATCTTGCCAAAGACGTCCTTAGATCTCTTGTGGCAGCCGAGCAGGCCATCGAACTGAAAGACATAGAAAAGCTCGTCTGCAGATACTACAAAATAGAAAGGGAAATGCTGAAATCCAATTCAAGGAAAAAAGTATACGCATATCCCAGGAATATCTATCTCTATCTCAGCCGACGCCATACTGATGAAACCGTCGAAAGCATAGCCGGATCCGTCAGGCGAAGCCATTCTACTGCACTCTACGCTTCTGAAGTCATCGAACATAAGTTGAATTCGGACCCAAAGGTCCGCAAACAGGTCCAGTTCCTGAGCCAGAAAATCCAAGAAATGAGAAAATAATGGATCGCCAAGGGTTCACCCTAAGAAAAACCTGCCTGGGGGGAATGATCGCCGTCTGTTTCCTGCTGGCTGGTTACCTGTGGCTCCTCGCCATTCTTTCCATATGGATCGGCTTGAGGTCGGCCCCTCAGCCCGGATTCTGGGTGCCTGTCCTTGCAGGTTCTTTCTGTTTCTTCCTGGTTCTCTGGATACTTTTCCGTCTCATGAGATTTCTTCGTTCCCAAATGGCCGAGGAGGGCATCGTGAGGGTCGAGGGGCTTGAGGGCCCAAATCAGGGTTGATCCTGTTCATAAAAGGCCCTGAGGAAACTTTCCTCTTTGGGAGAAAGATTGAATCTTTCCGATCCTTTCTGAATCAGCACGCCGAGCGAAAGGTCATCTTCTTCTTTGAGCTTTTCTGAAATCCACTTCACGGCCTGTCTGACCTTTTCTCCCTTTGGCTGGATGGTTGCCATATCTTGTTTCTCCTTTGTGCAAACGCTTTTCCAAGAATGATGTAACCGTAAAAAGTCCGTCCATGGGCACGATGATAACTTTTTGCGAAGTCATCAAGAATGATAAACCCGAAAAATCCATATCGTCTGGAAACATGAACTAACACGATTCTATGGCATATTTCAAGGTAAATGCATGGTTCCCGATCTATAAATGCACGTGAAATGAGACGGTGGATTTGGGTAACTGTGTCTTTACACGTTCCTCCATGAGATGCTAATATTATCGCTACATACGATACAGGAGAGTGATAGTCGACAATGAGATTCCTAACATACATGAAGAGGAAAATATGGACACAACTTATGAAGACCTGATCACCTTTCACGGTCATAGCTGCCCGGGCCTGGCCATTGGATACAGGATGACCAAGGCGGGGCTGGATTTCCTTTCGGGCTCAAAAGCCGTTGATGAGGAAATGGTGGCCATCGTTGAAAACAAGGCCTGTGGGGTGGACGCCCTGCAGTGGTTCAGTGGGTGCACTTTCGGGAAGGGCAATCTCATTTTCAAGGATTATGGAAAGCACGTCTTTACCTTTTACGACCGCTCGTCCGGCAAGGGGGTTAGGGTTGTCTTCCGCCACGACAATGTGCCCGGGGACATGAGGAAGGAGAGGGCGAATTTCATCAAGTGGCTTCTCACTGCACCTGAAGAAGAGGTGGTCTCCATAAAAGAGGTTGTGATTGAAGAACCCGAACCCGCCAGAATCATGACATCACTGGAATGCGCATTCTGCCATGAGGGTGTCATGGAAACGAGGACGGAAGAGATCAACGGTCAGGTCGTGTGTATCCCCTGCGCTGGCAAGCATCCCGTTTCCCAAAAGGGAAGTTGATACATCCCTCATGCAAAACGCGCACCTTTTTGGTCATTGGACCTCAATGCAGTGGACAATGCCCCCTCCGAACGCCGTCATGGTTTCTGCTGCGACAGTCAGCCCCGATTCCAGATACCCGCCATCGATGCCGGGAACGCCATAGGCATAGAAAAGGACATCCCGCGTTTCTTCCGTTACCCGCGTCTTTTCATCGGCACCCTGACAGAGTACGCAGACGATCTCTTTCTCATCCCTGAGGACGATCTCCCCTTCCACGGTCTGCATTTCCCGGCCCCCCATCCCTGCACATCGCTCCCCTTCCTTCGCCAGATCCAGCTTCAAGGCACCCGCGAACCGGCGAAAATCGGTCACAGCCACCAGGATCCCTCCACACATCTCCGCCATGAAATGCGCATCCACCATGAGATTGTACCGGGGAAAACCACTGTTTATTGTCCTTTTGAGGTGCCCGGGAAGGGGACACATCTGGTTGAAGCTACTGAAAAAGAGGTCATAGATCTCTATGCGCCGGGTGATCTCCGAGAGGGTCTCCCGCTTTCTCATTTTTCGAAGGCATTTTCTCTTGTACTGATCAAATCCGGGCGGGTTCGAGAAATTCCTGCAGCCGGTTATCAGGGTCAGGCCGAAAGGAACTTTCGGATAACGTTCCCGGTAACTTGAAGATTTTGAAAAATTTAGGTTGATTTCCATTTTCTACCCCCGGAAGATCAATGCTTCGATTTTTCCTAAAAAGCTAGTTTATGCCGCACGGCAGCCTGTGAACAACGAAGTGGAGGAGGACCTGACACTCTTTTTCAGACCCTTTCTAAACACACCGGAGGGGATGGTTTTTGAATAAAACCCTGAGCCCCTAAATCAAGGATCTCCCGGGCAGGGCCGCCGACAGAATAGCCGCTGCACAGAATCACCTTCATGCCGGGCTACGCTCAAAAGTACGAAACTATGAGAGCATAGATCACTGCAAAATTGAATCTATCCGCGCCATGACGGACTGCCCTGGTCCTACTTTTTTGACCCCCAACCCTGTCGTTCCTAGGCTGCAGATTGAAAAAGGTATGGATTCAAACGAAATCCTCGCCGGCCTATTGCCCCTTACATTGCTCCCAGTTCAGGCAATCGGGCGGTCTTTCACCCCTTAACCCGGTCAGGAGATTCCCGGCGGCCCTTAGACCCATTCTCGTCCTAGTCTCGATGGTGGCACTCCCCACATGGGGAAGCAGCAGCACATTCTGAAGTTCCGCAAGCCCCGGAGTGAGATCAGGCTCATGTTCATACACGTCCAGGCCCGCCCCTGCGATCACACCATCTCTCAGGGCATCCAACAGGGCTTCTTCGTCCACCACCGGGCCCCGGGCCGTGTTGATCAAATAGGCGGAGGGCCGCATCTTCGCAAATTCTTCCCTGCCCATGAGATGGCGGGTCATACTTGTCAGCGGAACATGCACACTCACAAAATCCGCCCGAGCCAGGAGCGTGTCGAAATCACAATAGGTTATGCCCAGATCCTTTTCCTGAACCGAACCAAGCCTGTGTCTGTTGTGATAGAGGATCTCCATATGGAAACCCCCTGCCCGCCACGCCACCGCCCTTCCGATTCTCCCGAGACCTATGATCCCGAGGGTTTTTCCGGAAACCTCCTGTCCCAGGAAATGCATGGGGGCCCAGAACCGAAATTGACCTGCGCGTGTGATGCGGTCTCCTTCCAGAACTCGTCTGGCCACAGAGAGCATGAGGGTAAAAGTCAAATCGGCCGTGGCATCCGTGAGGACATCGGGGGTGTTTGAGACAAGAATTCCCCTGTCGGACGCTGCACTGACATCTATGTTATCAAAACCTACGCCGAAATTGGCAATCATCCTGAGCCCCGGCGCTTCATTCATGACTTCCTCGTCCACCCGATCGGTGATCATGCATAAGAGACCTTCCCTGTCCGGGACCCATGCCAATAAACGGTCCCTTGCCAGGGGGCGGTTTTCAGAATAAAATACGATCTCGTGTTCCTCTTTAATCAGTGCCCGCACTTCTTCTGGGAGATTACCTGTGACGAGGACTTTCATGAGCAGCTCCTTTCGCTGGTCCCGGTCTTTTTTAAACCTGCCGGTCTCATATTAGACGATACCCGTCAATTTGGGAAGTCCCGTTTGCCGGAAGCTGCCTTAAAAAAGGCATCTGACTGAGCAAAACCGAATGTTTGTAAACCAATTCTTCCAATCAGACGTCGTATGTAATAAAATGCGGAAAGGCCTTAGAGGCCAGCCCCTTCAACGATTTGTCATATGATATAATGAAAAGGAAAGGAGGAATAAAATGAAGAAGATCCAGTGGGTCATTTGGCTGCAATTCATTTTGCTCCTCGTTATCATACCCGTGGGTGCACTTCACGCACAAGCGGGATCGGAAGATCCGGGCATTGAAAGGCCTGTATTGGTGGGCCGCCTATCCCTTGTGGAGGGTGAAGTCGACCGTTACATGCCCGATAAAGAAGCGTGGGATCCAGTGGGCACGGACGAACCCTTGGGCATGGATGATGTCCTTGAATCCGGTAGTGATGGAAGAGCAGAGGTGATACTTCCGAACATCACCTGGATCAGGATAGGCAATAAAACACGTATTCAACTCACCGTACTCGAGCATGGCGTGACCGGTGTTGATGTGGATTCAGGCATTGCCCGATTTTACAACAAGGGTTCCGATACGGTCTTGAGGACGACGACGCCCTTCGGTCATGTGATAGCGCCGGCGGGAACCTCGTTTGATCTTTACGTACATTTGGCTTCCGTCCAAGTGATCGCCCAGAGGGGGAAGGTTGCGTTTGTTCACAACCTTGATGAGAGCAGGTTTGAGGTCTCGGCAGGTTCAACCTCGATCGTCGCCAACGCCAGGCGGGTGGAAGTGCGCGAAGACTATGGGGATCCCGACTGGGAGGCATGGAATATGGCGAGAGATCGTCTCTGGAGAAACCGTATCGCTCGAAGAAGTTCTTCTGCTGATTACCTCCCTCCTTCACTCTACCATGAAGCCTATGTCCTGGATGCCTATGGGCGATGGGTGAAGGTTTATTACGATGGGGCGTACCGTTACTTCTGGCGACCCATTCACGTAGGGATCGGATGGGCGCCATTCACCGTAGGGACCTGGTCAGTTTGGCACGGAAACCGCAACTGGCTTCCCGGCGAGCCATTCGGCTACGTCACGCATCACTACGGAAACTGGATATGGGTGAGGGGCCTCTGGTATTGGGCTCCGCCGGTGTCGCGGATCAGGGTCCGATCCGGCCCGCCACTCCTCAATATCGGTTTCACCTGGTCTCCGGGAAGGGTCGGCTGGATAGATTTTGGTGTCCGTATCGGTTGGGTGGTGCTGGCCCCCCATGAGCACTACAGGTGGACGCCCTACAGGGACCGGCATGGAATCATTGTCAACCAATCGGCCGGTAGACACATTTACGTCCGAAATGAAAAATACCGATACCTCAACCACACTGTCATCGTTGACAAGAAGAAATTGTATCGCGCCGGAGACGGAAGGCCACTCAGGACAAGAAACAGTTCATTTACATCCTCCCGGAAGCCCATCTTACCAATGCCCCTCGTGCAGCACAAAGTTACGAAGCATGAGAGAGAAATGCCCAAACGGCGCAAACCGGAAAATAGGAATGCCGCCGGGAAACCTCTCCTTACGGTCAATCCATCCCTGGATAACACCAGGCTCACCAATAGCACGAAAAACCGACACCGTACCTCGTCAAAGATCGGCCGCGCCAGACCCGTCGACAAAGCAGAATTCAAAGGCGCTAAGATCAAGAAAAAGATGGCCCCTTTGAAACAGGTTCGCAGGCCATCGCCTAAACAGGGATTTACTCAGGCCAAAATCAATAGAAACAGTATCGGCCTCTCCAAAGGTGAAAAGATGCGAACCACCGGAAAGGTGCCCCGGAAAACCATGAAAAACCGGCTCGCACCCTCGATCGGGGAAAAAATAACAGCGGGACGATCGGACAAAAATCCCAAAAAGGCGATGACATACCGAGGGAGAAACGAGATCCAACAGGGAGACTTCTTCTTCAGTAAGTCCAGGTACGGTGCCAACAGGAAATACAACAGGACAGCAGGAATTGGAATGAGAAACAGATAAAATGTTCCCCCTGATCAGATCTGACAATCCTGTGCACCGGCAAAGGGGCTGCCGGGTGCCACCCTGATTCACCATCAAGGTATCATCTGCTGCGTTGCCTTCGGTCGCTCCTCCTTGCGACGTATTGTTTATACGTCTCAGTCGTCGCTCCTCGGCGCCTTGCATCTGAAACCTTGCTGGTGGCCAGGGATTTCGCCAAACCACCCGGTGAAACTCATGATGCGATAGTCAGCTGGTGGATTTGGGTAATATCAATGGG
>CAYOIU010000094.1:0-12287 GCA_964404085.1 uncultured Desulfobacteraceae bacterium | reverse complement strand
CGGAAGGAGCAGCAGCTTGAGGTCCTCTTCAAGTTGCGTCATGGAGGAACGAAGGGAATCAATTTCCTCCCTGGCCAGTTTCCTCATTTCGGGATCAGGGTCTTCCAGCAGAGGTGTATTTGCCTCAATCTCGTCCCGGGCTGCCTTGTACTTCCTGAAGGTGGAAATAATGGGGCTCAGGAGGCTGTGCTCCTTTGCGTACTTCTGGAATACCTTCTGGTCTTTGATGATTTCAGGGCTGCCCAGATATCCTTCGAGATCCAGGTACCGTGTTTCAATTTCTTTGATCTTCCCAAACATAAAAATCCGTGGAACGACTCAGGTTCTATAGTTCAAGTTTCTCGGTTGTTCCCCTTGTGCACTTCAGAATCGAACCCGTCTTCTCCTCAGGATTTCGTCTTTGCCGCGCGCTCCTGCTCAAACTTTGCATATTTTCTCTTGAACCGCTCCACTCGACCTGCAGAATCGACCAGTTTCTGCTTGCCGGTAAAGAAGGGGTGGCACTTGGAGCATATTTCCACTTTGATTTCCTTCAAGGTTGAGCCGGCCTCAAATTCATTGCCACAGGCACAGCGCACCTTCGCTTTGTGATATTCCGGATGAATCCCTTGCTTCATGATATCTCCTTTTTTAACCACTGGGGTAGTCAGGTTCTGGTTTGATGATCTCTTTTCTTTTTCCAATTAGGCATCTCGTGATTGATACCCTACTGGCTCATGGAGGCCAAAAATTCTTTATTATCACCGGTTCCTCTTATTTTTTCAAGCAGAAATTCCATACTGTCTACCGGTGTCAGGGGGGAGAGGAGTTTTCGCAGTATCCATATACGGTTCAGATCCGCCTCATCCAGCAGCAGCTCTTCCTTTCGGGTTCCGGAACGGTTGATATCAATGGAGGGGAATACCCGCCTGTCCGTCAATTTCCTGTCCAGATGGATTTCCATGTTGCCGGTGCCCTTGAACTCCTCGAAAATGACTTCATCCATCCTGCTGCCCGTATCCACCAGGGCGGTGGCGATAATGGTCAGGCTTCCTCCCTCCTCTATATTCCTCGCAGCGCCGAAGAACCGCTTCGGCTTGTGCAGGGCATTGGAATCGAGACCACCTGACAGGATCTTCCCGCTCGGGGGAACCACCGTATTGTATGCCCTCGCAAGGCGCGTGATACTGTCCAGAAGGATGAGGACGTCGAGTTTGTGTTCCACCAATCTCTTCGCCTTTTCTATCACCATCTCGGCCACCTGGACGTGCCGCTGGGGCGGTTCGTCGAATGTGGAACTGATCACTTCCGCTTCCACCGAACGCGACATGTCCGTGACTTCTTCGGGCCGCTCATCGATGAGCAGGACGATCTTATGGATGGACTTGTCGTTTGCGGTGACGCTGTTGGCAATGTTCTGGAGCAGCATCGTCTTTCCGGTTCGGGGCGGGGCCACGATCAACCCTCTCTGGCCTTTGCCTATGGGCGTCATGAGGTCCATTATTCTGGAGGAATAATTGTCGGCCGTTGTTTCCAGATTGATTCTTTCCTCGGGATACAGGGGGGTAAGGTTATCAAAGAGGATTTTCTCACGCGCAATTTCCGGGTCCTCGTGGTTGACGCTCTCCACCTTCAGAAGGGCGAAATAGCGCTCCGAATCCTTGGGCGGCCTGATCTGGCCGGAAATGGTATCTCCCGTTCTCAGGTTGAAACGACGGATCTGGGAAGGAGAGATATAGATGTCGTCCGGCCCAGGAAGGTAGTTGGCGTCAGGCGCCCGGAGAAAACCAAATCCGTCGGGCAGAATTTCCAGTACCCCTTCCCCGTAGATAAGGCCGTGTTGTTCCGAATGGGCCTGGAGCAAAGAGAATACCAGATCCTGTTTGCGCAGCCTTGACGCGCCCTGGATACTAAACTCCTTGGCCATGCTCGTCAGTTCACTGATTTTCATTTTTTTCAGTTCAATAAGATTCATTCCTGTTCTCCTGTTTGCACAAATGCGGTTTGGCCTAACCCAATCAGGCCTGATAACAGGCCTCATTTGAGGAAGGCCCGATGCCGTTTCCCTGGACCTGTTTCCAAAAGACCTGAAGTCATTGAGCCTCCCCGTTCGGGGTTGCTTTGTCGGCCCTCGAAACGCTCATATGTATGTTAGAGATGGTGTCCCTGTAGATTAGCCGGCGCCCATCCGTCAACGCTTTAGGGGCACCAGCGAGTCTCCATTTCAGTCCTGTCAGGGTGGGATTACAAGATCACGTCGAAGACCCCGGACATTGAACGGGAAAAACCTTGGAATTATAAAGAGATGCATCCCCCCTTAGGCGGGACGCACATCATTTATAAGATTGACGCTGAGATTTTGAACCCGCTACAGCGGGACCGGATGGAAACTCCCTATGAAGTCCGTCTTGATATTCAGTCTATACCGAATCCTCCAAAAGGTAGGAAACATTTTGCCATACTATAGGATTAAAGTTTATTCATTGTCAAGGTTTTTTGCCGGAACCCCTCTTTGTTGGAATCCGCCCTCCTAAGACCCCCTATCATCTCTTCCATGTCCTCTGGGATGGGAGCCTCGAACGTCATGAACCGACCGGTCTCCGGATGATGGAAACCCAGAGATCCGGCGTGAAGCATCTGACGTTGTGGAAGGGGTAAAACCCCCTTTTTCCACAAGGGATGACCCTTCCACCAGTTTTTTCCGTATCCGTAAACCTGGTCTCCAACCACAGGGTGTCCCATGTTGGAAAAATGGACCCTGATCTGGTGTGTTCGCCCGGTCTTGATGGAAACAGAGACGAGCGAAAACCCGCTCTCGAAACGCTCCATGAGCCACCACAGGGTTATGGCATCTTTCCCCCTCTTGGAAGCAACGGCCATTTCTTTCCGTTTTCGTGGATGTCTCCCGATGGGCAAATCGATCTTGCCCTCCCGGCCCCGCATCTTGCCGTTGACCAGGGCCTTGTATTCCTTTTTTATTTCTCCGGACTTAAACTGGCGGGCCAGGCCTGCATGGGCCTGGTCATTCTTGGCCACAACCATGAGTCCCGAGGTGTCCTTGTCAAGCCTGTGGACAATGCCGGGCCTTGTGACACCCCCGATACCCGAAAGACCGCGGCAATGCCAGAGGAGACCATGGACCAGGGTCCCGGTTGCATGTCCTGCCGCCGGGTGAACCACAAGGCCTGCCGGCTTGTTCACCACCAGGATGGAATCGTCTTCATGGATAATTTCGAATGCTACCGGTTCCGGTTCAAGGCTTGGGGGTGAAGGCGGGGGAACAGTCATTTTGATATGGTCTCCAGCGCGTACCTTGTAACTGGCCCTGGAGGGACCTTGATTGACCTGGACGGCTCCTTTTCTTATGAGTTCCTGAATCCTGGACCGGGAAATGTCCAATGACCGGGAGGCCAGAAAAAGGTCCAAGCGTTGATCCCGGTCTTCCCGGGAGACATCAAATTGAAATGCTTTGTCCAAATCATTCTTTGCCAGATGTCGAGGTCCTGGTCATGAAAAGATGCTGTCCAGGTCTTGCTCCACCTGTTGCTCACCGCAATTTCTGGCCAGGGAGATCTCCTTGACAAGCAGATTTCTGGCCGTGTCCAGCATTTTCCTCTCCCCGAACGACAGATCCTTTTCCAGCTTGAGCATGAGCAGATCCCTGTAGACTTCGGCAACCTCAAATGCCGATCCGGTCTTGATCTTCTCCATGTATTCCCTGTACCGGCGGTTCCACGTCTGATTGTCCAGGGGCAGATCCCTTTTCTTCAGAATGGAAAAGACCTTTGGGACTTCCCTCTGGCCGATGATTTCCCTCAGTCCCACATTATCGACATTGTGCGTGGGAATCATTATGATCATATCATTTTCGAGGATCCGCATCACGTAGAAATCCTGACAACATCCCGAAATCTCCTGGCTCTCAATTCTTTCTATGACACCAACGCCGTGCGCCGGATAGACAGCCAAATCACCTATGCTAAACATGTAAGCCCCCATACTTCCAACACGCAAAACACAAAAACCTTCTCATCAAAACAACCTCATCCTGCAATTGATGAGGAACGGGTCCCGGCACCGGCAGGTGCTGTACCCGCCCCTCATCTCATAAAAGACTTATCTCAAGAAAAAACCAATCGCAGGCAAGAGCGGCGCAATAACCAGGGAAACCACGGACATCAATTTGATCAGGATGTTCATGGCCGGTCCTGACGTATCCTTGAAAGGATCGCCCACCGTGTCGCCCACAACGGCGGCCTTGTGGTTGTCGGAACCTTTTCCACCCAGATTGCCCTCTTCAATATACTTCTTGGCATTGTCCCATGCCCCACCGCCATTGGACATGAACAACGCAAGGAAGACTCCCATGATAGTGGCCCCCAGCAGCATCCCGCCCAGGGTCTCCTTGCCCAGTAGAAAACCGACGGCCACCGGGGTCAGCACTGCAACCAACCCAGGCGCAACCATCTCCTTCAGGGCGGAAGCCGTGGCTATGGAGACGCAGGTCTTGGAATCCGGCTTGGCGCCCTCTTTCCCCTCCAGGAGTCCGGGGATTTCCCTGAACTGCCGGCGGATCTCTTCCACGATGGCGAAGGCGGCCTTTCCCACGGACGTCATGGTCATGGCTGCGCAGAGCATGGGAACGATTCCCCCGATAAAGGCGCCGATCACCACCATGGGGTTTCTTATGTCAATAATCTCCAGCCCGGCGGATTGCGCAAACGCCACGAACAGGGCCAGGGCGGTCAGGGCCGCGGAACCGATGGCAAAGCCTTTGCCGATGGCCGCCGTCGTATTTCCAAGGGCATCCAAGCCGTCCGTTATCTTACGGGTCTCCGGGCCCAGGCCCGCCATTTCAGAGATGCCGCCCGCATTGTCCGCAATGGGACCATAGGCATCCACCGACATGGTGGCGCCGACCGTGGCCAGCATGCCCACAGCGGAAAGGCCGATCCCGTAAATACCGGCGGTTTGAAACCCGACAAAGGTGGCCACGCAGATACCCAGGACGGGCAGGTAGGTGGACTGCATCCCCACGGCCAGTCCTGCAATGATCACGGTGGCAGGGCCGGTCTTTGACTGTTCGGCAATACGCTTGACCGGAGGTCCTGACGTATAGTACTCGGCCAGGAGTCCGATGGCGATCCCGGCCATCAGGCCGGAAAAGATGGCCCAGAAGGCGCCCATGGGCATCCCCAACCCCTTGGTGACGATAATGGTCAGGATGACAAAGATGATAGCCGCCACAAACGTGGTGTACCTGAGGGCCCCTGCGGGGTTCCCTTTCTGGAACAGTTTGATGGAAAAGACACCCAGAAAGGAACTGAGGAGCCCTGCCATGACCACCAGGATCGGCATGGCCATGAATTTGAGCTTTACGGCCTCAGGTGCGAGCCCTTTCAAGACCGGGAATTTCGCAAACAGTTCCGGTGTGACCGCCATGGTCGCCCCTATCGCGATGGTGGCGATAACGGACCCCACGAACGACTCGAAGATGTCGGCACCCATGCCGGCGATATCACCCACGTTGTCGCCAACATTGTCGGCGATAACACCCGGGTTTCTCGGGTCGTCCTCGGGAATACCCGCTTCCACTTTCCCCACCAGGTCAGCCCCCACATCGGCCGCCTTGGTATAAATGCCGCCGGCCACACGGGCAAAGAGGGCGATGGAACTGGCCCCCATGGCGAAGCCGTTGATATATTGTGCGCTGTCCGGGCTTCCCCCGAACATCCAGAACCAAAATCCCAGGCCCAGGACACCTAAACCGGCCACTGCCAGTCCCATGACGGATCCTGAAAAATAGGAAACGTTGAGGGCACCCGCCTGCCCCGATTTGTTGGCCGCTTCAGCCGTTCGGGAATTACCCCTGGTCGCGGCCGTCATGCCGGAGAATCCCGCTAGCATGGAACAGAAAGCGCCCGTCACGAAGGCGATTGCCGTCTTCCACGCGATCCCCCATCCCAGAAGGATAAACACGACTGCTATAAAAATAAGAAGAGTGGAATACTCTCTTTTTAAAAACGCCATCGCTCCCGAATGAATGGCCTCTTCCAGTTCCTGCATCAGCGGATTGCCATTGGGCTGCTTTTTGACGTAGCCATAGATCAGCCAAGCGATGATCAGACTCAATATCCCTATAAAGGGAGCGTAAACAGTTAATCCCTGCATCAGATTCTTACCTCCTAGTTTGCGAAATTCTGGCAATTGGTTGTATTCATTGCCGATTCAACCCCTTCCAATAGGAACAATTCACATGTACGAACCGCCTCCTCTACAACCCGATCGATTACGTCCTTCTGGTCCCTGTAGAATGGAGCAAGGACGAAATCTTCAACGGGTTCGTCATATCGGGGACGTCCAATGCCTACCTTCACACGGGAAAAATCCCTGGTTCCAAGATGCCGGATGAGGGAACCCATACCCTTGTGGCCCCCTGAACCGCCCTTTTTTGCAACCTTGATCCTCCCCACCGGAAGATCCAGATCATCATGAACGACCAGGATGCTTCCGTAATCCACGTCATAATAATCGGCGAATGCCCTGACCGCATTTCCGCTCAGGTTCATGGAGGTCTCCGGGCAAAGAAGTATAACCTTTTTTCCCTGGATGACCGTTCGGGTGTGCCTGGATTGGAAACGTCGCCGCGTCAATCCAATACCCAGCTCCCGGCTCCAACGGAGAATCACCTGAAAGCCGATGCTGTGCCGGGTATTTTCATAAGCCGGCCCCGGGTTGCCGAGGCCCACGATCAAATACACTTCAATAAAGCCTCCTTCACCCCCTTTCTATTCAGAGTCTGATTTTTCGGCACCCGTCTCTTCCGACTCGGCCGCAATTTCCTCTGCTTCCTCTGCTTCCTCTTCCTCGACCTCTTCCACTTCCTCCACGATGGGTGGTGCAATGACCGCCACGGTCAAATGGCCTTCCTCCATGGCCTTCATCCCCTCCGGGAGCGGGATATCTTCCACATGCACGGTATCCCCGATTTCCAAGTCGGAGATATCAACCTCAATGGTACTGGTCAGTTTTCCCGGAAGGCACGATACCGTCAGTTCCCTTCGGATATTTTCCAGTATACCCCCATTGGTTACGCCGACGGCCGTACCTGTAAGCTCGATCGCAACGTTGACGGTGACCTCCTTGTCCAGGGAAACCTCGTAAAAATCCACGTGAAGATAGGAGTTTTCAACGGGATCGCTCTGCACTTCCTTGAGCATGGCGGTCTTGGTCCGGTTCCCGTCTTTCGCCTGGATCTCGAGGTTGAACAGGGTATTCTCACCTGAACTACTCTGGATGATTTTTTCGAATTCACTGTAATTCACCGTGAGCATGGTGGTTTCCGATCCCGGGCCATAAAAGATGGCCGGAAGCTGGTCATTTCTTCTGAGTTTCCTGGCTGCCCCTTTTCCAGTTTGCTCTCTTGTCTGGGCAACTAATACGGGTTGATCCATTGCTTTCCTCCATATTTGATGTAATCGTAAAAAGTCCCTTCATGGATTTTTTACTAACGGAAACCGAAAAGTGTGATTTGCGGTTTCCTTACAAATCAACGGGCTGCGATGCACTCCATCGATTTGTGTGCCCGTCCATGGGCACGATGATGTCTTTTTGCAAAGTCATCAATGTTTATGTCTTTTTGTTCCCGGCTTCCGGCTTCACCGCAAAGCCGCAAAGAACGTAAAGAAATTACTTTATCAAAATTCCTGAGAGGAGAATTTTGACAAAAATGTTTCCAAAAAAATATCTTCATTCTACCCGAAGGGCCTGATGTATAGTATTTTCCAACCTCTCAGGAAAAATACTGCAAAAAAGGCTCTGCGTCCGAACTAATAAAATTTTTCACAAAGTTCCGCAAAAAAATACCCGCCGGGCGGGTATATCCTTACACGAATAAGGTGCTTACCGAATGGGAGTTGTGTATCCTCTTTATGGTCTCTCCCAGAAGTTCGGCCACGGAGAGAGCGATCACCTTGTCCGACTTCTCGGCACCGCTGTCCAGAGGAATGGTGTTGGTGACCACCAGCTTGTTGATCGGCGAAGACTCTATCCGATCAAGGGCCGGACCGGAAAGAACAGGGTGCGTACAGCACGCATAGATCTCGGCGGCCCCCCTGTTCAACAGGGCGACCGCGGCCTGGGTCAAAGTTCCGGCTGTATCCACCATATCATCCAGGATAATCGCCTGCATCCCCTCCACTTCACCGATGATATTCATGGCCTGGGCCACATTGGGGGCCTCCCGCCTCTTGTCTATGATGGCGAGTGACGCATTCAATCTCTTGGCAAAGGCCCTGGCCCTTTCAACTCCCCCGGCATCGGGTGAGACAATGACCAGATGGTTCTTGAAATGGGTCTGAATATAGTTCAAGAGGATAGGCGCAGCGAAGATATTGTCCACGGGTATATTGAAATAGGCCTGGATCTGCCCCGCATGAAGATCCATGGACACGACCCTGCTCGCCCCGGCCGTGGTGATGAGGTCGGCCACCAGCTTTGCACTGATGGGAACACGGGGCTTGACTTTCCGGTCCTGGCGACCATAACCATAGTAGGGGATCACGGCGGTGACACGCTTGGCGGACGCCCTTCTGAGGGCATCCATGATGATCAGCAGCTGCATCAGGTTATCGTTTACAGGGGTGGAGGTGGACTGGAGTACAAAAACATCCTTGCCACGGATATTCTCGTTTATCTCTACCTGCGTCTCTCCATCGCTGAAGGTCCCTGCCGTGATCTTTCCCGGCTCCACGCCGAGATAATCACACACTTCCAAAGTCAGGTCCGGATTGGACGTTCCGCCGAATAACTTCATCTCAGGTTTCAATGTTAAAAGCTTCTCTTTCCAAAAAGGTCATCATCGCTCCTGCGGATGGACGTTTCATGACGATTTTATAATGTGGCTGGGGTGGGAGGATTCGAACCTCCGAATGCGGGCTCCAAAGGCCCGTGTCTTACCACTTGACGACACCCCAAAATTTCAGGTTATCTTGTTTCCCGCTGGAAGCGGGATTCAGGGTTCACGGTTGGTTGCTTTGCACCTGATTGTACTTTCCATTTGAACCCGGCCAGTTACGTGGATGCCTCATATGGGCCCGCCAGGAAGACCTTTCCGTCGGCCCGACGAGAAACGATGCCTTCCGCCTTTCTCGCCTCCTCTTCAGACCGGAACACACCGAACACGCTCGGCCCGCTTCCACTCATGAGTGCGCCCTCCGCACCGCTCTCCATCAGCAACTTCTTGAGGGTTTCGATTACCGGATAATGGACCGCCGTCACTGTTTCGAGATCGTTTTCAAGCAGGGACCGGATGTCGGGTCGGTCCTTTTTTAAGGAAGTAAGTATAGTCCCATATTCGCGATTTGTCAACTTTAATCGCTGGATATCCTGTCTGCCGGAATCTGCAGGGGACGGGGTGGCATTCATTTCGAGACGGTCATAAACCCATGGTGTGGATATGGTCAGGGGGGGTGTGACAACGACGTACCAGAAAAGAGGCCAGTGATTGATGGGTTCAAGGCACTCTCCGATTCCCGTGGCCACGGACGGACGGTTGTGGAGAAAAAAGGGAACATCGGCCCCCAGATCCACCGCCAGTTCAGCCATTTCATCCCCGGACAGAAGGGCCCCGTGCATACGGTTCAATGTCATCAAGGTGGCGGCCGCATCGCTGCTCCCGCCACCGAGGCCGGCAGCAACCGGGATCTCTTTGCGAAGTGAAATGGAAAGGGCGGGTTCTTCCCCGATCCTGGCGTAGAAGGCAAGGGCTGCCCGAAACACGAGATTCTCTTCGTTTTCGGGCACTCCGGTTCCTTCGCAGGTAAGGGAGACTCCCGGGGAACCCGGGGAAAAGTCCAGCGTATCAAAGATACCTATCGGCACCATGAGGGAGACGAGATCATGGTATCCGTCCGGCCTTCGGCCCACGACCTTGAGGCGAATGTTGAGCTTGGCAGGGGTCCATACGGTAGCAGTGTTCATTAAGGGCAGGCTCAAGGCCGGCTACTCCCAGATCTTGAGGGTCAGATAGAGGGTTGTCCCTCCTCGTTTCGCCAGGAAAAGCACGGTCTCGCCTTTTTCATAGCCTCGCATCTTTTTGTTGAAGGCCTCGAGGGACCTGACCGGTCTTCGATCCACTTCTACAATTATGTCGCCGGTCTTGAGGCCGGCCTCGTCGGCCGGTGTGTTTTTTTCCACCCGGGTCACGACCAGGCCGCTCTTTTCCTTGAGCCCCATATCCCTTGCAAGCTGTGGGGTGAGTTCCTCCACGGTCATGCCCAGATTCAGCTCTCTTTCCTGTGGTAGGGAGGCAGCCTTTGTCTCCTCTTTCAGCCTGCCGATCTTCACCTTAAAGACCTTTTCTTTGCCGTCTCGAACCACCAGCACCTCCACCCGCTTGTCAATGGGCGTTGTGGCCACCAGGTAGGGGAGGTCGTTCATCTCCTGGATGTCCTTTCCATCGAATGAAAGGATGACATCACCCCGCTCGATGCCGGCCTTTTCAGCCGGGCCGCCGGCCGTCACATCGGCCACCAGGGCCCCTTTGTCTGACTTCAGCCCGAGCTTTTCCTTCAGGTCGGGGGTGATCTGCTGAACCATCACGCCCAGCCATCCGCGAATCACTTTGCCCTTCTCGAGCTGTGGCAAGAGGTCTTTGGCCATGTTCACGGGGATCGCAAAGCCTATGCCGATGCTCCCTCCACTCTGTGAAAAGATGGCCGTGTTGATGCCGATCACCTCGCCGGAGGTGTTGAGGAGCGGCCCTCCGCTGTTGCCCGGATTGATGGAGGCATCGGTCTGGATGAAATTGTCATAGGAACCGGTCCCGATGTGACGGTACTTTGCGCTGACGATGCCGGCCGTCACCGTGCTCCCCAGACCGTAGGGATTTCCGATGGCCACCACCCAGTCCCCCACCTCAAGCTTGTCGGAATCCCCGAGGGGCAGGGGCTTCAAAGGACCCGCACCCTTGATACGAATCAGTGCGAGATCCGTCTTGGGATCTCGACCCACCAGCTCGGCCTTGAATTCTCTGTCGTCGGCCAGCCTCACCTTGATCTCATCGGTCTTTTCAACAACGTGGTTGTTGGTGAGGATATGGCCTTTTTCATCGATGATAAAACCGGAGCCCAGGCTCTTCTGCCTGAAATTCTTGGGGAGCCGGTCCCTGAAAAACCTGTCAAAAAAATCCTTGAAAGGATCATCGGGGCCGAAGGGCCTCCGGAAGTGAAAAGGGGTGCCGCCCCTTCCCTTGATGGTCTTGACCGTGCTGATGTTGACCACGGATGGGCGCACCTTTTTGGCCAGTCCCGAGAAGGATCCCGGCGCCCCGGGGAGCAGGGATGTGCTCTGGGCCCCGGCCACCGGGGCCAGGGTCGTCAAAAAGACCACGGCAAGGGCCAATGCAAGACAGGCCGCTGCGTGGACGGCACGGGATGTGACCGTCGTTCTGTCCAGGGTCATCCAGTCTCCCTCCCTCTCATTCAGCGGCCTTCACGTATCTCCAGCGGAGGTCGTTCAGAACGCTTTCGATGAATTTCATTTCATCATCGCTGAGATTGCCTTTTGTCTTTTCCTCGAGCATGGCGATGGTGTCGATGGCGTGCTTTGCCAGGGGCAGGTCTTTTTTCTTTTCGTTCGTCTGGGGATCGGCGATTTCCCCCAGGTGAAACAGGGCCGAAGAACTGAGGCTGAAAATCAGGGAATTGAAATTGACCTCGGGAAGGGGAGAGGAGTGGGGTGTTTCCCGCCCCTTTTCTTCCTCTTCCGGCTTCTCTTCCTTCACCGGTTGCTCTTCCTTCAACTCGCCCGTTTCATCAAATGACCGCCGGTCCTTGATCACGAAACCTTTTTCTTCCTGTTCTGCCATCTCATTCACTCCTCCGATTCATGCTTTCATTTTCCGCCTTCCGCCTTCCACCCTCTCCTTTTTACAGCTCGATGCGCCGAGCCATATACACGTGTTCCAGGTCCCGGAGGGCCTCGAGCACCTCATCGCTGACTACGGCACTGGTGGCCAGGAAGATGATATTCTGCTTTTTCTTCTTTTCTTCTCCCACATTCATCCGGCTGATGTTGATCCCGTATTTGCCGAGGGTGGTCCCGATCTGCCCGATGACGCCCGGGCTGTCATCGTTCTGGATAAAGAGGATGTGCCCTTCGGGGATGGCCTCGAGATAGAAATCGTTGATCCTGAGGATCCTGGGTCGGGTTTTGCCGAAGATCGTCCCGGAGACAATGTTTCTGCCCTCGAGGGTGCGCACCGCCATCATGATGAGGCTGCCGAAGTCCTCGGAGATGGGAGAGGC
>CAYOIU010000093.1:0-12410 GCA_964404085.1 uncultured Desulfobacteraceae bacterium | reverse complement strand
GTTTAGAAAGGGTCTGAAAAAGAGTGTCAGGTCCTCCTCCACTTCGTTGCTCATATGCTGCCGGTTGAGGCATAAACCAGCTTTTTACAAAGCCATCACCCAATGCCCAGGTATTTTTGTTTCAGCTCCTGCTGTTCCGCCAGTTCTTCCATGACGCCCTGATGGACAATCCGGCCGTCATCCAGGATGAAGAAATGCGTTCCCACCATATTCGCCAGATGAAAGTTCTGCTCCACCAGGATGACCGTCGTTTTTTCTCGGATTTTGATAAGCGACTCTCCCACCTGATCGACCACAATGGGTGCAAGCCCCTTGGAAGGCTCATCCACAAGCAGGAGTTTGTGATCGTTGACAAAGGCCCGTGCGATGGCCAGCATCTGTTTTTGTCCCCCGGAGAGAAGCCCGGCCTTTGCATGCCAGAACTTTTTCAGGTCGGGGAAGAGCTCATGAATCATCGCCATCCGGTCCGCGGCCCGGCTATTTTCTTTAAACATGGAAAGCCGAATATTTTCTTCCACGCTCAGTCTGTAAAAAACGGCCCGATCTTCGGCCACAAAACCCACACCCATGCGGGCTATGGCATAGGGTTTGAGACCGTGTATACGGTGGCCCTCAAGGCGGATTTCACCAGCAGTGACGGGGTTCAGACCAATGATGGCCCGCAGTGTACTCGATTTCCCCGCCCCGTTTCGTCCCAGCAGCACCGTCAGTCGGCCGGCCGCCACGTCCATGGTGACGCCCTGCAGGATGTGGTGCTGCCCTATATGTGAATGGACCTCTTTGAGAGAGAGTATGGGTTCAGTCATCTTTGACCCCTCCCCCCAGGTAGGCCGCTTGGACTTCATCATTCCGCGCTACCGCCTCAGGCGTGTCATCACAGATGAGTTGCCCTTCCTTGAGCACGGCGATGGAATCTGAGAGGCTCATGATCATGTCGAACTTGTGTTCAACGAGCAGGATGGTCCGGTTCCTGGCCGCCTTCAAGTCCTGGATGATCTCCAAAATGGCGGGCACCTCTTCAATGCTCATGCCGGCCGTGGGCTCGTCCAGGAGAAGCACCGCAGGATCCAATCCCAACAAAATAGCGATCTCCAGTTTGCGCTGCTCCCCGTGCGTCAGGCTGTTTGCGTCGTAATCCCAGCGGTCCTCCAAGAGCACCTGTTTGAGAAGGGCGTAGGCACGGTCCTCAAGCTCCGTATAGGAACGCCAGTGGCGCCAGAAAACCATCCCCACATCCCCCTTGGATTGCAGGGACAACCGCACGTTTTCCAGCACACTCAACGAGGGGAAAATATTGGTTAATTGAAAGGAACGGCCGATACCCAACCTGGTTCGACTGGCCGGGTCCAAATGGGTTATGTCTAGTCCCTTGAAAAAGATCTGTCCCGATGTGGGCTTGTATTGACCGCTGACCAGGTTGAAAAAAGTGGTCTTGCCTGCTCCGTTCGGACCGATAATGGACTTGAGACAAAAGGCTTCGAATGCCAGATTGACCCTGTTGACGGCCACGTTGCCGCCAAAGCGAATGGTCAAATCCCTGGTCTCGATGACCGGTACTGGGTCCATATTCAACTCCAAAATGACGCCCTTTTTCTTTCCCAAGAGCCCGAATTGGCGGACGGGTTGAGTTATCCCGAGCAATGGCTGAAAATGCTTTGAAAAAGAGAAATGGCGGGACCCGGGCTTCAGGCCCCACCATTGTTCAAATTACCGGGTCGGTGGAATGTCCAGTTCCTCTATGGTCTGCACCTTGACCAGTTCCGGGATGGCCCAGGGGACCTTGGGGTCGACCCTCAGTTTGAAATGAAACATCGACTGCAGGGCCTGATGGTCCCGCTTGCGCATGATCATCTTTCCCTTGGGTGTCATCCACTCCAGACCCTCCATGGCCGCGATCAGTTTTTCCGTATCCGTGGAACCGGCCTTTTCGATGGCCTTGGCCACGAACATGGCTGCTGCAAAACCACCGCACACGAAGAAGTCAGGTGGCATCCCCTTGAACCGTTCCTTGTACTTAGTGATAAGCCAGTCATTCATCTCGTTTTTCGGGTTGGTATAGAAATAATACCCGGATCCTTCCATTCCTGCAAAGGGTTTATAACCTTTGAGAACCGGCAGGATGTTGCCTCCGGTGGTCAACTTGATGCCGTATTTCTGGTCCAGCTCCATGCTGTGGAATTTGTTCAGGGGGCTGCCTTTCCCTGCCCAGTTGAGAAAGAGGTATTTGTCCCCCTTTATCCCCTTCATGGCCTTGATGATACGCTGGGCTGACGCCGTGAAGTCAACGGTCTTGATGGGCAGGAACTCCTCGATTACGATCTTGGAGCCCTTGGCCTCACAGGCCTTCTTGTATTTCTCCACGAACGTTCTACCAAAGGTGTAGTCCTGGGCTACGGTGGCGATGGATACACCCGGTCCGGCAATCACCAGGGCATTGCCTATGGCGTCATGGGAGGAATTTCGTGAGGTCTTGAAGACATAACGGTTGCTGTTTTTGCCGGTAATGGTGTCCGATACCGCAGGCTCCACCACCAGGATCTTCTTGAATTCCAGGGGCACGGGAAGCGAGGCCATGGCTACAGCAGAGGAAGTCGGGCCCACTGCCAGATCCACTTTGTCGTCTTTGTAGGCCTCGGTGAGCAATTGCTTGCCGATGGCCGGCTTGATCTGGGTATCCTTCAGGATGATCTGAAGGGGGCGGCCCAGGAGTTTCATGGTTCCATGGGTGGCATATTCCATACCCAACTGGAAACCATCCCGGCTCTGATTGCCGAATTGCTCAAATGGACCACTCAGTGCCTCAATCTGGGCAATCTTGATCGGTTTTGCCTCCGTGACCGGGGTGGAAACAAAAGCAAAACACAGGAAAAAACACACCAAAAGGCCTAGCGACTTCATTAGTTTCATCATTTTCCCTCCTTCGTCCTGACATCATGTTGGCAAAGTCACTGCACCCACACGCTGTCCTTGAATAGCTCTTAGGAACATTCATCCTCAGACAGCCAGGTACCGTTTCTTTACCTCTTCATTCTGTTCCAATTCAGCAATGCTTCCGTGATACTTGATTTCACCGTTATCCACGATGTAGGCTCGGGTTGCGTGTTTGAGCGCGAACTTTGAGTTCTGTTCTGAAAGAAGAACCGTGAGACCTTCTTCCTTGACCACATCGAGAAATCTGCCGAGCACTTTTACGATAATAGGCGCGAGTCCCTCGGAAGGTTCATCGAGAAGAAGAAGATTCGGGTCACCCATCAGCGTCCGGGCGATGGTCAGCATCTGCTGTTCTCCACCGCTCAGTGTGCCGCCTCGCCGATGCGTAAACTTTTCAAGGACAGGGAACAGCTCATAAATCCTCTCGATTGTCCATGCGGTTTGGTTGTGCTTTGAAGGTTTCCGGCCCACATCCAGATTGGCATAAACGGTGAGATCAGGAAATATCCTTCGGTCCTCGGGAACGAAACCGATACCCTTGCGGGCGATCTTAAAAGCAGCCAGTCCGGTAATATCCTCTCCCCGGTAAACCACCGATCCCGTTTTTGGTGGATTCAACCCCATTGTACTCATCATGGTGGTGGTCTTGCCCGCCCCGTTTCTGCCCAGCAAAACAACCACTTCCCCCGTATCGACTTGAAGAGAGACATCAAAAAGGACGTGGCTCAGTCCGTAAAACGTGTTGATCTTATTGAGTTCCAACTCCATGGTCAGATTTCTTCCCCCAGATAAGCCTCAATAACCTTCTCATTTCGCGAAATTTCTTCGGGGGTTCCTGCCGCCAGCATTACACCGTAACCCAGAACGGTTACCTTCTGTGAAATGCCGAAGACGATATCCATGTCGTGTTCGATGAACAGCATGGTGATTTTCAACTGTTTCCAGAGACTTTGAATGAGCTCAACAGTCTGCCACCGCTCTTCAGGACTCATACCCGCTGTCGGCTCATCCAGGAGCAGGAGTTTTGGTTCCAGGGCCAAGGCCACGGCAATATCCAGCCTTTTCTGGTTCCCATGGGCGAGGGTGCCGCATTGAAGGTGGGCCATGTCGACCATTCCTACCCTTTCAAGCATCTCATAGGCCTTTTCATGCACGGCCCTCAGCTTTCTTATTGGCGTGATGAGGTTGAGATTCTCCCGCCTGTGTGTAATGATCGTCGCTACGATGTTTTCCAGGACTGACAGCTTGGGAAAGATATTCGTAATCTGAAAAGATCTGCCGATACCTTGTTTCACGATTTCATAAGGCTGCATGCCGGTAATCTCTTTGCCTTGGAAGTAAATCCCCCCGCTGTCTGAGAGGTGATAGCCTGTAATAAGGTTGAACAGAGTGGTTTTCCCGGCACCATTGGGCCCTATAATGGAACTCAGCTCGCCTTCCAGGACAGAGAGATTTATGTTGCTTATTACGGTGTTCCCGTCGAAAGATTTGAAAAGATTTTTTATTTCAAGAATGGTATCCGTCATTTTGCGCTCTGCCGCTTTTCAATAAGACATGTCCTTTTATTTTCATGATTTCTTGAATAGCTTTTCATAAAGACCCACCAACCCCTCAGGGGCAAAGAGAACCACGACCAACAGGATAATACCCAGGAAGATTGCCCAGATTTCCACGAGACTCTGGTGTATCTGTTGAATAATGATATGGAGAAAAATCAAAACACTGGAGCCGATGGCCGGACCAATAAAAGAATACATCCCGCCTACCAGGCAGGCAAATATGGCATCCCCTGATCTGCTCCAGTGCAGGAACTCGGTTTGCGCAAAACGGTTCATTTCACTGAAAAGTCCCCCTGCAAGGCCTGCAAAAAAGCCGGCAATGATGAAATTGAGAAGTTGGTAGCGACGGACATTTATGCCTATGAATTTGGCCCGTTCAGCGTTTTCTCTGGTAATCCTTATGGACAAACCGAAAGAGGAGTTTACTACCATCCTCATAATGAAGAAGCATAGGAGGAAGATTAGAAGGCATAATAAGTAATAGTGAGGTGGGGTCAGGAAATCAGGTTTTGGTATGCCGTGGATACCGTCGTCGCCTCCGGTAAACGTGTACCACTGAAAGGCTATCATGTAGAGCAGTTGACCAAAGGTCAGGGTGAGGATGGCGAAGTAGAGCCCGATCAATCGTACGCAGAACCAGCCTATGATGGCCGCTGCCAAAGCGGCCATAAAGGGAGCGGCCAGCAGGGCCAAAGCCAACGGAATCCCTGCTTTTTTCATGAGCAGGGCGACGGTGTAAGCCCCAACGCCAAAAAAGGCGGCATGGCCAAAGCTCACCATTCCGCCGAACCCCAGAATGAGATTGAGACTGGTGGCAAAAAGGGCCATTATGATCATTTCCGTAGTGACCCAGATCCAGAATTCACCTGTTCTCCCCAATTGTTCTAAAACAAAGGGAAGTATGAAGAGAATAACAACAAAGCCGGCCCCAAACATCCATTTTTTCTTTTCGGCCTGCGGTTTATCCATGTACAAATTCTCGTATTTAATGATTATCGTTCGGGTTTTCCAAACAGGCCCCAAGGCCTTATGATCAATATCAAAGCCATGACGATATAGGGGAATACAATGGCCAAACGGCTGAAGGGGAGTTGGATAAATGAAATACCCACTCCAATAATCAGCGAGCCCAAGAGTGCGCCGCCAATACTTCCCAGTCCGCCGATGACAACCACGGCAAAACACTCGATGATCTTCTCCATACCGATACTCAGGTCAATGTTGGCCAAGGCGGACATAAAGACACCGCCGAGTCCAGCCAACCAGCAACCTAACATGAAAGTCCCGGTCATGACCCGGGATACATTTACCCCAAGGGCCCCCACCATTTCCGGATACGAAACCGCGGCCCGGATAAGGTTACCGGTCCTGGTCCGATGGAGCAAAAACCACAAGCCCCCGGCAATAAGCGGACCGACCACAAGAATAAAGACATTGTAGGTCGGCAGGTATTGCCCGAAAAAGTTTATTGATCCCGCAAGGAGTTCCGGCCGTGCAACATTACGGATTTCACCGCCCCAAATCAAACGGCATGCATCGTCAAGTATTAGCAGGAGCGCATAAGTCAGGAGCAACTGCAACAGATGTTCCTTGCCGTAGATGCGTCGAAATAATGGGATCTCCAAGCCCAAACCCAGAATGGCTACAGCGGGGGGAACCAGTAGCATCAACATAAAAAAAGAGAATAGCGAACCCCCGCTGAAGAGGGTACTGAGAGAAAAGGCAAGGAAGGCCCCGATCATATAAAGAGACCCATGGGCGAAATTTATCACCCGGAGGACCCCGAATACCAGAGAAAGCCCGGACGCGACAATGAAAAGAACCATCCCCTGGCTCAGGCCATTTATGAGCATGAAGAAAAAGAACTCTATGGTCATACAGTCTTCCTGAAAATAAAGTAGGTTTGAGGGGGCTCAGGCTTCCACGTCGATCCGGGTTCGTCCCCAGTTAACCCGGGGATGAACCCAGATAAGTTCCTTCTATTTTGGTTGCACTTTTTTGAGTTGTTCTACGGAGAGCCAAACCTTTTCCGCCGGCACCTCCACGACGTCTTTCAGGATTAGAAAGTCCTTGTATTTTGGATCGTTAGCAGTGTAACCAACATAGATCCCCACGTTCGCCATGTGGTCCTCGGCCCGAATGTATCTTGAGCCTCTCAGTGACGCAAAACGCAAACCCTCTAATGCCTCGGACACCTTGTCGGAGTCAATACTTCCCGCTTTTTTAATGGCTGTGGTAAGTGCGATGAGGCCGTCATAAGCCATGATTGCCCAATCAGACGGCCATTCATTGTATTTCTTGTAATACTTATCCACAAACACCTTCATGTCCAGGGTACCCACTGCGTAAAATGGGCAACGCGCATACCCCAGGAGCCCTTCCGGCATATCCTTGCCTGTTGCCCGCATGAGGTCCAGATCAAACAGGGAGGTAATGCTGGCTTTCTTGAAGAGTCCATAAGGCTTTGCCTGCTTGATAAAACTACTCAGGTTGCCTCCCCACAGGTTCGTATAGATGACCTCTGGATTTTGGGACATCAGGGCGGGAATATACGGTGCAAAATTTGTCTCCCCCTGCTTGGGCCATACGGCCTTGAGGATCTTGACCTCGGGCTTGATTTTTAACAGATACTCCTTGAATGCGTTCCACTGCGTGTGCCCGTAGGCGTAGTCAGGTCCGATAAAGCAGATGCGCGTGTACGGGGACTTTGCGAGAAACATGGCAATGCCCCTTCCCTCGATACCGGTATGGGGCACCACCTGGAACATATATTTGTGGAAATCAGTGGTTGTCAATTTGTTTGTATTGGACGTATGAAAGTAAACGATTTTTTTGAATTCTTTTGCCACCTTGCTTACCGCCAAAGCGACGCCACTGCTTGTGGGGCCGATGAGAAAATCGCACTTCTCACTCAAGATCAGCTCTCTTGCCATGGTAGCCCCGATGTCCGGTTTCAGCTTTGAGTCACGGATGATGAGCTTCAGTTTCTTCCCCAGTATGCCGCCGGCCGCGTTGGTTTCCTCTATAAAAAGTTCAATCCCTTTTTTTTGCGATGCGTAAAATGTCGCCCCAACCCCCGGCATATCGGCTGTCCAGCCAATCCGTATGGTATCAGAGGCAACCACATTTTGTGTGTATGCCATTCCAACGGCAATACAAAAAATCAACGCCACGAAAAAAATCCTATAACGAATTCCCTTCATTTCTATTTCCTCCTCTCATGCAAGTTATTTCAACCCACTACTTCCCCCTGCCGCGTGTGCTTTTCGCTAAGTATTCTCTTGTGTTCCACCTCCTCGCTCTGGTGATTTCCGGGCTTTCGCTCGAAACGTATTCTCCCCTTCCACAGGTAAGTCGGAAAAAGATCACAGACCCTTTCCGGGATCCTCCCAGTAAGGCTTACGCATTTCCCGCTTAAGGGTCTTACCTGCCACATTTCGCGGAAAATCCTCCAGAATGGCCACATCATGGACCCGCTGGAACTTGGCCTCCACATGCTCGTTTATCCAGCTCTTCAGATCCTCGCCGGCGATGCTCCCTTTCTCGTGAAGGATAACGTTTGCAAGCGGTGTCTCTCCCCACTTGTCGTGGGGGACCCCAAAGACGGCAGCCTCCCGTACTGCCGGATGCTGGACAATAATCTCCTCGATGTCTCTCGGATAGACATTGACGCCGCCTGAGATGATCATGTCTTTTTTCCTGTCCACCAGATAGAGAAAGCCATCCTCATCCACGTAGCCCATGTCCCCGGAATGAAGCCACCCGTCCACGATGGCGGCTTCCGTCAAGTCGGGGCGTTTGTAATAGCCGGGTGTCAGGATCGGCCCCCGACCGCAGATTTCGCCGACCTCATTGGCAGGCACTTCCTTCCCCTGTTCGTCCAATATCTTCATTTCAAAAAAGGGCGGCGGAGAGCCCACGGATTCGGGTTTCTTTGGATAGTCGTACTTGTCGAGTACGGTGACGAACCCTTCCGTCAATCCGTAAAGCTCGTAGAATCTACCCGGCAAACGGCTGTTCAGTTCCTCCTTGTGCTTCAAAAGGAGAGGGGCACCCAGTGAAAGGATCATCTCCAGGGATTTCAGGGCTCGGGAAGAGAAATTGGGTGCGTTGAGCATGGCGATCACCTGTGCGGGTACCACCATGATGTGGGTGACTTTTTCCTTCTGAATCGTTTCAATGTAGGACACGGGGTCAAATTGAGGCAGAAGGATGTAGGTGGCACCGACAAAAAAGGTGGGCATCATGTCAACAAAGGCCCCGTTGAACACGATGGCTCCGGCGTGCATGGTAACGGTCTCCGGCGTCATCCGGTAGGCCGCTGCAAAGGAAGTGCAATAGGCCATCCGGATGGCATGGGTGTGCACAATGCCTTTTGGCATGCCTGTCGTCCCGCTGCTGTACATGATATTGAAAGGATCATCGGGGGTGACCTCAATCCCTTCCGGTTCTTCGTCGGTTGCCCCGGCCTTGAGGGATTGGTAGTTGCGAAAACCGGACAGTTCCGGCCCATTGATCACAAGGTATCGGTCATGCTTGATTTTGTTGAGTCTTACCTTGATAGAATCAATGGCTCCCGCATGTTCCGCATCGGTTATGACCATCACCGCGTCAGCGTCCTCTAAAAGAGTAGCCATGGCCCTGGCACGAAGCAGCGAACTCAGGGGAACAACCACGCCACCTATCTTCGCAACGGCCCAGTAGACCTCCAGTTGTTCCAGGCAATTGGGAAGAATGGTGGCCACTTTGTCACCCTTTGAGATGCCAAGTGCAAGCAGGGCATTCGCCAGTCTATTGATTTCCTGGTTGAAGGCCCGGTAGGTGAGGCGTTTATCCCCGAATACAACCGCAAGGTGGTCAGGGCGATAACGCGCGTGCCTCGCAAAAAGCGATCCGAGATTCATGACATCCTCCCCATTGGTACGGATTTTCTGTAGATATTGAAAGCGATCTGAAGATACATGAAATGTATAGATTCTTTCCTATGGCAAATACCGTGCCGTAGCCGCAACGCATCAACCCAAAAACTTTTTCCCTTGGACCGACAACGAAAATATTCAGTAAGCTCCAAATGATACCCTTATTCCCAAACGAAAATTAATTTTTCTGTTGCAAGCAAGCCAAAGACAGGGTATACCTGTTTTACTGTCTCAAAATGGAAACATGTCTACGATTTGAGACTGGAGGGCGAACATGGCTCATAGGATGATGTCAAGGACAGAGAGGGTGGACCTGCTTGAAAGGCCTGACTTTTTCAGGTTGCTCATGGACAATATGAAAATAGGTGTCATCGTTTCGGATGCTGAAGGCTATATCATCTATATCAACGATACCTATGCCAGGTTTCTGAACATTGATCCCAAGGCCCAGATAGGGAAACATGCCAAGGACCTCGGCGTGAATTCCAGGCTGCACATCGTCGCACAGACCGGGGAAGCGGAGGTGAATTACCCGCACCAACTCAAGGAGAGTGTCTACCTTGTGCATCGCATTCCCATCAAGGATGGCGGGAGGGTCATCGCCGTCCTGGGCCTTGTGCTCTTTGACAGCGCCGGCACCGTGAATAAACTGGCACAAAAGGTATCCTTCCTCAAATCCAAACTGGATATGGTCGAAAATGAGCTTATTTCTCTTCGCTCAACAAAATATACCTTTGAGAGCATTGTGGGCGAAGGGGTCAAAATGAAGGGATTGAAAAGGCAGGCTGTAAAAGCTGCAGCCACCGACCTTCCCGTCGTGATCACAGGGGAATCCGGCACCGGGAAAGAACTCTTCGCGCAGGCTATCCACAATGCCAGCACAAGGAAACCCTTCTCCTTTGTAAGGATCAACTGCTCGGCCATTCCAAAGGACCTGCTTGAGTCGGAGCTTTTCGGGTATGAGAAAGGCGCCTTCACAGGTGCACAATCCCATGGAAAGCCCGGCAAGTTCGAATTGGCCAGGCACGGTTCCGTTTTCCTTGACGAAATCGGAGATCTGCCCCTGGAGATGCAACCCAAGCTCTTGCGCGTACTGGAGGAAAAGGAATTTGAGAGAGTAGGCGGGACCCGCCTGATCCAATCGGATTTCAGGCTCATTGCAGCCACCAATCAGGACCTCGAAGAAATGCTTGACGATGGTCGTTTTCGAGAAGATCTGTTCTATCGTCTGAACGTCATCCCCATAAACATTCCCCCGCTCCGGGAAAGAAGAGAAGATGTTCCCCTGTTATCCAACCATTTCCTTAACCAGGCGGCCCAACATGTCGGAATGCCGGGCATTCGGATCGATCCCAAGGCCGAAAGGGCCCTGGTGGCCTATGACTGGCCCGGGAACGTTCGCGAACTCTCCAACCTGATCGAACGGGCGGTTTCCTATCTGGAAGGGGACACGGTTTTCCTCTGCGACCTGCCCTTCTACGTACAGAATACGTCCAAAGGGAAAAACAGGCATTCCCCTGCCGGTCTAAAGACCATTCAGTGGAGAACCGAGCGGGAAGTTATCCTTCACGCATTGGAAACCACCCGGAACAACAAAGCCAAAGCGGCTGATGTTCTCGGGATTCACCGATCGCTTCTCTACAAAAAGATGAAAAAATATGCCATTCCGCTCTCCCCCCGGACCAAGTCCCGAATGAAGAGAACAGGAGATTAAGGAACCTAATTGTCGAACCATATCCCCATAGCTGTTGTTGGCGGCGGGGTGGTGGGATGCGCCGTTGCCTGGGAGCTTTCAAAAACCCGGGAAGGTGTTTTCCTCTTTGAAAAAAATCCCGGGATTACCACAGGCGAAAACCAGTCCACCCGCAACTCCGGTGTCATCCATTCCGGCATCTATTACGACAATCAGACCCGTCCCCTGAAAGCGGCCCTTTGCGTCGAGGGCAACAGGATGCTTTATAATTTCTCCGAGCGTTACAGGGTGCCGGCTCTCAAAACCGGAAAACTCCTGATTGCCACCGACAGGGAAGAGGATGCGGTCCTGGAAGGTTACCTGGAGCAGGGCCGGGAGAACCTTGTAGAGGGCCTGGAAAAGATATCAGGAAAAAAAGCAACGGAGAGGGAGCCCAACATCAGGGCCGTGTCCGCCCTTCTGGTCCCGTCCGCAGGCATTATCGATCCGGTTTCCCTTGTCTATCGCCTTCAAACCCTGGCCTCTAAAAACGGCGTACAGTTTTTGAGCGGGACCGTGGTCACCGATATGGGTGCCGATGGTGATTCCATCCGTTTGGGCATTCAATATGCGGACGGGAAGAAGGATCAGGTCGGGGCTGAAGTGGTGATCAATGCCGCCGGCGTTAATGCGGACGGCCTGGCCAGGTCCGTCAATCACCGCTCTCCATTTGAACTGGATCCCGTGCGGGGAGAGTCCTACAACTTTTACGGACATAAGCGACCCGAATTGCGCCTTGCGGGGATGAATGTCTACCCTACGCCCACCGCCGTAGTTACCCCACACGGCCGTCATTTCACGGTGGGTGTTCATTTGACGCCCACATTTGAGAGTCTGGATTATCCTCCCACCCTGGGATCTACCGTGACGATCGGCCCCAAACTGGTTCCTGCCGAAAACAGGGCGCCTTCGGGAGAGCCGTCCGTGGCCCCCGAGGTCTTTATCGAATCGGTCCATTCCTTCTTTCCGGGGTTGAAGAAAGACGACCTCATGTGGCATCAGTCGGGTCTTCAGGCGAGACTCAAAGGACATCCTGATTTCGTCATCATACATGACGAGATCCGGCCCGGCCTCGTTCATTTGCTGGGCATCGACAGCCCGGGCCTGACCGCGTCCCTGGCCATTGCCCAAAGGGTGGGAAACATGGTAAAGGAGATGGTGTAAATCTTTCAGGCTTTACACCGGCTCAAGTCTGGAAAAAAGGAGTTATTTTATTGAGCCAGTTTCAAAACGGATAAAGGAAGTGAATTTATCCGCGGAGGATGTATT
>CAYOIU010000092.1:0-12637 GCA_964404085.1 uncultured Desulfobacteraceae bacterium | reverse complement strand
CTGTGTAATATGGTGCGGCATGCCTTCCGCCACCACTCTTGCAATTCTTGCCATGTAACAAGCATAGGGCCGATCTCACATTGGTAGATTCTAATTCAAAGTGCACCATTTAAGTCAAGAAATAAATATACTGTCCCCAGAATTCGCTGTCCCCAGAATTCGCCCCTCCAGCCAGACCCGGCGGGTAGCCGGTAATAGCCTATGCGTTCCTTATAACAATCTGCGGTGGGATTTTCCTTGACCCACAAGGGCATGTCCACTATGCTTATCTAGTTAAAAGCAACTTTTTGCTATGGGATTGCCAAGTTATTTTTTGGAAGTCCTCGTTTATTTGTTTTTAGTGCATTTCTCCCATCTCTGTTTATGGCGACTGCGGAAGAGCGAGGTTGTCTGTATGCGAATGGACCCCTTGGGTAGCTCGCCGGAGCACAGGCGACCTCCCTGCGAGGCGAGCCTTTAGGTTTTCAATTACAAACAAGTCGCGCGATATTCAGACTGCAAGTAGTTATCCAAGATGAAACAACCTTTACAGAGCCTGCTATTTTAAGATGAAAACCCTTTTGGAGGAACGCTATCAAAGCCTTGGTTGGAATGAGGCGGGCGTACCACCGGAACTGGAGTGACTGTTGATGCTTTCTCCCGCCTTTACCAGGACCAGTCAATAGGGTTCGGGCTGGGTAGCTGATGACTTGGACCCTAGTTTTCAACGGGCTGTTTCCTTCTTTTCATCTCAGAAGAACACCGGTCCGTCGCCTGTTTTTCAGAGGGAGTTTTGGTTGCAAGAGAAACACGAACCTTTAAACAGGGAGGAGGTCTGACATGGAGAAAGCGAAAATCACAAGAAGGGATTTCATGAAAGCAGGTTTATTAACGACAGCGGCTTCAGCCTTGGGCCCACTGGCCTTAAAGCCAACGGGTGCCTGGGCAGCAACACCAGAAATCAAAGGCCCCATCAAGGTGGGTTACCAGGCAATCATGTCCGGCACACTGGCCGGATATGGCGAATTCCACAAAATGGGTGTCCAAATGGCCCAGGAGGAGATCAACGCCGCCGACGGTATTGCCGGGAAAAAGCTGGAAGTGGAATTCAGAGACTCCACCTTGAAAGGACCGGTGGCCATCAAGAATGCCCGCTATTTTGTGGACAGCTGGGGTGCCGACTTTCTGGGTGGCGTGGATTCGTCGGGTCAGGCGTTGGCCCTGGCGCCGGTTATGGCCGAATTGGATCGAGTTCTGATAGTGACCCACGCCGCTACCGAAAAACTCACAGAAGAGCAGGTTTATAAGAATGGCATCAAACAAGTCTTTCGCATATCCAGCCCGACCTATCAGGACGGAAATGCTGCCGCGTTTATAGCCAAGGATCTTCCGGCCAGGACTTGGGCAACCGTGAGCCCCAAATACGAATACGGCTACACCTGCTGGAACATGTTCAAAGAAACCCTTGGCAAAATGAAACCGGACACCTCTTTTATCGCAGATTCGTGGGCTCCCTTCGGTACGACCGACTTCAGGGCCCACATCAATACCATCCTGGACGCAAAACCTGAAGGGTTTTACTCTACCGAGTGGGCCGGGGAACTCATCTCCTTCGTGAAGCAAGCCAATCAGGCCGGATTTTTCAATAAAATCAAGACGGCCATGTTCCCGGTCGGCGCCGCCATGGACGTGTTGGAGGGGCTCGGAGGGGAGATGCCTGACAACGTCTGGATTTCGGGTCGTTACTTCTTCATGTACCCGGACACCAAAGAAAACAATGAATGGGTGGCCCGATTCAAGAAGCGATGGAATCATTACCCGGCTTATGTCTCGGAGACAGGCTACTCAGCCATGTATGCCTTCAAAAAAGCCGTTGAGGAGGCTGGCTCCAAGGAAACCGCAAAGGTCATCCAAGTCCTTGAAGGGATGATGCTGGACTCTCCAGGCGGTTATCGCATCTTCAGAAAGGAAGACCATCAGGCGATGTATGATGTCCCATGGGGACCGACGACTTCCGACCCAAAATATCCTTTCAAGGTAATGGGCAAACAAGTGGTCATTCCGGCAACAGAATGTTACAACCGCCCACCCTTCAAAGGGCCAGGCACGAAGCCGCCTTTCTAGAATGATATGGTTTGAGCCCGCTGGCCAATGAGAGACAGGAAGTTTCAATTCTCTGAATGGCACCACACCAGGGGACCTGAATAAGTCTCTGGAGGCTGATCTCATGCTCCAATCCATTGTCCATGTCTGTCTGGCCGGTCTATCCACCGGTATGTTCATCTGGCTTGTGGCCAGCGGGCTCACCCTTATTTTCGGAGTGCTCGGCGTTCTTAACTTTGCCCACGGCAGTTTCTATATGCTGGGGGCCTACTTCTGTTACACCCTTTTGCGTTTCATGGGAGGAAATTTCTGGTTAGGGCTTCTCCTTGGTCCTTTGTGTGTCTGTGCCCTCGGGTTTGTGGTGGAGCGTTTCTTCATCCGTTATGTTTATTACCTTGCCTTGCCTTACCAGCTTCTGCTGACCTTTGCCTTTGTTCTCCTTTTCGACGACATCGTCAAGATGGTCTGGGGTGCCGGCTCCATAGGGTCCCCGGTTGTGCCGGGCCTGGGAGGATCTGTGCCCATTCTGGGAAGAAATTTCCCCGTGTACAGCCTTTTTATCATTATTGCGGGTCCGTTGATCGCTCTAGGCATGTGGGCTCTTGTGGAAAAGACCTGGTGGGGTCGCATCATTCGCGCAGCATCCTCCGACAGGGAAATGGCTTCCGCCATCGGTGTAAGGGTTCCGGCCCTTTATACTGCTGTGTTCGTGTTTGGAACATGGCTCGGAGCCTTGGGCGGGGGACTGGCTGTGCCATACGTCGGTCTTCTTACGCCCGGTATGGGGGAATCCATTATCATCGACGCCTTTGTGGTTGCTGTGATCGGGGGAATGGGGAGCCTTAAAGGTGCGTTTCTGGGCGCTCTCCTTATAGGCCTTCTCTCCTCTTTCGGCACACGCTTTATTCCCACTTTTGATATGTTCTTAACCTTTATCCTTATGGCCGCAATCCTGCTGTGGAGGCCGCAAGGTCTGTTTGGGGAGTCCGCTTAGATGCATCGATACCTGAATTATGTGCTTATCGTTCTGGCTTCGGCAATTCTGGTGGCCATCGACCTTTTTGCGGGTCGATTCATCATTTATCTGACCATGCGGGTGATGATCCTTTCTATCTTTGCCATGGGATATAACCTGCTTTTAGGCCGCACAGGACTTCTCTCTTTCGGCCATGCCGCTTTCTATGCTGGAGGCGCTTATGGATTAGGCCTTTTCTCTCTTCATATCAGTTCCAATCCTTTTATAGGCATCCTTGTTGGGGTCGCTTTAGCCTGCATCATGGCCGTGGTGATCGGATTCTTTTGCGTCCGCCACACCGAAATCTATTTTGCCATGCTGACCCTCGCCTTTGGCATGATGGTGTTTTCCCTTATATGGAATTTGCGGAGTGTAACAGGCGGGGATGACGGTCTGGTGGGCATCATGAGGGCGCCCTTGTCTCTCGGCATTGTCACCATACCTTTAATCAAGGCAAATCATTTCTATTTCCTGGTCGTCTTTTGTTTCTTTTTGAGTGTAGCGCTCATCTATTTTATTAGAAAATCCCCCTTTGGTCTGATTCTCTCAGGGATCCGTGAAAACGACCGCCGGATCGCGTTTGCAGGCCTCTCCCTGAGGAATTATCGGCTGGCCGCCTTTGTTATCTCGGGAATCTTTGCCGGATTGGCAGGGGCCCTCGGCACCCTTCTGGAAAGCAATGCAGCCCCTTTTTCGGCCCACTGGAGCCATTCTGCAGAGCCCATCCTGGTCAGCCTCATTGGCGGTATCCAGACATTTACCGGACCCATTGTGGGCAGCGTCATTTTCATCGTCCTGAGGGAAACCATCGAACGTTTCACCACCAACTGGATGTTCTGGTTCGGCGTTATTCTTTTGATCATCATTATGGGCTTTAGGGGCGGTGTGGTCGGAACCCTGTCCAGTTTATGGGGCAAGAAGGCGCGTTCCTCCGTGAAACCCGGAGTCAAGCAATGAAGCCTCCTCTTTTGGAAATTCAAAAACTCTATAAGAGCTTCGGCCGCGTCGTAGCAGCCAATGATATCAATATGGTTATTGAATCTGGAATCCTCACATCCATTATCGGCCCAAACGGGGCTGGAAAGTCTACTCTCATCAATCTGCTTTCCGGGTCTTTGACAGCAGATTCAGGGCAGATTTTTTTCGAGGGCAAGGATATCACCCGCCTGCCTGTTCACCGCCGGGTGAGACTGGGGCTATGCCGCTCCTTTCAGGTGGTCAATGTGTTCCCCAATCTCACCGTCTTTGACAACATCCAAATCCCTGTGCTGGCTATCCAAAAACGAGCTCACCGTCTCTTTCATCCGGTGATAAGGGAGACGGATGCGCATCAGGCAGTGACCCGTATCCTGGAGCGGGTCGGGCTCGTCGATGCGGCTCAAACTGTTGCCGGCGCTCTTTCCCATGGCGACCAGCGCCTCCTCGAGGTCGGAATCGCTTTAGCTGCCAGTCCCAGGCTCTTGTTTCTCGATGAACCGACAGCTGGCATGAACCCTGTGGAAAGGACCAAGGTTCTCCAGAATATTCGGGAACTATCAAGTGAAGGAAAGACGACCTTCGTCATTGTAGAACATGACATGGACGTGGTTTTTTCTCTCTCAGATCGAGTGATCGTATTGCATCATGGAGTCGTTATCGGTGATGGCAACACTGAAGAGATTCAGAATAACCCCAAGGTGAGAGAGGTGTACCTCGGCGAAGAGGTGACGGCATGATCCTCCAGGTGCAATCCATAAACACCTATTATGGAACCTCTCACATCCTCCAGGACGTCTCCTTCATGGTCGACACGGGGGAGGTTGTGGCCCTCCTTGGTCGGAACGGTGTGGGCAAGACCACAACCTTGCGTTCAATTATGGGACTGACTACACCCCAAAGCGGCTCCATTCGTTTCAAAGATGCCGAGGTCTTGGGGAACCCCCCCTATGCCATGTCGTGGCTGGGGATCGCTTATATGCCTGATGATTTACGCATCTTCCCTGATCTGAGCTGTGAAGAGAACCTGGAAATCGCCCTTAGACTTTCGCGACACAAGGGTTACTGGAATCGGGAGCGGGTTGAAGAGCTTTTTCCTGTGCTCCGAGCGAGGCGAAAACAGAAAGGACTCAATCTTTCCGGCGGAGAAAAAAAGATGCTCAGTCTTGGCCGGACACTGATGGCCAATCCCGAATTGGTCTTGCTGGATGAACCGTCTGAAGGGCTCGCGCCGTTAGTCATAGCCAGTCTGATCGAAGTCATCCAACAAATCCGGGAAAGGGATGTGACCATTCTCCTTGCTGACCAGAACCTGAAGTTCTGCCGGCGGGTCAGTGACAGGGGCTACATCATCGAGAAAGGCCGCATTGTTCATGAAGGCGCCATGGAAGCCATCTGGGGTGATGAAGAGGTCATTAACCGGTATCTGGTATTGTAAACCTACCCAACATTTTGAGCGCAGAAAATGTCCCTGGAACTATTTGACCTCACAGGCAAGGTCGCTATGGTGACCGGTGGAAGCCGAGGCCTGGGCGAGGTTTGTGCAAAAGCCCTCGCCAAAGCCGGTGCAGACGTTGCCGTATGCGGCCGGGATACAGCGGCATTGAATCGTGTTTCTGACGATATAAGAGAACTGAAAAGAAAGGCTGAGCCGTTTGTCGTCGACGTAACCTCTAAGGTAAGTATTCACGAGGGCTTGGACTCTATAACCAAGCAATTCGAAAAGATCGACATCCTCGTCAATAATGCCGGCGTTAACCATAGAGTGCCGGTTTTGGAATACCCGGAAGAAGCGTGGGACCTGGTGATTAACACAAATCTGAAAGGATACTTTCTGGTCGCCCAGGCCGTAGTGCCCCAAATGATCGATCGCGGCTATGGGAAGGTCATTAATATGAGCTCGATCCTCGGAACCGTCGCGCTCCCTACCCAGTTGGCGTATGCCGCATCAAAGGGCGGCGTGGACCAAATGACAAAGGTGATGGCTCTGGAATGGGCCAAACAGGGTGTTCGGGTCAATGCTGTCGGCCCCACCTACTTCGAAACAGAATTGGTGGCCCAACTCAGAAATGATCCTGAACGATTCAAATTCATCAATGAACGCACTCCCATGGGTCGCTGGGGGTATCCCTCTGAACTGGAAGGGATTGTGATCTTCCTGGCAGCACCTGCGTCCGACTTCATTACCGGCCAGACCATTTACATTGATGGTGGCTGGACCATCTGGTGATTTTCACGTTCGTTGGCAAGGGAGGCGATATGAAATCCGTTTATGAAAAAAGACCCTGGCTCGAGAACTATCCAGAGTGGGTTCCCCAAGATATTGAAATTACGAAAGATACGGCCATCAGTGATTTCAGAGCGTCAGCGGCTCGACGACCTGAGGCCTCCGCAGTCTTCTACTTCGATCAGCAGATATCTTACGGAGAGATTGATCAACTTTCAAACAGCCTGGCATCAGCTTTCCAGGAACTTGGTCTGGAGAAGAGAGACCGAATCATCCTGGTTCTCCAAAACGTTCCGCAGTTTCTCATCGCAACGTACGCAGCGTGGAAGGTCGGTGCCGTCGTCGTCCCCTTGAATCCCATGTATAAAGAGAAAGAACTCACTTATTTCTGTCAGGATTCAGGTGCAAAGATTTTCTTGACCCTTGAAGAGACTGCTGCCTCTCTGGACTTGTCGTTCCTGAGGGAAACAGCTGTTGCCAACGTCATCACCGCTTCGCCCCTTGATTATCTTCCGGGTGATATGGAACTCCCGAAAATGTTGCGCGGAACAAAAAGGACCCGCGTTCCCGATACTCTGGACATACTGGAACTGCTGGAGCAACACAAGGACCGGGAGATAGCTGAGCCGGACCTTGATCCTGAAGATATCGCCTATCTGACCTACACCTCAGGGACCACCGGCCCGCCCAAGGGCGCCATGAACACACACGGCAATATCGCTTTCAATGCCAGGGTTTACCAAGCCATGCAGAGAATCGATGAAAATGACGTTGTTCTCGGTGTAGCACCCCTGTTCCACGTGACAGGCGAGGTGGCCCATTTGGCGATAGCGGCACTGGCAGGGATACCCGTTGTACTTTATTACCGGTTTGACCCTGCCGAGACGCTCAAACTTATAGAGCGCTGGAAAGTCACGGTCACCGTTGCCTCCATAACCGTTTACATCGCTTTGATGAATCATCCGGATATTCAGAAGAGGAATCTTTCCTCCTTTGTTAAGGCATACAGCGGAGGGGCTCCTGTCTCAGAAGCGGCTGTTGGTCAGTTTAAATACCTCACGGGTCTTTACCTTTACAATGTCTACGGCATGACGGAAACAAATTCACCTTCCCATATTGTGCCCTGGGGCAAAACGGCTCCTGTAGATCCTGAAAGCGGGGCCCTTTCCGTGGGCGTTCCGGTACCGAACTGTGTAGTCAAAATCATGGATCTCGAAAAAGGCAGCCGGGAACTTTCCCCAGGAGAAACCGGAGAGATCGTCGATTTCGGCCCTATTGTTGTTCCCGGTTACTGGCAGAAGCCGGAGGAAACAAAACACGCGATACGTGATGGCTGGCTGTACACGGGTGATGTGGGAAAGATGGATGAGGCCGGCTGGTTTTATGTGGTGGACCGCAAGAAGGATATGATCGTGGCGTCCGGCTACAAGGTCTGGCCGCGGGATGTGGAAGACGTGATCTACCAGCATCCAGCCGTCAAGGAGACCGCAGTTGTGGGCGAGGCCGATCCATACCGGGGGGAGACCGTAAAGGCGTTTGTGGCTTTGAAAGTGGGGATGGAGAACTCTATATCACCAGAGGATATCATTTCTTTCTGCAAGGCGCGTATGGCCGCCTACAAGTATCCCAGGAAAGTGGAATTTGTGTCTGAAATACCCAAGACCCTGACGGGCAAGTTTCTCCGCCGGACACTCAGGGAAAAAGGGACATCAAGAAGCAAATAAAGGAGCAGGCATGAAACTCGTCAATGGAGCAGAATATATTGAAAGTCTCAGAAACCTACATCCGAGGATCTATTACAAGGGCGAAAAAATCGGCGATGTGACCCGTCACCCGGCCACGGCCCCCCATGTGCGGGCCGCGGCCATGACCTATGCCCTGGCTAATGACAAAGAGTATAAAGACCTGGCCACAGCCGTCTCCCACCTGACCGGCAGGACGATAAGCCGGTTCACCCATGTACATCAGAACATCGAGGACCTGATCAAAAAGATCAGGCTCCTGCGGGTGCTCGGCCAGAAGACCGCAACGTGCTTTCAGAGGTGCGTGGGCCACGACGGGATCAACGCCACCTACTCCGTGGTTTATGAAATCGACGAGAAACACGGGACCGACTACCTGGAACGTTTCAAGAAATGGCTGAACTGGATCCAGGATGAAAACCTGATGGTGGTGGGGGCCATGACAGATCCGAAAGGAGATCGGTCCAAGGGTCCTGCAGACCAGTCTGATCCGGACCAATACGTCCATGTGGTGGAGCGAAAAGATGACGGGATCGTTATCCGGGGGGCGAAACTCCATATGACGGGGGCCGTGAATTCCCACGAAATCCTGGTCATGCCCACGGCGGCCATGGACGACCGGTCCAGGGACTATGCCGTGGTCTGCGCCATACCGGTTGACGCGCCAGGTATCACCATGATCTTCGGCCGCCAGGCAAACGACGACCGCCGTGACAAGCGGGAGCGCATTGACGTGGGCAAGCCTTCCTTCGGAGCCGTGGGCGGGGAAGCCGTCATCGCCTTTGAAGATGTGTTTGTTCCCACAGAGAGGGTGTTCATGGACGGCGAGACAGATTTCACAGGGACCCTCGTCTACCGGTTTGCCGCCCACCACCGCGCTAATTACGGGGCGTGCAAGACCGGCCTCATGGATGTTCTGACCGGGGCCGTCAGTTACTTAACGCAGATCCAGGGAACGGCCAGGGCCTCCCATGTCAAAGACAAGGTCACAGAAATGATCCATCTGTGCGAGACCCTTTACAGCTCCTCCATTGCCTGCTCAGCAGAAGGCTGGCCCACACCGTCGGGGGCCTATATGGTAGACACCATGTTAGCCAATGTCTGCAAACAGAACGTAACCCGCTTTCACTTTGAGATAGCCCGGCTAGCTGTTGATCTGGCAGGTGGGTTTATCGCGACCCTGCCCAGTCAGTATGATCTGGAAAGCGAAGAAATTGGCCATTTGGTTGAGAAGTATTTTTCAGGGGCTAAGGGAATTCCCACCAAACACCGCGTCAAGATTGCCCGGCTGATCGAGGCCATGACCGGAGGGACCGCTCTGGTGGAATCGATGCACGGTGCGGGATCCCCGCAGGCACAGCGGGTGATGATCTTCAGGGAAGGTCAATTGGACAAGAAGATCAGGCTTGCAAAGGCGTTGTTGGGGATACCTCTCAAGAAGACATAGGATTGCGGGTTGTGCTGAACACTGTGGAATTGTGGTCAGCCCTTGATTTTGCACAAACCAGCTTTGAATATCGTGGGAAAAAGGGGTCACCTATTCTATTCACTTTATGGGGGTGGGCATGACAGATTTGGACATCAGTCCGTCTGATTGCCCATTCTGCGGTGATCATGTTGAAGGCAGGATCATCAAGGAATTTGGAACGGTGATCGCCATCAGTGACAAATACGCGGTAACTGCATACCATACGCTTGTACTGCCCCGAAGACACACCCTTGATTTTTTCACTATGACACCGCGAGAAAGAAGAGACGCGGAAGCCCTCATCCTATGGTTGAAAGATGACATCTTTAAAAATGATGATTTCGTCGTTGGATTCAATGTTGGAATCAATTGCGGAGAGGCTGCGGGCCAGACGATCATGCATGCCCATGTGCACCTGATTCCCCGCAGGCTTGGCGATACACCAAATCCGAGGGGCGGTGTCCGGGGCGTCATTCCGGATAAGATGGGGTATTGAGCATATAGAAATTCACGCGCAGGCAAATGACAGGTGCTGATATCCCGCACGAGACACCACCTTTAAAAACAATCCTAAAATCTAATAAGTTTATTTTATTCCTAGAAATTGCCGATAACTTGACCGAATCTGTCAAAAGATCCTGCTAAAGTGGAAAAGCAAAACACCAATCCCTATCCCCTCTGGACCCTCACCGGTCAATACAACTGGAAGGAGGGCGGGGCAAGTATACCGGGAGTTAATATATGAGAGAAACGATTCTTATGATCCACGGAATGTGGTGTGGAGAATGGTGTTGGGAGAATTACAAGTTCTTTTTTGAGAATAAAGGCTACCGGTGCATAACCCCAACCCTTCGATACCATGGGATACAACCATTTGTTCAACCAGATGATCAATTAGGAACCTGCAGTTTGCTGGATTATGTCCGGGATCTTGAGAGGGAAATTGATCAGATGGACAAAATGCCCATATTAATGGGGCATTCCATGGGGGGACTTCTCGCTCAAATTCTTGGAAGCAGAAGGCAGGTCAAGGCGCTTGTTTTATTATCACCAGCTTCACCCTATGGAATCAACACTATCAAAACCTCCGTAGTCAAGAGCTTCTTCACTATGTTCGGGAAATGGGGTTTTTGGAGGAAACCGTTTCGCCAGACCTTCGATGAGGCCGTTTATTCCATGTTGGATTTGTTTCCTGTCGGAGAGCAAGAGGCTCTTTATGACAGGCTGGTATTTGAATCCGGGCGGGCTGCTTCAGAAATCGGATTTTGGCCCTTGGATCCAGGGAAGGCCGCGAAGGTGGATCAATCAAGAATAATCTGCCCTGTTCTTGTTGTTTCAGGCGCTCAAGACCGGATCACTCCGGCATCGGTTGCGCGAAAAGTTGCTAAAAAGTACAATGAGGTTTCAACCTATATGGAGTTCAGCAATCACGCCCACTGGGTCATAGGAGAGCCGGGTTGGGAAGAAATCGCAGAACATACTTTCAGTTTTTTAAGAACCGAAGGGTTGATCTCAAGTGAGGGGTTCAGTTCTGAACGGCGTCGATTCCGGAGAGAGCGTATGCCGCTGCGTTCGGAAACAAAGCTTAGGCTTGGCGAGCGGTTGGACAGGATCCCCAGTATCATTCAGGATATATCCCTGGGAGGCGTCAGGGTTTCGTTCCCAAGAAAAACAGATGTAAAAAAAGAGATGTCTGCACTCAAGTCTCCATTTGAACTTTCCTTTGGACTGCCAAAAGCAAATGATGATTTCTGTTTAGAATGTAATATCTCTCGGATGGATTATACGGGGAAAGGCATTTGCGTTGGTGCCTCTTTTAGAGATCCTAAGGAGCAATTTCTACAGGAAATAAAGAGATACATCGCATAAGGCTTTAAAAATATATCCTATTCATGTGGGCAAGGGGACGCTGTTAGCATTTTAAGTTGAAGGAGAAGGCTTGGGAGCGATGATGCGTAGGGGCCCCCAAAATTCGAAGAGAAAAGGGGCCATACCCAGTTTATGCCCAACTGCACCTGATTCCAGTCGACGTGATGATACACCGAATTTAAGGGGCGGGTTTCGAACCCCTCATTTTGGATAAGATGGCGTATTGAGATAATAGAAAGCCAGGTGTCGGTAATCTGTGTATTGGAAAAGGTGGAAAAGGGGTAAGACCTATTTTATTCACTTTAGAGGAAATACGCTTCGACGAAAGCCGCCCCGGCATCTTTAACCTGCTGACCATATATCAGCTTTTCAGCGGGTGCGGCCAGAAGGAGATAGAGGCATGGTTTGAGGGTAAGGGCTACAGCGATTTCAAGCAGGCTTTAGCCGAGGTGGTCATTGAGGGCCTGCGCCCTCTTCAGGAACGCTATAAGGAATTACCCGCCGACCCCACCCGCATCGACTCCATCCTCACCGACGGCGCTGACCGTGCCCGCCCCACCGCAGAGAAGGTTCTAGCTGAGGTTAAGAAGAAGGTAGGGTTGGGATAAAGTCGCCTATTGCGGCGTTGGGGGCATGAGGCCTACCTGCTGCAAGAACTCAGCCAGATTCCAGTAGTTGGTGTTCCGGCTTATCTTGCCTCCGCTAAACTCATTGATGGTAGAGCCTCGCACCGAAAACTTCTTGCCGGTGGCTGTCATCCCGGGTGTGGTGCTCTGAGCAAAAGTGCCGCTCATGACCCACTCCCCGGCTCCCTGGTCGCCGGCGTTGAAGGCGGACTTCATCTCGATCTTAAAGTCGGGGAAGCTAGTGAATGTGTTGCTGAAGAAGTCCTTTATTTCCTTCTTGCCGCGGCTTAGCTTGCCCATAGGCATGCAATCGTAGACTGCGTCATCCGTAAAAAAAGTGAGCATCTTTTCCAAATCGTGCGCATTCATTGCTGCCAGGTAGTCGCTCATCATCTTTTCCGTATCGGTTGCCATCTTTATACCCCCCTTTCTAGTTCAGTGTAAGTCGGATTATACTCCCAAAATAGGCGGTGTCAAGAGGGTGTTACCCCGTTTTTCCTCCCCAGCCCCATCGTTTTTCTTCCCATACCCACCCGCCCGAAAGGCTTGGCCTTTTAAGTGGAAAAGGGGTCACACGTATTTTATTCACTTCATGGGATGAAAGGGCATGAGAGAACGGTGACAATGTAGAAG
>CAYOIU010000091.1:0-12666 GCA_964404085.1 uncultured Desulfobacteraceae bacterium | reverse complement strand
ATCGCTTCTGAAACCAAGGCTGAAAAGCGAGTCATTTTTTTTGACAATCTGCGATGGCTGTTTGTCATGTTCGTCATATTAGAGCATTCAAGTAATGCGTATACCAATGTAATATGGTGGCCTGTTGCGGACAAGGATACCAGCATCATAGCCGGCTGGGTATCGGCATTTTCCGACGCGTTTGCCATGCCGCTGCTCTTTTATATAGCGGGATATTTCGCCACCCCTTCCATTAAGAAAAGGGGGGCTCTGTCTTTCATGAAAGGAAAGCTGAAGAGACTGGGCATCCCTTGGCTGGTGTGCATTTTAACAATATGCCCGGTTTTGCCCCTGATTTATCATTTCACAAGAAATGGTTTGTCGCTAACCATGGGCTACTGGGACCTATGGGTTGTTCTGCTGAAAAATGCCGCCAATTTCAACATTGGGCTTATTGTTTCAATGAACGATCTCATGATGAACAACCAGTTTTACCAGCGTTATATGTGGTTTCTCTCACTGCTTCTTTTATTCTTCTTTATATTCAGCCTATTGTACTCGTTTAGAAGAAACTGGTTTGACAGGGTCGATCAACCGGTCATGTCGGAAAGCCCATCTGTTTCATCGACGCTGAAGTATCTGTTTGGGGTGGGCTTTCTCACGGTCATCTGTTCCTTTCTTACGGTTGGCGCTATCTTCGCGTTCGGTCCGAAATCATCCAATCCCGAACCCTTATTCACCCTCGGAAATATAATCCAATTTCGGCCATCACGGCTGTTTTTCTTCATTATCTATTTTGGTTTGGGGCTGGTGACATACCGAAACAGATGGATCGAGCGAGGGAAATTTCCCGGTCACTTCAAAACCTGGGCAATATCATGTATCGGCCTGCTGATTGTGTACCTGTTCGTCCACAACCAAATATTGAACGGCCCGAATCACTTGAAAGAAATGTATGGAGCGGTATTTTTCTTTATTCTCAATTTCCTGACCATAACGACCTTAGGATTTTTCACCTCAATCGGGGTCAGATACTGGAACCGCCCCACCGCTTTTAGTGGGAAGATGGCGTCAAATTCATACGATATGTACCTGTCACACTACATCTTCGTTTTAGTATTTCAATTGATTTTATTCACTTTGCCTGGCGTTCCGGGTTTGTTGAAGTTTGTTCTTGTGTCGGCGCTATCTATTATGTGTGCTTTTATTGGCAGCCAATATTTTATTAAGCCTTTTTCACGCATATCTATTATAGCGACGGTCATAATGTTCATTGCGATGGTGCTATTGATTCATCCATAGAAGCCGAATAATAGCATTCACAAGACGGCGTGAAGCGCTGCGGCCTGACGCGGCATGTCTAATGATTACTTGCAGTCCAAATACAATGGAAATACAATCAATAATTATATTTACCTGACGAAAAAAGGGGAAATTTATGGCTAAAGGAAAAAATACTCAAAAGACAGTTAAGAAAAAATCAGAAAAAACATTGAAAGAAAAGCGCAATGAGAAAAAAGAGAAGAAAGCGAAAAAGGGTAAGATTTAACTTTAAATGGTGTACTTTGAATTAGAATTCACCTTTAACGTTGGTTGCAGAATAAGGAAATGAAGAACAGGTGCGAATGGTGCGGAAGCGACCCTCTTTACATCGCATACCACGATGACGAATGGGGCGTTCCTGTTCATGATGATCGACGCCTATTTGAAATGCTGATTCTTCAGGGCGCACAGGCCGGCCTGAGCTGGTTGACGATCCTCAAGAAACGGGAGAACTACCGAAAGGCGTTTCACGCCTTGGATTGTTTGAGAGTCGCTGCCTATTCGCAAGGTGACATCAAGCGCTTGCTCGCCGATTCCGGTATTGTGCGCAATCGCCTCAAGATAGAATCGGCCATCAAAAATGCGCGGTGTGTCCTGGCCATAAGAGAGGAGTTTGGGACACTGGACTCATTTCTCTGGCGTTATGTGGATGGCATTCCGCTGCAGAACGGTTGGAAATCCATGGCGGAACTGCCGACATGGACAGTGGAGTCTGAGGCGATGAGTAAGGATCTGAAGCGACGCGGTTTCAGCTTCGTGGGTTCAACGATCTGCTATGCATTTATGCAGGCAGTTGGGATGGTAAATGACCACATAACAGATTGCTTCCGTTACAAGGAAGTCGGGAAACTTTAATGCCCAATTGACCCTATAGACAACCTCAAGAAAGCCGAACATTTGGATGCACTCGAAAAGAAATAGCGCATGGAAAAGAACTTACTCACAGAAAGTATCAGAGATCTTGCTGATTCCATCGGAATAGATGCCTTGGGATTTGCTGAGGCATCTGAATTCAAAGACTATGCCCTGAGCGATTCACAACGACGAAATCCAGCAATATCTTTGCCGAACGCAAAAACAATTATTGTTGCAGGTCTCTACATTGGGGGATTAACCTTACCGGCTTGGAAAAATGCCTGGTATGGGCGAACGAGCAGGCTCTATCTTTCAGGGTTTTTCCTCGATGTTGTCAAACCGCTGGAGCCAATTGCCAAGTTTCTACAGAATGAAGGATATCAAGCAATTGTTTGTGAGGGTTCCAAAGAAGGCGGATCTGTTCTTCCATTGAAACTTGCTGCAATAAGAGCAGGTTTAGGATGGCAGGGCAAGCATTCTTTGCTTATATCAAAAAAGTATGGAACGTTTTTGGCTCTTGGAGGAATCATAACAAACGCCGTTCTCGAGCATAACACCATGGAGGAATCCAATCGATGCAAAAGCTGCGACAAATGTCAAAAAGCCTGTCCTCTAACAGCGCTTGATCAACCGTATGTGTTGAATGCAAAAAATTGCATGTCATATCAATTGCAGAATGAAAATTTGCCTGAAAAAGTGCAACTGGTTATGGAGAATAGAATAGGCGATTGCGAGATATGTCAACAAGCTTGTCCCTGGAATAGAAAACACCTTGATAATCCTTTAGTAACGAATATGACGGAATCTTTTCAAAAGGAAATTGCGGATTGGGAGAAATTCTTTTACTTACCCGATTTGGTTGAATTATCAGAAAAAGGATATGGGGAAAGGCTTGCTCACCTCAACACAGGCATTCCTTTTGATATATTCCATCGGAATGTCTTGCTTGCAAAGGAAAGGGCAAGAAAAGTTGGGAGGGTGGCTAACAAATAGATCATCCGACGCAAAAAGCCCCGTTTCTGATTTAAGCGTTCACAAAAGATGCCCAACCAGATTTCTGAAGCCGATGTACAATTGCGGCAATAAATCGACGTGCGGTGAAGATGGAGGCACCACCGCCCTCTCAAGTTTTTGGGACAATATGCCGATCTGATATGATGCAACCGTAAAAAGTCCGTCCATGGGCACGTTGATGACTTTTTACAAAGCCATCAACACCTGATGTAGAGGGACATATCGTCCCATCCCGAACGGTCCTCACAAAAGGAGTCGATTCTTATGATTTTTTCCGTGGGTAACAGCAGTTCGGCCCTCAGGGCCCATGCCACAAAGCTGGCTGTCTCGGCCGACAACATTGCCAATTTCGCGACGGAGTCGTTTAAGAAAAGCAGGGCAGTGTTCCAGGAAGGCCGAAATGGCGGTGTGGAAGTAGATATCGAGCGGGTCGACACGCCGGGACCCATCATTCCGGATGATGGTGATGATCAATACGTCGCAAGAGAAATGTCCAACGTCGATCTGGGGGAAGAGATACCCCAGACCATGCTTGCCCAGAGGGGTTATGAAGCAAACCTGAGCGTGATCAGGACCGCCGACGAAATGCTCGGCTCCCTCATCGATATCTTGGGCTGACGATCCCGACCTCCTGTTTCTTCTCCTTCACAGATGACGAAAGCAATTTCCCTGTTCACGGGTTGAACCGGGTTGTTTTTTCAACCGAAGTCCCTGTCTGCCATTCATATTCTTCCCCCAAATTGACAGATATTGCCCACAGCCATTATTAATGATAACCAACAGAGACATTCGCAGACAGACTTTTCCGGGGCATTTCTCTATTGTTTTCCATTTGACAATATCGTACCTTATGCCAGAGAGTTCTTGGATAAATGAATAGCGTGTAAAAGCAGAGAGATGGAAATGCAAAGGATAGGTGCCAGGACAATCTATGCAATGACTTCTGCTATGGTTGTAGCTGTTTTCACGGGGGTACTGTTTTCGGGGATCTGTGGAACCGCATTTGCCCAAGAATCTCGGGGTGACAGCCGTTCGGATGACCTAATCACCTCAACTCGGGGTCCTGAATCCTGCACGATCTTCACTGTTTCATACGGCCACAAGGTATTCTTTGGAAACAACGAGGATTGGATCAATCCGAATACCTACTACTGGGTTGTTCCTTCAAAAGGGGGGGATTATGGGGCTTTGTATTTGGGATTTGGCAACTTCTGGCCCCAAGGCGGTATCAATGAGAAAGGCCTCGCCTACGATATCAATGCCCTGCCTAAAGCCGCTTTAAACCCACATCCCGAACTGCCAAAGGGAAAAAACCCTTTCTACGCGCTTTTGAAAAAGTGTTCTACCGTGGAAGATGTCATTGATCGGGTTAAAAGCCATTCCTGGAAAAGTCCGTGGAAGGCCCAGGTGCATGTTGCCGATGCGACAGGTGATGCAGTTGTCATCAGTGCCGGGCCGGATGGCGAAATTGCTTTTACCAGAAAACAGAAAGGCAACGGGTACCTGGTTTCAACCAATTTCAACCGGGCCAATACAAAAAACGGCAGATACCCCTGCAGACGATACGATACCGCGGTTTCGATGCTGGGAAAAATCCAGAATGAAGGCAACCTTACAGCAGACTACCTACGATCTATCCTGGATGCCGTCCACCAAGAAGGTCGTTCCGTAAATACAGTCTACTCCAATATCTTCGATCTAAAAAATGGCATCATTTACCTGTATCACTGGCATCAGTTTGGTGAAGTTGTCAAACTCAATGTCGCAGAGGAACTAACCAGGGCGCCTTCACCCGTACGAATCCGAGACCTCTTTTCACAGGAGACGGTTGAGCGGGCGTCAAAGGAATACCTTGCCTATCAGAAGGAGATCAAGGTCTGGAAAAACGTTGCATGGACCTGGTTGATCCTGGCGGTGGTATCTCTGGTTGTTTTGATCTGGGACCTTGCAAAGGGCACGGGGGCACCCTGGAGGATAAGGCTGGTTTGGGTGTTGGTTATGGCCCTTTTCGGCCCGATAGGGCTGACAGCTTACCTCTTTTCGTACCGGCAGCCCGTGCGTTCATCAGATAAGCCAGCTGAAATGACAAACTGGGGACATGCTTTCGGAGAAACGGTGTTCAGCGTTGCAGGATATGCCATAGGGATAACCCTTGCTTACTTGACCCTGTTTTTTGTCCTGGCCTTTAACGAATCGAGTTTCTTGTCGATAACCGCGCGTTTCTACGGCCTGCCGTTGATCGTCGGATTGTTTGTTATCAACGCCCCGTTTGCGGCCTTTCTGATGGGAAGTGGATATTGGACTGCGGTCGGCCGCAGGCTCCTCACCGAAATTATTTCTGTGAATTTCGTACTAGTGGGCATGTTACCGGTGTCGGGCATCCTGATGAGTTTGAGCGAGAAACACCTGGGCATGAGGGGACCTGGAAGCGTGTTTTTCTGGGGCGTTATTATACTGGGAGCGTTTGCCGGCGCGATCACTGTGTATCCATTCAACGCCTGGATGGCCCGCAAGGGGTTTTTCTGTTGGCCGGTTCATTTGATTGCAGATGGAGAGATCAAGCGGGATGAGAACACCGTGGTATTACCCTCCCTGCGAAACGGTTGGGGTGCACTCCTTTTGAGTTCTGCCTTATTGATCGGCTCAATTGTGCTCGTGTTTTCAAGTGTTTAGATGAGCTGAGATAGACGAGAGCAATCGCTGGACTTGATTTGCTCTGTTGGGCTTGTTAATAGTCGAGAGGATGGGAAAGCACAAGACATATCTGTTCGTATGTAAGGCCAACGTCGATCGCAGCAAGACAGCCGAGGATCTGTGCCGGAGGGTTGCCCAGCGCAAGGATCTTCCTATCAATGCTGTTTCCGCGGGGACATCCCCTGCCGCAAAGAAGCCTCTGACACAGGGCCTCGCAGATGATGCCGATATGATCTTTGTCATGGAAGGTTGGATGAAGGATCTCCTGGTGGCGAAGTTCGGACAGCCTTCCGGCAAGATCATGTGCCTGAACATTCCAGATGAGTTTCGGCGAGGAGACGTGCTCCTGAAAAGGAGGTTGCGGGACGCTCTTTCACCGTACTTTCGTTCGTGAATCACAAAGAGAGGCAAACCACCGGACAACCGGACCGTCACAAGCAGAAAGGATGACAGATGAAGATACCTCTTTACCAGGTTGATGCATTTACCGGGAAGGTTTTTGGAGGAAATCCAGCCGCTGTCTGCATTTTAGAGGCATGGCCTGACGAGGCGGTGCTTCAGGGTATCGCTGCGGAGAATAATCTGTCCGAAACAGCATTTCTCGTCCCCCTATCACAAGGTCGCTATGGTCTCAGGTGGTTTACACCTGCGGTGGAGGTTGATCTCTGTGGACATGCCACACTTGCAAGTGCATTTGTCATTTTCTCATTCGTTGACAGTGATTTGACCTCGATTGATTTTGAAACTGCAAGTGGCCGATTGTCAGTGACAAAGTCAGGCGACCCGTTGTCTATGGATTTTCCGGCAAGAAAGGCAGTTCCCACTGAGGCACCTCAGCTTCTATCCGATGCGCTTGATATGAATCCGGTGGAAATCTATAAATCGAGGGATCTATTGGCCGTTTTCGAAAATGAAGACAAGATCAAAGAGATGGAACCGGATTTCGAACTGTTGAAGCAGATGCGAGATACCTTTGCTGTCATAGTTACCGCACCGGGGTCGAATTGCGATTTTGTGTCAAGGTTTTTCGCGCCCAATGCAGGCATCCCTGAAGACCCGGTTACCGGATCGGCACATTGTACGTTGATTCCCTATTGGGCCGAGCGCCTTGGCAAAAAAAAGCTGCATGCCTTTCAACTTTCCAACCGTGGCGGTGAACTTTTCTGTGAACATTTAGAGGACCGTGTTCGAATTTCAGGTCATGCAGTCCTTTATTCAAAGGGCGAGATCTACCTGTAAGTGCTCATAAAAATGGCGTCTTACATGCGCAGGGAAGCCGATGCAGGACCCGTGCTTTCATGTAGCTCAGGGAGATCATTTGTTTCCAGCCGGGGAATTTTTTAAATGGATCTGGTAATCGCGAACGTTTGGGTTCCGGACTTCCGACAGAACCGGCTGGTTCGTCGCCACGTGGGAATCAAAAACGGCCGGATTGCCGCATTGTCGGACGCTCCAATTATGGCAGAGACTGTGTTGGAGGGAAAAAACGGACTCCTGACACCGGGTTTGATGGACGCCCACGTACACATGGAGAGTGCGCTTTTGACGCCCATGCGCTTCGGCGAGACGGTGGCCCGTCACGGTACGCTTCATGTGGTGGCGGACTGCCATGAGATCGCCAACGTCGCGGGAATTGCCGGACTTTGTTGGTTCATGGATGATGCGCGCAATGGGCCGATCCAGGTGCATTTCGCCGCGCCTTCCTCTGTCCCGGCCTCTCCTTTTGCCCATTCCGGCGGTGCACTGGGGCTTTCTGAAGTGGCTGAATTGCTGGATGACCCCCGCGTTGTATCGCTTGGTGAACTGATGAACGTGCCCGGCGTTCTGAATCGGGACAAGACCCTTATGAAAATGGTGGCGTTGGCAAGGGAAAGGGGCAAACGGGTCAACGGTCACGCGCCGGGCCTTACCGGGGAAAGGCTGCGGGACTATTTCGCCGCCGGCATCGAAGATGATCACGAGACGAGCCGTTACGAAGAACTGAGGGAACGTTTGGCATTGGGGCTCCACGTGTTTCTGCGGGAGGGCTCCGCAGAGCATACGGAAGACGATGCCTACCGGGTCATTGATGAGGATCCGGACCGGGTCCTGTTCTGTACCGACGACAAAGCGCTCCACGACATCCAGACCACAGGTCACATCAATTATCATCTTCGCAAGGCCGCCCGTATGGGCGTCGATACCCTGAACCTGCTCCGGGCCGCCTGTTTCAACGGACCGGCCTACTACCATATACCGGACGCCGGGGAGGTCCGGCCGGGATACCGTGCCGATCTGGTCCTGTTTGATGATGCTACGCATTTCAACGTAAGAGACGTTATTGTAAAGGGCCGACAACTCCGGGGTGCCTCCGGGTCCGAATCGAAAGTGCCACCGTTTCTTGCGGATTCCATCCGATTGGGCATACCCGTGGTCGTTCCCCCGATACCAGAGGGGGTGCGGAAACTGGCCATTGATGTCACCGACGGCTCGCTGATCACGGGCAACCTGGAAGTAGATCCCACCCTTCCGGAGGTGAGTCTTGAAAAAGACCTCTTGAAACTGGTGGTGCTGGGGCGATACGGCCATGGCTATCGCGCGGCCTGTCGCATCCACGGGTTCGGGCTGAAAAGGGGGGCTATGGCTTCTTCCCTGGCCCACGACTGCCACAACATTGTCGCGGTGGGAGCAGAAGACGATGCCATCCGCCGGGCCGTGGAGGCCATTGTCCAGAACCATGGAGGATTGGCTGTGGCGGACGGGGAGGGCGTATTCACCGTCCCCCTGCCGGTTGGGGGTATCGTGTCTGGAGAAAGGCCGGAAAAGCTGGTGGCCGACCTTGAAGAATTGGCCTGGCGCACCAGGATGCTGGGGACCCCCCTCCGAAATCCCCATGCCACCCTTTCGTTCATGGCCCTCGAGGTGATTCCTCACCTGAAATTGACAGACCAGGGTCTCTTTGACGTGGACAGGTTCAAGCTCGTGGAGGCCAACCCGGTGGCACACGGATAGAGGATGAGAAATTGAAAAGAGAACGGCTTCAGGAAATAGCACTTTTGTGGAAAAAGGGTATATCAGAGGAGGTGAGAAACGGGGACAAGTTCCAGTTCGGGTGCCCTGTCTGCCAGATCCAGCCTGAATTCGTGGAGCGCCCTCAGGGTGGTAAGGTGTGGATGTCCGATGCCGATGGCAGAACCGTATTGGAGGGCATGGTGTGCCAGGTGCCGAAGCTGGAACCGTATTTCGGGGAGGTCGGGAGGGTCGTCCAGGAAGACATTCCTTGGTGCGGTTCTCATGTGCAGCCGCTTGGCCATCATATAAGCCTTGGAATGAACCGTTGTCAGGCTGTCCACGAAGAAGAGATCTTTCTGCTTTATGATCCTGAGGGCCTGAGCCACCTTTCTCGAGGAGGATGTGAACCTTGAACCCATGTGGTTATTGACCCCTTTTGCCTGGGGGATTTGGAGAAGGTTTTTCTCAACAATATTTTCGATCTTGGGGCCTCTGTAGGAGACATAGACAGCACCCGGGCCCGGGTCTATTTCATGACAGTAGGGTTCCATGGGCTGGTGAAGCATGATTTCATGTCCCTCCCGGTGGATCTCCTCGGCCAGGAATTCAGAGTAAGGCAATTGTGGAAGTATGGAGAAAGTGATGGGCAAACCAAGGGCCAGAAAACCCCTCGTCCGGGAAATACTGCTCCCGATGTCATCGATGATCAGGGCAATCCGGGGGGGTGAAAAGGGGGCAAGGCAGGTTTTCCACTGGCGTTTAGGGATTGTAAAGGTGAGCTTTTCAGAGGCTTCGGCTCTTGAGAAAAAGTCGCATCCCAAAAGCGCGCCGGCAAGAAAGGCAAGGCTCTTTGTCAGGAAAAGCCTTCGATCGTGCTGAATTGGCCCGTGATGATCTTTGTGCTGTCCCTCCATGTTAGGGGCGTACATACAACTTATTGTTATAAAGGTCAAGGGAAAATACCATATATTGTGAATTTATGTCAGAAGTGTTCTCTAAGCGTATCGACACAATAATGAGCAGGAACCGAACCTGACAATCTTTTTCAGATGCTTTCTAAACACACCGGAGGGGATGGACGGTTATTTGGGGTTTAGCTGTAGGAAATGGAGAAGCGCGAGTGCTTCTGGAGGTGAAACCCCCAAATAGCCGGCCATGTCGGAGTAGGGTGCCAAGTGCACTATGAGAAAGCACATGAAAAAGATTCTCAGATTCGATTCTCTAAACGCGTTCAATAAAACGACTTAGTTGGAAGTCCTGAGGTCCGGACTTTTTATGATTCCATCAATCATGGAGGAAGAGAAATATGCTTAAACAGCTGCGAAGCCATGCACAGGATATTTTCAGGGCTTCTCTTGAGGCGGTTGATCCCTATGAGGCGGTCAAACGTTTTGTTCGCCTGGAAGGGAAAAGGCTGTATGCAGGACAGGAGGCCCAAACCCGAAAGGAGATGGTCTTGGATTCCTTTGACCGTGTGCTGGTTGTGGGCGGCGGAAAGGCCACCGCTCCCATGGCCGCGGCGTTGGAGGACATTCTCGGTTCCAGGATCCGGGAGGGGACGATCAATGTGAAATATGGATTCACCAGGGAGCTCTCCCGAATAGGAATTGTCGAGGCCGGTCACCCCTTGCCTGATGAAAACGGTGTGGAAGGGACCAGGAAGATACTTCGGCTTCTCACGGAGTCCGGTGAAAGGGATCTGATATTTTCCCTCATTTCCGGGGGCGGGTCCGCCTTGCTCCCTCAGCCGGCAGGGGCCATAACTCTCGAGGAAAAGCAGGCCATAACACGCACATTGCTCGAATGCGGCGCCAGCATAGATGAGATCAATGCACTCAGGAAACACATCTCTTCATCAAAGGGCGGACAGATGGCCCGGGCGGCCTATCCGGCCACGATTATCAATCTCATGCTTTCAGACGTGGTTGGCGACAGGATGGACGTCATCGCTTCGGGTCCGTTCGTTCCCGATACCTCCACCTTTGAAACGGTGAGAGAGATCCTTGATAAATACGGACTTGTTGATATTCCGCCAGGGGTTGAAGCCTATTTGAGAGCCGGAGTCGCAGGAGAGGTGGTTGAGACGCCGAAGCAGGGGGACAAAGTCTTTGACCGGGTATTCAATTGTCTGGTGGGGAGCAACATCCTGGCCCTGCAGGCCGCAAAAAACAAGGCCGAATCCCTGGGTTATGAAACCCTTATCCTTTCATCCATGGTGGAGGGGGAGACCCGGGAGGTTGCCCGGGTGCACACAGCCATTGCACGGGAGATCCTGAAGACAGGCCATCCCCTTTCACCCCCTGCCTGTGTGATATCCGGTGGAGAAACCACCGTCACCATCCAGGGCAGTGGCGTGGGAGGGCGCAACCAGGAATTCTGCCTTGCCGCGGCCATGGATCTGGTAGACGTTGCTGATCGGGTTGTGATCCTGAGCGGTGGAACAGATGGAAATGACGGCCCCACAGAGGCGGCTGGAGGGATTGTGGATCCTTTGACGCTGGAACGGGCCAAGGAAGCGGAAATAAGAGCGTTGGATTTTCTCAAGGACAATAATGCGTATGCCTTCCTGAAAAAGACAGGAGACCTCCTTATCACCGGTCCCACCAATACGAATGTCATGGATGTTCGTCTGGCCCTGGTGGGATGACACTCATTTTTTCTGCCAGCGTTTCAGGAGATAGGGCTTGGCCATCTCAAAGGCCGCGCAATCGTCCTCAATGGCCTCTTCCGCTTGCTTGATGGACATGCGTTTGGTTTTCTTCACAAAGGAGAGGGTCCTCCCGAAGTAGAGGGGGATGAGGGATTCCATCATCAGGTCTCGATCCATCAAGGAATCGCGGTAAGCCACGGCCATGTCGAAGAGTATCCTCGCCCAGAGATCTGTCGGGAAATTGAATTCCGATTCTTCCATGTTTCCGATTTCGTGAAGTTTTTTGTAGATATTTTCCGGAAGGACGAGGCCCCACTGTTCGTCGTATTGTTTAAATCCCTGGTGAAATTTTTCCAGGAGATTCAAAGTGTTCACTTCAACCTTGGGGGGTATTTCCACCTCTCCCAGTCCAAAACCGTAGATGGCTGTGGGACGGCTGTATTTGACTTTTTTCCAGATCGAATCAAATTCCGTCATCATGGAAAAGATGGTCCCCACCACCTGCCTGAACATGGGTCCCAGATGAGCGCCGGGATCTTTGGTTCGATGGATCTTAGGCCGGCCCATGAAAGACTGGCAGACCTGGATACGCTGCCTGATTGCCAGGGTCGTCATCCAGATATCGATTCCAAAATTGGCCACCGCTTCGTCCCAGACCCGGCTTTCGAGATAGGTCTTCGCCAGCTTTCCGCTGAATCCGAAATCGCCGCCGATGGGTTGCCTGACGCGCCTGCCATACAAGGCCCTTGTCAATGGGTAGGCGATCCCGTTGGTTATGGTGCCGTCATACTTGTGCCGGACATAGAGGGGCGCCACATAGGAAAAACCCTCAAAAAGGGGTTCCCCCAGATGCTTGATCCACTCCGGGGTGATGGACTTCAGGTCCGCATCCACCACCACGACACCCTTGGCCCGCAGAGCCACAACCTTCTCGAACAGGTTCTTGAAATTGTTCCCTTTCCCTTTTACGCCCGGTGGTGTTGAGAGATACATCTTCGGGGCCTTGGTGGTGGTGTCCAGGAAGGCCTGCCCGGTGTTGTCGGGTGAATTGTTATCGCAGTTGATAATCACCGAGGTCTTGTCCTTGAAATATTTCGCGAGTCCCTTGTCGGCCTGTGTAGTGGGATAGGCGATGGAGTCCGCTTCATTATAAGATGGTA
>CAYOIU010000090.1:0-12707 GCA_964404085.1 uncultured Desulfobacteraceae bacterium | reverse complement strand
AACATGAAAAACCTCTCTGTCAAATAGAAACGACTATTTATGATAAGCAAGGAAAGTGTTTACCTGTAAGGATCAATATTGCCGCTCTCTTTGATGACGAAGGATATCTGATTGGCGGCGTGGAGGCATTTCATGATATTTCGCGGCTCAAAGCTATGGAACGAGAAAAGGACAATCTCATCTCAATGTTCGCCCATGACATGAAATCTTCCATAGGCATTATCGGAGGATTCGCTTTACGCCTTTTGAAAAAGGCTGACCAAATTAATGAAGTGAAACGGAAAAAATATCTGGAAGTCATTAAGAAAGAATCGGGCAACCTGGAATTCATGATTGAAGATTTTCTAGAGTTCGCACGCCTGGAAACGGGCAAACTCAAATTGGATTTTGGTCCTCTATGCTTGGACAAGGAATTGATGGAGCTTTTTGACATCTATCAGCTAAAAGCCAAAGCGGATGGAATTAATTTGAAGTTCCAAACTGATGAGGCTTTACCTGTTATAGAGGCTGATGCCCAGCGACTTCGCAGGGTTTTTACCAATCTCCTGGATAACGCCTTTAAGTTTTCAAAAAGTGGGGCGGACATAACACTCACTGCCCAGGAGTCTGCAACCCAAGTAATCGTAAAGATACAAGATCAAGGAAGCGGTGTTGATTCGAGAGATATTCCCCATATTTTTGATGCGTTCCATCGGGGCAGGGGCACCAGAAAGGAAGAAGGATCCGGTGTGGGTTTGGCTGCTGTAAAGGCAATTGTAGAAGGTCACGGAGGACGAATAAATGTGGAGAGTGAATTAGGCAACGGATCGGTCTTCACTATCGCTCTACCAAAGTATCAAATACCAGTTGTATCAAAAGAAGGGGCATAAGATGACAGAGGGACGTGTCGATAAATACAGTGAACAAAAGGGATTTGGCTATATCATTGACGATAAGGGGAATGAAGTCTTTGTGGAACGGTCGTCCATAGATCTTCCCGGGTACAAAACTCTCATCCCGGGCGAACGTGTCAAATTTGAAGTCAAAGAAACAATAAGAGGGCTGGAAGCCAAGAAAGTCAGGAAGATTTAAGGTAGTGTTCCATTGGGATGATTGGAACTCCTCACCTCAAGCCGGAGTGAATTCCAGCCAAATGGCTGGAAGCCAAAGCCGTTCCAACAACGACGTTCCCATCTGCGGAGCAACACAATCTATTTTTCAGACGGTTTCAACTGACAGCAGACCCACCAGCTTGTGCAGAGGGAGATTCTACTGTTCGCCCGAAAGCCTTGCTAATGGCCAAAAAGCCGATATATGGTGCAGCCAGATTTCCTATAATCTGAGGAGATCCCATGAAAATAGTTCAAAGTACAAGTAGGCGTTTCTTCTGGTGGAGAAAAGACCAACAAGAACCAGAAGACCGGAAATTAATAGTCCGCCTTGATAGAGATTCGCATGAACGATTTAGTCGTTTGAAAGCAAAAATTCCAGGATTTAGTAACGACGAAATTATCGTCTTGGCATTAAAATGCCTCGATCAGAAGACTGACAGGATAATTAAGAGACAGGCCAAAAAAAGGCAGGGTAGTGAACAACGACCCGATCGTTTAAAGTGTTGAAGACAAATGGAAAAGGACTGCTGACCGAGTATCAGCGGTTCTTTTCATTCTGGAAGAAATCTTCTGTGTGCTTTCACCACAGGCAATTACTGCATTGCCCATAAAATCAGCAACTTATAAAAAGTCTCAAGAATTTTTCAACACGCTAAGCGATCGGCTCGTAGTTAAGGGCGCCCCCTTATTCAACTCTTTCCCTTCCCGACGGGCCCCTTGAATCCCACCGCTGGCGGGAAAAACGACCTTTCAGGTCGTGTCAATCCTTATTTTAGATCGCAGATCGTAGATCTGGGGACACCATACTTAATTGCAGATCCTGGGTTCAGGCCATTATGGAGTACCTACCTGGCGGCATGATCAATGAACAGTGCCTCCAGCCCTGGGGTCGCCGTGTGCCTTCCCGGTTGATGGACGTAACCCGACAGCCGTGCGTAGTTGTCCAGGTCCGGGTGCTGTCAGCCGGGCAGCTCCGTCCCCCGGTTCATGATTTCCAGATATCCTGTGTAGCTGAAAACCCGGTTGCGCTTGCGAGAGGTCAGTTCACGTACAATCCCCAAGCCTTCCAGATGCCCCAGACACTTGTTGACCGTGGCTGGTGTGATACCTGTTTTTTCCACCAACCAGCCGGAGGCAGTGATTGGACGCCCCATCAGAGCCCGATGAACCCGCAATGCTGACGCCGCAGCCCGGCCGAGACCAGTAATTCGCTTACGGACTTCATAGGCGAGATCAACGAGTTGAAGGGCCGATACCACTGCCTGAGTGGTCGTAACGATGACCGCCTCAGCGAAGAAATCGAGCCAGGCTTCCCAGTTTCCGCTTAAACGAACCTCATTCAGCAGCTCGTAATAATATTGTCGGTGCGTTTTGAAATAGAGGCTCAGGTAGAGTATCGGCTCCCGAAGCATTTTTTGTTCACACAATAGCAACGTGATCAACAATCGGCCCAAGCGGCCGTTGCCATCTAAAAACGGATGGATGGTTTCAAACTGCACATGGGCCAATGCGGCCTTGAGCAACCCAGGGGCGGGTTTCGGCCGGTCATGCAGAAACAACTCCAACTTGCTTATGCAATCCAGCACCTGCTCAGCCGGCGGTGGAACAAAGGCCGCATTGCCGGGTCGGGTGCCGCCGATCCAATTCTGAGTTCTGCGAAATTCACCGGGTGTCTGGTTGGCGCCCCGCCCCTTGGAAAGCAACACCCCATGCATTTCTTTGATCAGGCGTAAGGACAGAGGAAACCCTTCGCCCAGTCTCTTCAGTCCATAGTCCAGAGCAGCCACATAATTGCTGACCTCGCGAACGTCGTCCAGCGGCACACCCGGCTCCATATCCAGTTCAAAAAGCAGGAGGTCGGAAAGCGATGACTGCGTCCCTTCGATCATGGAGGAGAGCACCGCCTCCTTGCGCACGTACATATAGAGGAACAAAGAAATGTCCGGAAGGAAGGTCGAGATGCTATCCAGCCTCCCGAGGGCGAGCAATGCCTGGTCGAACTTGCTGCGCAAATCCGGCGTCCACTCAATGGGAGGGTTCGGCGGCAAGGGGTCAGGGACAAAGGCCCGGGCCTTCTCGCCCACCGTTGATATGGTAACGTATTTTCCCTGGGGCTCTCTTTTCATCGTTGGAGCTTATCCTAAAATAAGACTCTTCGTTATTTTATCTTGATGCAGTTCAGTAAAATAATAAAAAATAAAACAGGAGTCAAGCGACTTTTCTAAAAGAACAATCCAGACTATTTGGTTTTAAGATTTCTTTCAAAAATAAGATGCATGGGGAAATGGGAGTGCTCAGATAAACTCATCCTCCCACAAATTTGTAAGGAACTGTTGCCGGGTTAAGAACGCAAATGGTGATTTTCCTTGACAAGCATATTATCTAGTGCTATTAGGTGAATTCACAGGTGGGGCTTGAAAATGAATCAAATAAACATTAAATCAATAAGTTAACGAACCTAATGAAAATATACGCCTGTGCCATTCAGTGTCGCTATCTCTTGCGACAAGTTGTTTGTATTGGTTTAAGTGATAATTAAAGCTTCCATTTTCACTGAATCGAACTGAACTGTCTAATTTCCCTAGGATACAATAACCGATGAATAAACAGGAAGTTGGCAGCACGACAGTGGTTTTTTGCACTTGCACCTAGCGGAACTAGGAAAGCACCTATTAGGATTTGGCGGTTAGCTATTAGCTTTTAGCTGTCAACCCTTCGGGAAGCGGTACATGGCCGTTAACAACAAAGGATCCAAAGAGACCACGAAGAGCCGTATTATCGCCTCGGCCAGGAAGCTCTTTGCCGACCAGGGGTATCAGAAGACGACGATCGTTGATATTTCCCGGCAGGCCGGGCTTTCCGAGGCCGCGCTTTACGAGTATTTCCACGGGAAGGAGGACCTGCTGCTGACCATTCCGGATCTCTGGGTCTCCGAACTGATCAAGGGATTGGAAGACCAGCTCTTCGGGATCAAGGGGGCCTTCAATAAACTCCGGAAGTACCTCTGGTGGAACATGCGTCGCATCGAGCAGGAGCCCCTCGATGCCAAGATCGTCTACCTCTTCCTCAAGACCAATGCCAATTTCATGAAGACCGAGGTCTATTCCAACGTCAAGATTCTCTATTCGCACCTGATTGATATATTCGAGGAAGGGAAGAAGAGCGGGGAGATGAAGCCGGATCTGGATCCCTATCTGGCCAGGAATATCGTTATCGGGACCATGGATCATCTGGTGACGCGCTGGCTCCTGAAAGACATGTCCTTTTCCCTTTTCGAGAACCTGGAAGAGACGTTTGCGTTGCTGGTGGATGCATTTCGGTCACCAGAGTCGAGGGAAAAGGGGGCGCCCATTTGATATTGGACAGGCAACGAATAGCTCACCACGGAGACATGGAGGACACACCAGTCTTCGCACAAGGCTACGACCCGGCAGGGAGGACTCATGCCTCCCGGTAAAGAAATGCTGCTCCTGCCGTAGGTAGGATTGATTATTTTCCCTTGCCGGTATCTCCCGGCAAGGGAAAAAGAAGTATCTCAGTGTCCTCTGCGACTCTGTGGTGAAAATTCTGTTTCAATAAGATGCAGTGCAACGCAGGGATTGGCCTTTTGACAAGCCGTAATATATTCACCAGGAAGACAAAACAAAAAGGAGGGTTCATTGATGGCAAAACTATTATTTGAATGGGATTATTCATCGTATCCGGGGGCAAAGGCATACCCTCACCTGTTCAAACCGATCCAGATCGGTAACCTCACCGTACCCAACCGCATAAAATATGCCGCCACGGAAGAGAATCTGAATGACCACAACGGTTTCATCACCGATGCGGACGTGGCATACATGCGGTTGAGGGCGGAAGGTGTCGTGGGGGGATTGTGTTTCATGCAGGGCGTCTACATGGATCCGGCCCACAAGGGACAGGGTTACGTGGGACAGGCAGGGGCCTGGGATGACAAATACATCCCGGGGCTCAAGAGGCTTGCGGACGCGATCCACAGCCAGAAGGCGGTTGCCGGATTTCAATTGATGGACTGCGGCCGGGTGGGCGCGGTGGATGTGGAGAGCGGCCATGGTCCTTCTACGGTTCCCCAGCGTCTGCGTGTATTCAAGCCCATGTTCGAGATGACCAATGCCGAGGTCAAGGAGATGATCCGGCAGCATGTGGATGCTGCCAGAAGAGGGGTCGAGGCCGGCTTTGATGCCGTGGAAATTTCCGGCATCGTGGGATACCTGATCTCCAACTTCCTCTCCAGTTACACCAACCGGAGGACGGACGAGTACGGCGGCGATATCAGGGGGAGATCCCAGGCCATGATCGAGATCATCCAGGGGGTCAAAGAGGTCTGCGGCCCCGATATCCCCGTGGGCATCCGGCTCTGCTCAGACGAACTCCTGAGCGACGTCAGGGGCAATACGCCCGAGGAATCCATGAAGACCTATCAGTTTGCAGAAGAGGCCGGGGCCGACTACATCAGCTGTACACTGGGATGGCAGGAGTCCATTTTTCCCGTGATCAGCAGGGATATTCCCCAGGGCAACTGGCTGTACCTGGCCAAGCGGGCCAAGGAACACGTGGACATCCCCATCCAGATGGCCTACCGACTCTTCACGCCCGACAAGCCCAACAAGGCCATCGGAGACGGTGAACTGGACATCTGGGAGATGTGCCGATCCATGATCGCAGATCCCCTGATGCCGAAAAAGGTGCTGGAAGGCAGGGAGGAGGAAATCCGGCACTGCGTGGCCTGCAACCTCTGCTTGGCCAGGCTCTTCAGGGACGCGCCCATGACCTGCTACATCAATCCCAAGTGCGCCCATGAGCACGATGAGGCCTTTTACCCGCAACCCGTAGAGGAAGACGACCAAAAGGAAGTCATGATCGTGGGCGGCGGTACCGCAGGGCTCGAGTGTGCCTACGTAGCCGCAGAGAGGGGACACGAAGTCCATGTCTATGAAAAACGGGAAGAGCTGGGCGGCACCGTACTGGAGGGCTCAAAGGCGCCCTATGGAGACGAGGAATTGACGACCTGCACCAACTACCAGAAGGTGATGTGTGAAAAGGCGGGCGTCGAGTTCCACCTGGGCACGGAAGTCACCGAGGAATTGATCCAGGACGAGATGCCCGACACGGTTGTCCTGGCCACGGGACCCATCTATTCCAAGATCCAAGGCCCGGGCGGGGATCGGGACAATGTGGTCAACGTCCTCGACGTGCTCGGCGGCAGGGTCGAGTTTGGAGAAAAGGTCGTCGTGTGGGGTAACCGGAAACCGGGAATCGGCGTGGCCCTCCACCTGGCCAAGCAGGGCAAGAAAGTCACCATCGTGGGCAGGGAGAAAACAGCCGGATTTGACGTGAATCCGTCCTTTAAATGGCGCTACATGATTTACCTCAGGCAGAACGGCATCATGGCCTACAATGACTGTGACATAGAGGAAATCAACGATGACGGCGTCATCGTGAAGACCTATGACGGGTACCGCTTTCCGGTGGATTGCGATACGGTGGTCGTCTCCGAGCGGGAGGCGAACGAGAGTCTGAAAAAGGCGGTCCAGGCGGAAGGTATTGAGCTTTTTGTCATTGGTGATGCCCTGGTACCTCGTAACATGTCCAGTGCGGTCCACGACGGATACCGTATCGGTCTCAGGATTTAAGGAGGAGGTAAAAATGCCAGTAAATGCAGAGAAAGAGATAGGTAAATTGTGGCGGAATCTCCACGGTGCCCAAGGTGAAATATGCAGGACTTTTTACCGGTGGCGGGAAGTGGCTCTTGAAATCGCCGGTCCTGAGGCCAAACCCATGGATATCGCGATGAAGGCCGCTGAAATGATGGGAAAAGACATCGGTAAGGGATTCCTTCCGCGGCTGAACTGGTTGAAGGGGGAAGAGGCCTTCATGATGAGCCTGGCAAAGCAACTTGCAGGGGTGTGGGTAACCGAAGGCGGCCTGGCCTTTCCTGAAAAAAGTGAAAACCCGGGTGAAGTCTTCATCCGGTGTACCCGATGCCCCTGGCCCACGGCCGCCAAGGCCTACGGCGTTCCCATGGAAGAGGTGGCGTTGACCAGGGAAAGGCTGTTTCAGTCCGTGCTCGATGACGTGAACGTCTTTTTCAACACCCATCTCAACATTGAAATGCTCAAGGCCATCCCCCGGGGGGAAGGCGAGTATCTGCTGAGACTTTACAAAGAAAACCAGTAACAGGGGAGTGAAAGATGGCTGCTCAAATAGATCTTGATAAATGTACCATGTGTGGAGGCAACGTCCAGCCCTTGTGTGTGGAGGTCTGCCCGGATGCAGCGATAAGGGTGCAGGACGGCAGGGTGGTGGTCACGGAATTCATCTGCGAAGACTGCAATGAGTGCGGGTGTGTGTGCCCGGACCTTGCCATCAGCGTGCCTTTGGAGAAGGTCACGTTTTAAATACCATGAATTGAGGGAACGGGAACTGCGCTTCCCGAATCCCTCAATTCATGCGCTTGTTGGATTTCATGAATCAATCTCAGCTCAAGAAAAAACGGAAATGTTTTTCGGGAGCTTACTTAATGTCAAATTTCAAAGTCCAAATTTCAAATCAATGTCAAATATCAAATGACTAAACTGAGAAAGGGATTGGGCTATGATCAGTCCTGATATCAGAGGATCCGACAATTTTTGCATTTTGTCATTTGAGGTTTGATATTTGGACAATTCCGGCAAGTCCCCCTCGGGCGGACTTGTCCGGCGTGGGGAGTTTAAAATGAAACTGAACAAGATAGATCACCTCTGTATTGCGGTGAAAAACCTGGAAGAGGCGAAAAAGGTCTGGGAGCCGCTCTTGGGCAAAACCGGTCCTGATGACGCCTATATCGATGAACCGGAAAAGATCAATGTGGCCAGGTACATGGTCGGCGAAGTGGGTTTCGAGCTGATGGAATCCACCACGCCGGATGGGGACGTGGCCAAATTCATCGAGAGGAACGGCGAAGGGGTGATGCTCCTGAGCTTCAACGTGGACAACACACGGGAGGCCATTGCCGAACTGAAAGCGAAAGACTACCCCTTTATCCCGGACGCCAGGGGTGAAGTGGCCAGGCCCTTCCGCGACTGTGAATTCGGGTTTATTCATCCCAAGAAGCTCAACGGGGTCCTGACGGAACTGATCGATTATAAGTGGAAAAAAGAGCAGGCGTAAGGCGGAAGTGGGAAAGAAATACAAGACATTTGAAGTCTACCTGGTGTACATCGACCCGGACAAGTGCGACGGGTGTGAGGAGTGCGTGAAAATGTGCCCGGTGGATGTCTTTGACATGACGAACAAGGCCTATTCCGCGCGTCCGCAGAACTGCATGGGATGCCGGACCTGCGTGGCCTTGTGTAAGTCCGGGGCTATAGTTATAACCGAGATATGAGGGGTGAGGTGATTCCATGGATGATGCCATATTGATAATCGGTGCAGGGATTGCAGGCATCAACGCCGCCTTGAACGCCGCCGAATACGGCACCAAGGTCTATCTGGTGGATGACACCCCGAGTATCGGCGGGATCATGGCCAGGCTGGACAAGACCTTTCCCACCAACGATTGCTCCATCTGCATAGAAGCGCCGAAGATGTACGAGGTGGACAACCATCCCAACATCGAGATCCTCAGCAATACGGAAGTAAAAAAGGCCAAGAAGGGACCGGACGGTTTCAAGGTCAGGCTGGTCCGAAAGGCCAGGTATGTGGATGAGGAGAAGTGCACCGGATGCGGGGCCTGCGTGGAGGCCTGCCCGGTGAGCATTCCCGACGAACTGGACGGAAAAGTGGGCGGGAAGCGCAAGCTGATTAGTCTGCCCTTCCCCCAGGCGGTGCCGAATGTGGTCGTGGTGGACCCGGACTGCCGCTATGGCAATCTCCGTGAAGATGGGGCATGTATCGGGGGCTGCGTGGTGGATTGCAGTCAGTGCCGAGAGTGCCCCATAGCCCTCTGTGTCAAGGCGTGCGAAAAGGAAGGGAAAAACGCCATTGTGCTCTGGCAGGGCAACCAGAATGTGAACATCGAGGTCAAAAGCATCATCGTCGCCTCGGGGTTGACGCCAAGCGAACCGGAGACGGGCCTCTTCGGCTACCAGGAATACGAGAACGTCATTACCAACATGCACTTCGAGAGGCTCATGAATGCCGGGGGACCGACCGAGGGAAACATCGTCAGGCCTTCGGACGGCGGGCACCCCAAGAAAATCGCCTGGATACAGTGTGCGAACCGCGGGCTGGCCGAAGGACATCTCCCCTATTGCTCAAAGGTCTGCTGCATGGTGGCCAACAAGCAGACCATTATCACCAAGGAGCACGATCCAACCGTAGAAACCGTGGTGTTCAACATGGACCTCACGGCGTACGGCAAGAATTTCTGGGAGTTTTATCAGAAGGCCAGGGAACTGGGGGTGCGTTACGTTAGGGCCAAGCCTTATGCGGTTATGGAAGACGCCGACACAAAGAACCTCGTCGTTTCCTATGAGGATCGCGAGTCTGGAGAATTTCTGGAAGAAGAGGTGGATCTCCTGGTCCTCTCAGCGGGACTTGTTCCCGGGGAGCGTAACCAGCGACTGGCCAAGGCCCTGAAAATCGAAAGGGACCATCTGGGGTTTTTCAAGGAAAAGGATGGGTTTTTGGCGCCCCTTGAAACGCAGGTGGACGGGGTCTATGTCTGCGGCGGCGCCTTGGGGCCCATAGATATCTCCGAATCGGTTGTACAGGCGTGTGCGGCCAGCATGAAGGCGGTGTCCAGGGTGGAGAAGGTGATCAGCATCCATGAATAAAGATGATATCCGGATAGGCGTATTTGTCTGTGACTGCGGTTCCAACATCGCGGGCGTCGTGGATGTCCCCGATGTGGTTACCTATTCCAAGGGTCTTGACAATGTGGTGTTTGCCGACGAAGGCAGATGGTCCTGCTCGAGCGATTACCTGGAACGGATGAAGGAATTCATCAAGGAGGAGGAACTCAACAGGGTCGTCATCGCCTCCTGTACACCCAGGACCCACGAACCCCTGTTTAAAAGGGCGGTCAAGGAGGCCGGGCTGAATCCCTATCTGCTGGAGTTTGTCAGCATCCGGGAACAGTCGTCCTGGGTACACATGAATGAACCGGAGGCCGCCACGGCGAAGGCAAAAGAGCTGATAAAGATGGGCGTGGCAAAGGCCGCGCTCCTGGAGGAAGGGGAAGAGATCAGGCTCCCCGTCAAGAGGGAATGTTTGATCATCGGGGGCGGCATGGCCGGAATGCACGCGGCCCTCAATGTAGCCGCCCAAGGGTTCAAGGCGATCATCGTGGAACGGAAAGAGCAACTTGGCGGGCTTTTGAACGGGCTGGCAAGCGTATCACACAACCACAAACCCATTCCCGCCGACGAACTGGTCAAGGCAACCAGGGAAAAGGTGGAGGCCGATCCCAACATCACCGTATACACCGGTGCCTTCCTGGAATCGGTCGATGGGTACATCGGCAATTACCGGATCACCCTCAATGCCAACGGGATCCCCACAACATTCGAGGCTTCAACGGTCATCGTGGCCACGGGAATGGAAGAAATCAAGCCTGTTGACCAGTTCCTCTACGGCAGTGACCCCAGGGTGGTGACGCAGTTCGAGCTAGAAAACATTCTTAATACAAGGCGGAAGGCGGAAGGCGGAAGGCGGAATGATAAGGAAGAGGGTGAACACTCCGACTTCCCCATTCAAGATGTGGTGATGATCAACTGTGTCAACTCCAAGAATGAGACACGGGGCTGCTGCAACATCGGCTGCCCGGTTTCCATCAAAAACGCACTGGCGCTCAAGGAGATCAACAAGGAGCTGAATGTCCACATCCTCTACCGGGACCTCAGCGTGGTCAGGCGGGAGGGGGTGGATGTGACCAGGGCAAGAAAACTGGGCGTCCGCTTCATCCGGTTCAGGGAGGACCGATACCCGGAGGTTGAAAAGGAAAACGGGCGCTTGAGGGTCCGGGTTTACGATGAACTCCTCGAGCGGGACCTCCATATCGCCTCCGACATGGTGGTGCTCACGACGGCCATGAAGGGGAGTGAAACCGTGGAGGACATCAAGGGGCAGCTCAAGGTCTCTTGCAACGCGGACGGGTTTTTTCAGGAGGCCCATGTGAAACTGGGTCCCCTGGATTTTGCCAGTGACGGCCTCCACCTCTGCGGCTGCGCGAGATCGCCGAAGGACCTCAAGGACACCCTTGACGAGGCCATCGGTGCCGCCATGAGGGCCTCCATCCCCATGAAACGGGGATACATCGAGGCCGAGGGAATCGTTGCGGATATTGATCTTTCACAGTGCAACAGCTGCGGCCTCTGCTTCAAGAGATGCCCTTTCAACGCCATAAAGCTGGACGAGGAGAAACTGCCCCACGTCGTGAAGGCCCTGTGCAAAGGCTGCGGTCTTTGTGCCGCGGACTGTCCAAAGGAGTGCATATCCATCGTTCATTATTCCGAGGAGCAGATTATTGCCCAGGTGGAGGCGGCCCTCGAAACCCACCCGGAAGAGAAGATCATCGGATATGTCTGCCACTGGTGTGCCCTGGGCGGTGTGGACATGGCGGGCGTGAGCCGCCTCCAGTATCCGACCCACGCCCGGCTCATCAGGGTCATGTGTTCCGCGCGGGTCTCCATCAACATGATTGAACGTGCCTTTGATCTGGGTGCGGCGGGCGTCCTGGTGGCGGGATGCGAGTTCCCCACATGTCACTACATTTCAGGGAACTATGCGGCGGAGACCAGGGTGAAGCGCACCAAGAGGAAACTGGCCAAAAAAGGATATGACCCGGAGCGGCTGTGGAACATCTGGTGTTCGGCCGCGGACGGACCCAAGTTTGCCAGGACCATGCGGGAAATGGTTAAGAGCCTTGGGCTTGGATAGAACTGATGACTCTTTAAGAAGCGATTCTATGCCGCAAGCGGTAGCCTGTGAACAACGCACCCGATATGTGCATTGAAGCAAACCTGACAATCTTTTTCAGATGCTTTCTAAACACTTCGGAGGGGATGGACGACTATTTGGGCTTTAGCGGTACGTATTAGAAACGCGTAAGGTTTGGGAGGTGTAAACCCCAAATAGCCGTCCATGAAGAAGTGAGTTGCCAAGTGCACTTTGAGAAAGCACATGAAAAAGATTCTCAGATTCGCTTCCTTAAAACGCAATCATCAAGACGACTTCGTTGAAAGTCATCATCGTGCCCATGAACGTGAGAAAAAATCCTGAGAGTCGGACTTTTTACGATCACATCGAAGAGGAAGAGGTTATGCCTGATACGGGTTTTGAGGTTGCTGCGAGCGAATTTGTCAACCAGGTCGTGGAAAAACTGGGTGGTGACCGCATCTATGCCTGTTTTGAGTGCGGACATTGCGCCTCCAGTTGTCCTGTAAGACGGGTCGACAGCCGCTTCAGTCCCAGAAAAATCATCCAACTGATTCTGTTGGGCATGATATAGGAGGTGCTTCGGAGTGATGAAATATGGCTCTGCTCCAGCTGTTATACCTGTCAGGAGATCTGCCCCCAGGGCATCAGGATTACAGACCTGATCACGGCTGTAAGAAACATGGCATTCAAAGCCGGCCATGCCCCCCAGGGTGTGGGTCTGCAGGACAGGCTCAT
>CAYOIU010000089.1:0-12710 GCA_964404085.1 uncultured Desulfobacteraceae bacterium | reverse complement strand
CAGACCATGGTTGAAATGTCAAGAACTATTGATTACAAGTCTCGTTGTAGGGTTAGAAAGGGTCTGAAAAAGAGTGTCAGGTCCTCCTCCCATTCGTTGCTCATAGGTTGCCGTTTGCGGCATATATTAGCTTCTAACGAAGTCATTTTATTCACTGGATTGTCAAGTTCGGTTTCCTTTATAGGGCAAAGGGTGGGCTCAGGTCTCCCCACTCATATTGCAGAACGGTCGCCATGGCAATGGACGCCGTCTCCGCCCTCAGAATCCGCCGCCCCAGGGAAACCGGAACAAACCCAGCTTCCTCCGCTGAATAGATCTCTTCCCTTGAGAACCCGCCTTCCGGGCCCACGAGGGCTAAGACGGCCTTTGGGCGGGAAAGCGTTTTCAGGGTCGCTTTGAGACCCCTGGCCTCCTCCCCCTCCCACAGCACAAATTTCACGGCATTATCAGCGACCGGGTGGCGCAAAATCGTTGACAGAGAAACGGTGGGTGGAATCTCCACAGGGCCCGATCGATCGGCCTGCTTGGAGGCCGCGACGGCTATTTCCCGCCAGCGTCTCGTGCTGTTTTCGCTCTTCGGGGCGGTGGCCCGCACCACGGTCCTCTGGGATATGAAGGGATGGATGGCGTCCACCCCCAGTTCAGAACCCTTCTGGATCACGTATGCCATGGCCTTGGCTTTCAGGACGGCCTGCCCCAAAACGATTTTGAGGGGCGACGCCGGCGGCGTTGGCAAAGGTTTTTCGAGCAGGACCGTCACCTCCTTCTGGCCTGCCGATTCGATCAGGGTCTGAAAACGTAGCCCGGTCCGGTCAATCAGGACAAGGCGGTCTCCCGGCCCCATCCTCAGGACACGGGTGATGTGCCTGGCCTCAGGACCGGAAATGGTGAGGCGTCCTTCGGTTGCTGCGATCCTTTCAACAAAAAAACGGCGCACCCGCTTCTACCTCATGAAGGTTTCCCGGCAAGGATAGCGGCCCATTCCTTCTGGAAAAGGGTTTCATATAGGACAAACCCCTGGCCTTCCAGTGGAGATTTTATCCGTTCAACCTGATCCCTGAGCAGGCCGGAGAGGATCAGCCAGCCGTCCGGCTTCACTACCCGGGGAAAGTGGGGCATGAGATCGAGGATGGTCCCCAGGATAAGGTTTGCGGTCACCATGAAAAAGGGCTCGTTCCATTGTTCCAGGGGCACACCACTGAGTTGGATATCCCCTTCAAGACCGTTCAACCAAACGTTTCTTCCGGCCCACCTGACGGCTTCCGGATCGATGTCCATGGCGACAATCTTCCGGGCCCCCAGTTTCGCGCCATAGACGGCCAGGATGCCACTGCCGGTGCCCACATCCAGGAGGGTCCAGGGGTCAGGTCTCGAGAGGGTCTCCATGGCCTCAAGACACATGCGGGTTGTGGGATGTTGGCCCGTGCCAAAAGCGGGACCGGGATCCATTCGAATCGTGATGCCCGCGCCTGTCTCCGGAGCCTCCTCCCAGGCCGGCACGACCGTGAGGGATCCGGTCACCCGTTCCGTCCGGAAAAACCTGCGCCAGCTACTCCCCCAGTCTTCTTCATTTATCTTTGAACATTCAATCTCGGGAGGGGATACTCCCTGGAAAAATGAACACAGGTCATTGAGGCGAACCTCAAGCACCTTTCGCATGGCATCCAGGTCTTCCACAGCAGGAAAATAGCCCTTAAGCGTACCGTCACCGAAATCCTCGGTAGTCACCCCCGTGCAGCCCAGGTCGAAGAGGATGGCCGATGCGGCCTCGTGTGCGATCGGATCTATGCGGATGGCAATTTCCACCCAGCCGTGGCGGGCGGGTAATCCAGGTGGCATGGTCTGGAGACCTTTACGCCTTCTGGAAGACGTAGTTCAGCTGCCCGTTGGGAAGCTGGTTGACAACCGTCTTCATCTCCATGCCAATCCTGATTTCCCCTTCAGGGACATTCCCGGCTATCCTTCCGAATACCTTGTAGTCACCGTAGTCCAGCACGGCAATGGCGTAAGGGAGATCATCCCCGAATCCGATGGGTGCATATTCCAGCTTGCTGTAGGTAATCAGTCGCCCGGTGCCTGATACCTCGGTCCAGTCCATGTTGCTGTCGAGACACTTATAGCAGTCCGCCCTGGGAGGGAAAAAGACGGTCCCGCAATCTTTACACCGGGTCGCCATGATCTTGTCCTGTTCCAGGTAGTCGATGAAGTCATTGATCTTCGTAATGGCCGTAAAGCTGACCGTTCCAAACTTGCTGAACCTGATATCTACTTCTTTCTTATTCGCCATCTCCTACCTCCCCAGAATGGTGACGTTGCCATAGAGACCCACACCGCCGATATTATGGACGAGACCCACTTCCGGGTTCTTGACCTGCATGTCGCCGGCATCTCCCCTGAGTTGAAGCACGATCGTCCTGATCTGGGATCCTCCGGTGGCACCTATGGGATGACCCTTTGAGAGGAGGCCGCCATCCACGTTCACAGGGATGCTTCCCTCCTTGTATGTCTCTTTGCTCCGGATCAGGTCCTTGCCTTCTCCGGGCTTGGCAAAGCCCAGGTTTTCATAGGCCATCATCTCGGCGATCGTAAAACAGTCGTGCACCTCGGCAACATCGATGTCGCCTGCTGTGACACCGGCCATTTTGTAGGCCTCCTCGCCGGCCTGGCAGGCAACGGTCAACCCTGTGAAGAGGTCTCTGCCCGCAAGGTTTACAGCCGTGGAAGCCGCACCAATCCCGAGGATCCAGACCGGTTTGTCACTGAAGGTCCGGGCTTTTTCTTCGTTAGCCACGATGACGCAGGAGCTGCCGTCGGCATTGGCGCAGCAATCGCCCACCCGGAGAGGACTGGCCACGGGGCCTGACATGGGACTTTCCGGATCGGAGAATTTGTCCAAGGTGACGGCCTTGCGGTAAACGGCCTTTTCATTGATCTGCCCGTAGGTGGACGCCTTGACGCGGATCAATGCCAGGTCCTCAGGGGTGGTGCCGTATTCCTCCATATGTGCCCTGGCGTACATGGCATAGTAGGCGGGCATCATGGTCCCGAAAGGGCTTTCCCACTGGATATCTCCCCCGCGGCCCATGCGTTCCTGGGATTCGGCTGATGATATCTCCGACATCTTCTGAAACCCTATCACGGCCACCACGTCGTGGAGCCCTGATTTCACCAGGGCATAAGCGGTCTTGAGGCCCGTGCTGCTGGAGGAGCACAGACTTTCCAGATAAAACGTGGGTTGGGGCGTCAAACCCAGATATTCCGCGAAGACGCCGGCAGGAGAGCGTTGTTTGTCATACTCGGGGGCCGAGCATACGATGGATGCATCAATATCCTTGACGGAGATTCGTGCATCCGCCATGGCCTCCTTGAAACCCTCGAAGACCAATTCCCTGATGGAGCCGGGGTAACCGCGGACAAAGGCACTCTGGCCCACACCGATGATTCCGACTTTTCCCATAAAAGACCTCCTAGCCCGGACAAGCCCGCCGGAGGCGGACAAGCCGGAATTGACCAAATGTCAAAGTTCAAATGTCAAATAAAATCCAAATGCCTCAATGCCAAAAACATATCCTGCTCACTTGTCTGCCGGGAAACACATCCTTGCGGAAGATGCCTTGGCGTAAAAACGCGAAAACGTCCTAGAGGACGGAAAAAAAGTATAGGGAAAGAAGGGGGGAGGGTCAAGGGAAAAGGGATTTCCTGATTCACCATCAAGGCGTCATCTGCGGCGTTGCCTTCGTTCGCTCCTCCCTGCGGCGTATTGCTCCATACGCCTCTGTCGTCGCTCCTCGGCGCCTTGCATCTAACGTCTTGCTGGTGATCAGGGATATTTCCATACCACCGGCTTTGGTGAGGACATGGGCAGAAGAAATTGCGTGGTAGATTTGGGGATTTGACATTCCCTGCCATATTTGGATGATATAGGTCAGTGAGAGGAGGTCGAGACCATGGAAATTCGTCTTGTCTACATTACCGTCCCGAACATGGCGGAAGCAAGGGCCCTCGGCAGGAAACTCGTGGAATCCCGTCTGGCCGCCTGTGTGAACATCATCGATCAGATGCACTCCATGTACTGGTGGGAAGAGAAAATCCAGGAGGATAAAGAGGTGATCGTCCTGGGCAAGACACGGGCCGACCGAGTTCCGGATCTGATCGAAAAGGTTAAATCCCTTCACAGCTACGAATGCCCCTGCATCGTCACGCTTCCCATAATGGAGGGATTAAGGCCCTTTCTGGACTGGGTCGAAAAGGAAACCAGGGCCGATCCGGGATCCACCTGATCTATGCAGGTCGGCGTGATGGGAAAATCTTGAGCCGGCAGAGTCTCCCCTCAATTGCCCCATTGAGCAAAGGCCGCTTCATGGAAGGTTTTATCCCCATTTCTTTGATCAGCGATGGATCACCCATGTAGATGAATGCGGTAGACCCGCCGCATCTCTGTCTAAGCGCCTGTCCCATTCTCCTGTAAAGCGCCGCAACATTCTTTTTTTCACCCAACCGAACGCCGTAGGGTGGGTTGGTTACAATGGCGCAGTCCTGAGGGATGGTGATGTTTTCTACAGGGGCCACTTCCCAGCGGATGTTTTCTCCTGATGGCAGGACACGGCTGTTTGCCTTTGCAATATCCAGGGCCTTTTTTGAGATGTCCTTGCCGAAGAGGATGTTTTTCGGCAACACGCGAATCCGGGCGTCCACCTCTTGTTTTGTCTCCAGCCACAAGTCCCTGTCGAAGTCCGGGAGGCACTCGAACCCGAACCGTTTCCGCAGAAACCCGGCGGGGATCCTGCAACCATGCATCAAAGCCTCAAAAAGGAGTGTTCCCGACCCGCACATGGGGTCACAAAGGGGCGTCTCGCCGTCCCAGCCGGTGAGCCGGATGATTGCGGCAGCCAGGGTCTCCCGCATGGGCGCCTCCACCGTTTCCTTCCGATACCCCCTTCGATGGAGAGGTCCCCCCGAAGTATCAAGACTGATGACGGCCTTGTCGTTCTGAACATGCAGATTGAATTGCACGTCCGGATCTCCCGGCCGGACATCGGGACGTTTTCCGCTCTTCTCTCTGAAATAGTCCGCGATGGCGTCTTTCAGGCACAGGGCTGCATATTTTGAGTGTGTGATCTTGCTGTGAGAGATTGTCGCCGAAACAGCGAATGTCCTTTCAGGTGTCAAAAGTCGAGACCAGTCGATGGCTTTTGCAGTTTTGTACAGATACTTGGTGCTGTGGCAATTGAATGTCAGGAGCGGCGCAAGGATCCTTGAGGTGAGACGGGATTGATAGTTGATCCGGTAGAGGGCGGCTTTGCCGGCCTCAAAAAAGGCCCCTTTGAAAGACGGCCTGACGTTCAGAGCCCCCAACTCCGCCAGTTCCTCCGCCCCCAGTTCTTCCATTTTACCTGGGAGCTGGGCAAAATAGCGGTTCCAGACCTCGTATTCGAAACCACCGTCACCGGATTGGTGAGCTCTTTTTCGTTCTGTTTTGACCATAAGTGAAAAACCCAGCCGGAGGCAATGGCTTGGGTTCTTGTGGCGCCATTGACCGGAGATGATCAAAAGTATGTTACAGGACGGGAGAGGTTTTGGGAAGAGAGAAAAGGATTAGAATCTGCAGCTTAGTCCAAGCCCTATGAAGGGGGCGCCATTTCTTATCTGGTCCAGGAAATCCATTTCCTGACCACCCGGATCAGTCTGGAAATCCGGAGAAGTGCCGGCCAAAGTTCCGGCGTAATGGGAAAGATCACTGTCAATTTCAAGTGCAATGCCCAGGTCAAGGGAAAGCTTCCATTTTTTGGCTTTGCCGACGCCCCGGTTGAGGCAGATTCCCATGTATTCTTGAGATGTCAATTGTTTTGAATCAAGGATTCTTCGTGCCCGGTTTACTACCGATTTTTCCGATCGCGTCTCACTGTAACCGGGAGAAACATTCCCCATGGGGGCCTTCTCCAACATCCGTTCTTTCATAGAGAGAAATGCGCGGAAGAGGGGGAAAACGGATGTAGCACCCTGGTTGCGTCTTGTCTTATCGACAAAAAGGAAAGGGAGAGGGAGAAGAACAAGATCACTCACTTCAAGAAATCGGGTGGCGGAGGGGACCCCCATAAACTTTCCACGGGGAGGGGAAAGACGGCCGTTTGGAAGAGAAAGATGGTCTGAACCGGCATATCCTGCCTGGCACATGATGAGGGCCAGAAAGGTTCCGGCAATGATGGCGGTAAATGTCTTTTTCATGGTCCTCATGGCCCTCTTTTGGGTGGTTGATCTTGGAAGATATTTTAGGCGTCGGTCCTCTTTGAAGATCAAATAAATGCAACAACTATACCATGCCGGAGCAAAAAGGAAAATGTCCTACCGTGACAAAGAGTTATGCGAGTCTTGTGTGCCTTGAAGGCTCTGAATTGTCTTGGCAGTTTCATGGGAAAGCGTGCAAAATCTTCCACATAGTGCATTTTTGTATACGGCCATTGGTTCACTGCCTTCCGATGCCAAAAAGGCTATCGGCAATCTGCAGGGAGATCTTTACTGTTCTTTCCAGAGGAGCATGTGATCCCATCCTACCCGGGTTACCTGGTCCCCGGGCGGATGGAAGGAAAGGAGATGAGCAGGCCCCCGAAGAGGGCCGATGCGGCCACAAGGAAAAGAACGCGGTAGCCTGCCCAATCACCCACATACCCCAAGGTGATGGAACCCACGAAGGCTCCTGCGTCCAGGGCGCCCGTAAAAATACCGGTAATCTTACCACGGATATCAACAGATTCTCCGCGGATGATGAGGGAATTCAATGAGGGAAAGAGAAAGCCATGACCACATCCGGACAGCAATCCCGAGAGGATGAGGGTCGGGGTTCCTCCTAAAAAAATGAGGGCTGCCAGGCCCAGACCCGACATGGTCAGGCCATAGGGAATGATGCGTTCTTCTCCTACCCGGTCGGCCAGTTTCCCTCCCATGAGCCTGCTCAAGACGGCTGCGAATGAATAGAAGATGTAGAACAGGGACACGAACGAAAGGTTGCGTTCTTTCCCATAAGGGGTGACAAAACCGCCTGAGGCAGCCAGACCGAAACCGAAAAGGAAGGCCAGATACGCCACCATAAGAATTCGCCTTTTCACCAATATGGAAAAAAAAGAAGGTGCCTGGGAGGATTGGGTGGCCTGGTGAGACTCCGGGAGGGGAAATTGGATCAGCAAACCAAGGCCGGCAAGGGCGGAAGCGCTGAGAAAAAAAGCGGAGAATCCGAACTCCCGGATAATGATTTCTGAAATGACCGGTCCGAGGGCGAGTCCTGTAAGACCGGTTACGCCGAACATCCCGATTCCCTCGTTCATGCGACCTTCTGGGACAATGTCGGCGATATAGGTGAAGACTGCGGTAAAACAGATGGCCAGACCCACACCATGGATCAGCCTGACCAGGACGAGAGGCGCATAGAATTTGTGGATCTGTCCCTGAAAGAGCAGATAGCATAAGGGTAGGATGGTCATGACGAAGCATCCCAGGGTATAGCTCCTCTTCCGGCCAATACGATCGATCATCTCGGATATCCAGGGCCGTGAAATCACGGCGGACAGGGCAAAGGCCCCCATGATGATGCCGATATCGGCCTTTGATCCCCCGTGATCGGTAATGAACAGGGGAAAGAGATAAAAGCTTCCGAAACTGGAAACCGTAAAGAGATTCGCAAGTCCCATCAGGAAAAAAGGGCCGGTATAGAGTCGCATACGTGTGGTACCCTTGCTCATCAATATTTGAATCCAAGCCAAAAAAGAAAAGTCCCGGCGGAAATAAGGGTGTTTAAGGAGATGGCGGCTGATGCCAGTTCCGTTGAACCCTCCATTTCTCCGGCCATGACGTAGGTTATGGTGGCTGTGGGAGAGGCCAGGAGGATGAGTCCCGGAAGAAACTGATCTGGAGAGAGCCCTAACCAGAAGTAAAATCCAATACCAAGAGCCGGCAGCACCATGAGTTTCAGAACGCCCGCCCCCAGAGCCTGGATCAGATGCGACCTGATCAGTCCGAAAGAGAGGGAGGCCCCGATCACGATGAGGGCGAGGGGCAGAGCCATGCCGCTTATGATCCCCAGCGCGCGGTCAGCCGGTTCAGGGATGTGTAGGCGAAAAAGAGAAAAGCCGATTCCGGCCAAGGCTGAGAAAATGACGGGGTTGTAGATAATCTTTTTTACAAAGAAAACGAGTCTGTGCGGACTTGCTGCCCGGCCGGAGAATGCCTGGAGGGCCAGGACGGCCAGGAAATTTTGCAGGAGCATGAGGAATGCGGCCAAGATGGAGGTCCTGGTAAAACCCTCTTTGCCAAGGAAATAGTAGGCCACGGCCAAACCGATGTATCCCAGATTTCCATGGAAAGAACTCTGCAGGAAGGTCCCGAATTCCCGCTTGGAGACGGAGAAGAGAAACCCCGTACCCAGGGCGATGCCGAACATCAGGACAACGGCTGAGAGGGTGGCCCCCAGTAGCAGGGGTTGAAAATGGGCATGGAAGGGGGCCTGGGCCACTTCCCGGAAGATCATGGCCGGAATGGCCAGGTAGTAGACCATCCGATTCAGGGGGCCGATCATTTGAGAAGGAAGAAAACCCCGCTTCCTGAGAGACCACCCCAGAAGGATGATCACAAAGATAGGACCGATGGTATAGAAGACATGGAGCATGGTGTATCGAGACTCCGGTGGAAGGCCGCTCCGGGAGCCTACAGCCCCATATCCCCATTGATCAGAATGATCTTGACACGCCCCTTTGGGAAAGATTTTTCCGTAATCGTCCAGGTATTGCAGATGCGATCAGGGCTCTTGCACTCCTCGCATTCGCCGGTCTTGACGCAGGGTGTTTTCTTATCCAGGCGAATGGCATTGGAGGGGGCCACGTAGTTTTTTATGCGGAACATGGCGTCTTCAAGATCGGCAACGATCTTGTTGCGACCGGCCAGAACCACCACGTTTTTCGGCCCGAACGTGAGTCCCCCGATGCGGTTACCGATCATATCAAGGTTCACGAGGATACCGGACTCGGTGACTGCGTTGGTCCCGCAGATGAAGAGATCCACCAGGAGAGAGCGTCTTCTGACCTCCAGGACTTCCTCGCGGGAAATGCTCCTGTCATAGGTGTCCAGCACCTCTACCCCGGGGTGCTTTTTCAGGGTGTCATAGACCCCTGAGCCCACCACGGTCATGGAACCCCCGAAAGAGACGCTCTTTGCGCCACTCTGGGGAAGGATATCATTCAGGACGATGTCCTTTGCATCATGACCTTCTTTTGTCAGGTGAACCTGGAAGTTGTTGGATTCCAAAGCCTCTTTCACGTTGTTCAGTTTCAGGTTCCAATAATGTTCTGCGGGTTTTTCCATTTAGGGCTCCTTTCCATAAGGCCGCATTTTTGAAATGGAAGTCTAACTCAAGCAGGCCTTCGTGACAAGGAGTTTTAGGCCTCTCTCTTTAAAGACCTGCCAAAATGGTGTCTTTTAAAGCTTTTCCTTGAAAAAGCTATGGCCATGTGTTATTAAAAATTCTCAACCTTTAAGAAGTCTTTCCAAAAACCCCGCTCGGTGTAGTGGGCGGGAGTTCCAACACGCGATTCATCTGTCTTTTGTTTCATGTAAACGAAGTGGTGTCGCCTTATTGCGACGGAATTGGTAAACCTGAAACGCGAAAGGAGAAAATCGGATGAAACTTTTTAAACTTCTTTTACTGATGGTGGCGCTGGTATTCCTGGCCACGGCCGGCATGGCCATGGCGGGAGAGTCTCTCGACACAGTGAAGGCCAGAGGTGTGCTCATTGCCGGTGTCAACGGTGGTGTGTTCGGGTTCAGTATGCCGGACAAGAAGGGCGAGTGGAAAGGCTTGGACGTAGATACGGCCAGGGCCGTTGCCGCCGCCGTTTTCGGCGATGCCGACAAGGTAAAATTCGTTGCCCTGACTGCTGTGCAGCGTCTGCCTGCCCTTCAATCAAAAGAGATCGATGTATTGTGCCGCAACACCACCCAGACATTGACACGTGAAACGGTCAACGGCCTCAATTTCTGCCACGTCAACTACTATGACGGGCAGGGGTTCCTGGTGCCGAAGAAACTGGGGATCAAGAGTGCCAAAGAGCTGGGCGGTGCCACGGTCTGCGTATTGCCGGGGACGACCACCGAGATGAACGCTGCAGATTTCTTCAGATCCAACGGACTGAAATGGAAACCGGTCGTCATCGAAAATACCACCGAGCTCAACAAGGCCTTCTTTGCCGGTCGCTGCGATGTCCTGACCTCGGATGCCTCTCAGCTGGCGGCACAGCGTTCTGTTTCCCCCAATCCGGCCGATTATGAACTCCTGCCGGAAATTATTTCCAAGGAGCCTCTGGCCCCTGTCGTCCGACACGGCGATGACCAGTGGTACGATATTGTCAACTGGACCGTCATGGCCCTGGTACAGGCCGAGGAATTCGGCATTACCTCCAAGAATGTCGACCAGATGATGAAGAGCAAGAACCCTGGGATACAGCGTTTCCTGGGTACAACCCCCGGCATGGGTAAGGCCCTGGGGCTCGACAACAAATGGGTCTACAATATCATCAAACAGGTGGGCAACTATGGCGAAATCTTTGAACGGAATGTGGGTGTCAACACGCAGCTCGGTCTCCAAAGAGGCCTGAATGACCTCTGGACAAGAGGCGGTCTGATGTATGCCGCTCCGTTTAGATAATAAGCCCATGAGAGTGCCCCTTTGCGTAGGGGCGCTCTCATTTCCATCCCATCTTCACCCGCCGAAATAAACGTGTCGAATAGAGCACTTGCCGAAAGGACTTGGGGGCAAGGAACAAGTCTTTGAATGATCGAGCAGACACCAGAGGATTCCATTGGTGATGCCAAATACGCAAGCAGAAAAAGTTCCCTTCTGGCTTGATCCCAAGAAACGCGCCGTCATTTTCCAGATAGCCGTATTAGGAATCGTGGGCCTTCTGGCCTATTACCTGGTTTCCAATACCGTCATCAATCTCAAAAAGCAGGCCATTGCCACCGGCTTCAGCTTCCTCAACAAGGAATCCTCATTTGAGGTAGGCGAATCCCTCATATCCTATTCAGCGGCCAGTTCCTACGGCCGGGCCCTCATCGTAGGCGCCCTGAATACACTGGAGGTCTCCTTCGCGGGAATCGTGATAACCCTCATACTGGGGACCATTGTCGGGATCGCCCGGTTGTCCAGCAACTGGCTGGTATCAAAACTTTCCGGCATCTTCATCGAGGTCATGCAGGACATCCCGGTCCTGCTGCAGCTCTTTTTCTGGTACGCCATCTTTTACGAAAGTCTTCCCTCGCCCAGGCAGGCCCTGTCTCCCATAAAGGGCATTTTTATGTGCAACAGGGGAATTGCCTTTACGGTGCCGGAGGTCCATCCGGCACACAAATACATGGTTTTGGCCTTCCTGGGGGCCTGTGCGCTGTCCTATTTTATCCGGCGCTGGGCCCGGAGACGGCAGGAAAAAACAGGACAGCTCTTTCCCACCTTCCGTGTTTCCATCTCTCTTATCATTGGCCTTCCCCTGGTTGTCTGGCTGGCCTTCGGGGCACCTGTGAAGATGAATGTTCCCAAGCTTACGGGCTTCAACTTTGTGGGTGGTCTGACCCTGTCTCCCGAGTTCTGCGCTTTGCTGCTCGGCCTCATTCTCTATACGTCCGCCTTTGTGGCCGAAGTGGTGAGGGCCGGTATCCAATCAGTGAGCAGGGGGCAGAGAGAGGCCGCCATGGCGATTGGTTTGAGGCCTTCCCTGGTTTTGAACCTTGTCATTTTGCCCCAGGCCCTCAGGGTGATCATCCCGCCCCTGACGAGCCAGATGCTCAATCTGACCAAGAACAGTTCTCTCGCGGTGGCCATCGGATTCCCGGATTTTGTTTCCGTTGCCAATACCACCATCAACCAGACGGGTCAGTCCATCGAAGGGGTAGCCCTGATCATGGCTTTGTATCTGATCTTCAGCTTGTCCACATCGGCCTTCATGAACTGGTATAACAAGAAAGCTGCATTGGTGGAGAGATAGATATGTCTATGGCTGAGACAGCAGGAACCCAAACACAGGGGATGAAACCACCGATAACACACGTGGGTGTTATAGGGTGGGTGAAGGAAAACCTGTTCAATGGGGTCTTGAATTCCTTCCTCACCATAGCGACATTGTATTTACTCTGGAAAGTCGTGCCGCCGCTCATCAGATGGGCCTTCATTGACAGCGTATGGCACACAACCGGACAGGCATGCAAGGCCGCCACAGGGGCCTGTTGGTCCGTTATTACGGAAAACGTGCGCTTTATTCTCTTTGGGTTTTATCCTTACGATTCCCAGTGGAGGCCCCTGGTGGCCATGTTGATCCTGTTCGGCCTCCTGTTTTACAGCCAGAACAGGAAACACTGGAAAAAATCCCTGCTCTATGCATGGATTGCGGGGCTTTTTACCATGGGCCTCTTGATGAAAGGCGGCCTTTTCGGGCTGTCTTCCGTGGAAAGTACCAAATGGAGTGGGTTGCCTCTCACACTCCTGCTCTCTGTTTTCGGCCTCACCGCCGCCTATCCCCTGGGCGTCGTGCTTGCCCTTGGACGGCGATCCAAAATGCCGGGCGTAAAATGGCTTAGTGTTGCCTATATCGAGATGATCCGGGGTGTGCCCCTGATCAGTCTCCTCTTCATGTCGGCCATCATCTTCCCGCTGTTCCTGCCGGAAGGGATCACTATTA